>NZ_JBVING010000015.1:32670-259265 GCF_055579465.1 Streptomyces sp. NPDC032745 | reverse complement strand
ACGGACCTGTCGGGCAATCCGACGTTCCGTGAGCTGATCGCCCGGGTCCGGGAGAACGCCCTCGCGGCGTACGCCCATCAGGACGTGCCCTTCGAACGCCTCGTAGAGGTGCTGAACCCCACCCGGTCCATGTCCCGCCACCCCCTCTTCCAGACCATGCTCGCGTTCAACAACACTGAGCAGCACACCGCGTTCGAACGGCGGCCGGAAGGCGAGCGGCTCCCCGGAGGGCTGACCGTCGCGCCGGAGCCGACCGGGTCCGGCGTTTCCCGCTTCGACCTGCTCTTCGCCTTTGCCGACGTGCCCGGGAGGGCGGGCATCAAGGCGGTCGTCGAGTACAGCGCGGACCTGTTCGAGCGTCCGACCGCCGAGGCCCTCGTCGACCGTTTCCTGCGCGTACTGACCGCCCTGACCCGCGCCCCGGCACAGCCGATCGGGCTGATCGACCCGCTGCTGCCCGCAGAGCACACCCGGCTGCGAGCCGAGTGGAGCGGTGCCGCCCGCCCCATGCCGGACGCCACACTCCCCGAGCTGTTCCAAGCCCAGGTGCGTCGCACCCCGCAAGCCGTAGCGGTCGAAGCGGGCGTGGAGACGTTGACCTACGCACAGGTCAACGAGCGTGCCAACCGGCTCACCAGGGTCCTCATCGAGCGGGGGGTGGGGCCGGAGCGTTTCGTCGCGCTCGCCCTGCCGCGCTCGGCGGACCTGGTGGTCGCACTGCTCGCGGTCCTCAAGACGGGCGCCGCCTACGTTCCGGTGGACCCGGACTATCCGGCCGACCGCATCGGCTACATGCTCCGGGACGCCCGGCCCGCCGTGGTGGTGACCGTGGCCGCCGTGGCGGACGCGCTGCCGGAGTGCGGCGCACCGCTGCTCGTTCTGGACCGTGCGGAAACCGTCGCGGACTGCGGCCGCGAGTCGGCGGCAGACCTGCCGGCCCTCGGACTGAGGCCGGAACACCCCGTCTACATGATGTACACGTCGGGCTCGACCGGGCGACCCAAGGGCGTGGTCATGCCGGTCGCCGCCATGATCAATCTGGTCGGCTGGCACGAGCAGGTGATGCCGTCACGGCCGGCCGCGGCCGTCGCGCAGTTCTCGGCCATCAGCTTCGACGTCTCCATCCACGAGGTCCTCTCCGCCCTCCTGAACGGCAAACGGCTCGTGGCCTGCCCCGAGGAGGTACGGCGTGATCCGCAGGCGCTCGTTCCGTGGCTACGGCGCCACCGGATCGAAGAGCTCCACGCCCCGAACCTGCTCATCGAGGCGCTCGCCCAAGCGGCGGCCGAGCAGGACGCTCACCTTCCGGACCTGAGGCACGTGGCCCAGGCAGGCGAGGCCCTCGCTCTCAACCCGGCGGTGCGGGAGTTCTTCGCCCGGCACCCCGCCGCTCGCCTCCACAACCACTACGGGCCGAGCGAGACCCACGCCGCCACGGGGGCAACCCTTCCGGTGGATCCGGTCGACTGGCCTGCCACCGCGCCGATCGGCGTCACCGTGACGAACGCCCGGCTGTACGTACTCGACTCCGCGCTGCGGCCGGTGCCCACAGGGGTGACGGGCGAGCTGTACGTCAGCGGGACGGGCCTGGCGCGCGGTTACTGGAGCCGCCCGGACCTGACCGGCGAACGCTTCGTCGCTTGCCCGTTCGGCGAGCCGGGGGAGCGGATGTACCGGAGCGGAGACCTGGTCCGCAGGCGGTCGGACGGGCAGCTGGACTTTCTCGGCCGCGTCGACGGACAGATCAAGCTCCGCGGATTCCGGATCGAACCGGGAGAGGTGGAAGCGGCCCTGGCTGCTCTGCCCGAGGTGTCCACCGCCGCAGTCGTCCTGCGCGAGGACCGCCCCGGGGACAAGCGGCTGGTGGCCTACGTGGTCCCGGCCGGCAGCGAGGTCGTTCCCGAACCGGGCGCCCTGCGCGCCCGGTTGGCCGAACTGCTGCCCGACTACATGGTGCCGGGCGGGTTCGTGGCCCTGGAGCGGCTGCCGCTGAACCCGAACGGGAAGCTGGATCGCCGGGCACTCCCCGTACCCGATGTGCCGGCAGCCGGACGCGGCCCCCACGGCCCCCGGGAGGAGGCGCTGTGCCGGGTGTTCGCGGAAGTCCTCGGCGTGCCGGACGTCGGCGTCGACGACGACTTCTTCACGCTGGGCGGCCATTCGCTGCTCGTGGCGAGACTGGTCGGCAGGATCCGCTCCGCGCTGGGCGTGGAGCTGGGTCTGCGCAGCGTCTTCGCGGCGCCGACGGTGGCCAGACTGGCGTTGGAGATCGACGCCCGGCAGGCCCAGGACTCGTTCGCCACATTGCTGCCGCTGCGTGAACACGGCGCGCAGCGACCGCTCTTCTGCGTTCATCCGGCAGCCGGCCTGGGCTGGTGCTACGCCGGACTGCTCGCCCACCTCGACGGGACGCCCGTGTACGCGCTGCAGGCGCGGGGAGTCAGGCGGGGAGCCGGACAAGTGGCGGACTCGGTGGCTGACATGGCGGCGGACTACGTGGACCGCATGAGGGAGGTGCAGCCGACGGGTCCGTACCGGATCCTCGGCTGGTCGTTCGGGGGGCATGTCGCCCACGCGATCGCCTCCCGCCTCCAGCAGGACGGCGACGAAGTGGAGCTGCTCGTGCTGCTCGACACCTACCCGCCCACCGTGCGGGATCCGCTGGCCCCCGGCCGTGACGACGCCGAGATCGTGGCGGGCACGCTGCGCGCTGCCGGGTTCGAGTTCGAGATGGACGAACTCGTCGAGGACAGGTTCCCGATGGAGCGCTACCGGGAGTTCCTGCGCCATGAGAACAGGTCGCTCGCATACCTGGAGGAGGACGAGATCCTCGGGGTGAAGGACGTGTACGTCAACAACGTCCGCATCATGCAGGAATTCACTCCGGACGGGTACCGTGGCGATGTGCTGTTCTTCACTGCGTCGCGGGCTTCCGAAGAGCAGCGGAAAAGGCGCAGGATTGATTCCTGGAAGCCCTTTGTCGATGGCCGGTTCGAAAACTACGATGTAGATGCCGAGCACGAGGGCATGATGACGGAGTCGGCTCCGGTGGCCCAGATAGGCCGCATCCTTGCAAAGAAGTTGCACTCAGTGAATGCCGAGTCCTGAGCGATCTGCCGGACGCACCGCGCAGACCGTTCATGACCGGCCCAAGTAGGGGGTTTGAGGAAATGGCCAACCCGTTCGAGGACGTCGACGGCAAGTACCTAGTCCTGGTCAATGACGAAGGACAGCACTCGCTGTGGCCTTCGTTCGTGGAGGTTCCCGAGGGCTGGAACGTCGTGGTCCAGGAGACCGACCGGCAGACCTGCCTGGACTACATCAACGAGAACTGGACGGACATGCGGCCCAAGAGCCTGGTCGCCGCCATGGACGGCGCAGCGGGCTCGTCCGACCAGAGCTCCTGAGGACTGCCCGATGTTTCGTACGATGCTCAAGTCCAAGATCCACCGGGCCACGGTCACGCAGGCAGACCTGAACTACGTCGGATCGCTGACGCTCGACCCGGTGCTGATGGCCGCCGCCGACCTGCTCCCCAACGAGCTGGTCCACATTGTCGACATCAACAACGGCAACCGCTTCGAGACCTATGTCATCGAGGGAGAGCCGGGCTCGGGGATGGTGAAGGTCAACGGGGCTGCGGCCCGGCTGGTCCACACCGGCGACCTCGTCATCGTGATCGGTTACGGCCTGGTGCCGGAGGACCGGGCGGCGGAGGTCAAGCCGCACGTGGTCTTCGTGGACGAACACAACCGGGTGCTCGAAGAGAGCGACAACCCCGGGCTGGCTGCAGGCCGCGGGACCCTTGAGGCAGTGAACTGACACCTGGGACTGCTGCCCCGGCCATCCGGCCATCCGCTGAGGCCACCGGCTCCCCTGCCGGTGGCCTCAGCGGTTTCCTGCCCCGTCACACCGCACGCGCAAGATGCCCGTCGGGCCGGAACGTCGACGACGTTCCGGCCCGACGGGCATCTTGCGCGTGAGCAGAGAGCCGGGTCAGTTGCGAGAGGCGGTGAGCATCCGCCCCAGGGACAGCGCGACCGCTGCCTGCACGCCGGCCTCCACAGCGGTGTCCAGGCGATGCTCCTCCAGGGTGAGGAGCGCCGCCTCCGTCATCCCGTGCGGCGAGGACACCGACTCCACGACCGCCTCGGCGGTCATACCCGCAGCGCACAGCAGCGCGCCCGTCCCCCGGACCGCCTGTGCCGCGAGCACCTGCGCGGTCTCCGGTGGCAGCCCCTGGCCGACCGCGGCCCCGGCCAGGCTCTGCGTGAACCGGGCGACGAGAGCCGGCCCGGCCCCGGAGACCGCACTGACCACCTCCAGCTGCGCCTCGTCCACGACGAGGACCTGTCCCAGCGGTTCGAACAGCTGCCGGCCGAGGTCCAGCCCGTCCGGGCGGCCACCCGGACCGGCGGCCAGCACGGTGACTCCGTCGCGCACGGCGACCGCCACATTGGGTACCGCACGGATGACGGGCACCCCGGGCAGCGCCGCCGCCACGACCTCCGAGCGGCAGGACGCGACCACGGAGACCACCACCTGGCCGGCCGTGACCAGGCCGGACAGACCGGCGAGGGCCTCTTCCGTCTCGTGGGGGTGCACGGCCAGGACGATCACCGACGCGCCGTCCACGGCCTCCGCCGTCGTCCCCGCCATGGAGACGCCGAACTCCTCGCGCAACGCCAGTGCCCCCGCCCCGGTACGGGAAACGCCCCGGAGCAGGGCGGGCTGGTGGCCGGCGGCCACCAGCCCGCCCACCATCGCACGGGTGATCCTGCCGCAGCCGACGAACGCGACCGGCCATTTCACCGGGTGGCCTCGATCAGCATCCCGACCGCGGAGATCCCGCGCCGCAGCCGCTCCTCGCTCTCGGCTCCGACGGAGATCCTGACGAAGCGGTCGCACGACGCCCCGTACCCGATCCCCGGTACCACGCTCACCTTGTTCCTGTGCAGCAGTTCCTCCGCGAATTCCTCGGAGCCCAGTCTGGATTCGCCCAGTGGCGCGAAAAGGTAGAAGGTCGAATCGCCGGGAAGGCATGAGACGCCGTCATCGAGGAGTTCTGCGGCGAGCCGGTTGCGCAGCTCCACCACCCGCTGGATCTGTGGGCGGGTGTGTTCCAGTACCGTCTCGAAATGCTCGGCCAGGTAGTAGCTGAGAATCGTCGGCGGGCACGTGAATATGTGCTGCTGCAGCTTGAGGATCTGGTCGACGAGCCGAGGGTTGGCAATCAGATAGCCGATGCGCCATCCTGAGATGCCGTAGTTCTTCGACATGGAATTGCAGACGACCGTGTGTTCCTTGTCCGGGTCGAAAGCGAGGCAGGAGACGAAATCGTCCGGCTGGGGTACGAACTCGTTGTACGCCTCGTCCGCCAGCAGGTACACGCCGTGCCGGTCCGCCAGCTCGTGCAGCCGCATCAGTTCTGCGCGGCCCAGTCGGCGGCCGGAAGGGTTGTGGGGGTTGTTGACGATGATCGCGCGGGTGCGGGGGGTGATGTACGAAGCGATGTCCTCCACCGATTCGTACCAGGGGGTGAGCACGGGCACCCCGCGGCACAGCCGCACCTGGTCCGGGTAACTCACCCACAGCGGCTCCGGGATGATCACCTCGTCGCCCGGCTCGATCAGGGCGGTCAGGGTCATGAAGAGAGCGGCCTTCGAACCCGCCGTGACCAGGATCTCGCGTTCGGGATCAGTGGGGGCCCCGCTCAGCCCCTGGTAGTACTTGGCCAGCTTCTCGCGCAGCAGCGGCAGGCCGCGCGAGTGCGAGTAGTGGTGGATCCTCGTCGGTGGCAGATCGGCGAACGACGGAACGGGAAGGTCGAAGAAGGCCTCTCCCAGGGAGAGGGTGATCACGTCGGCGTCCCGCGCCTGCAACTCGTAGACTCTGTTGTTGAGTCTGACCGAGGAGGCCTCGGACACGGTGTCCAGTAACGCTGCATGACTGCGTATCGGCATCTCAAGACCTCTCGTCGCTCGCGCGCTCATGGATGAGGGGTGAGGCGTGCGGCTCGTTCACAGGACGCGGATCTGCCCGCTGCCCCAGACGACGTTCTTCACACAGGTAAGGGATTCGAGGCCCATGGGCCCACGGGCGTGCAGCTTCTGAGTGGACACACCGATCTCGACGCCGTAGCCGAACTCGCCACCGTCGGAGAACCGCGTCGAGGTGTTGACGAAGACGCTGCCGGAGTCGATGGCACGCGCGAAGCGCTGGGCCACCGCGATGTCCTGGGCCACGACCGCCTCGGCGTTGCGCGTGCCCCAGCGGTCGATGTGGTCGATCGCCTCGTCCAGGCCGGACACCACCCGGACGGCAAGGGTCAGGTCGAGGTACTCGGTGCCCCAGTCGCTCTCCTGCGCCGGATCGGCCGCCGGCCACGCCTCGCGCGTACGCGCACAGCCGCGGACCGCCACACCGAGGTCCCGCAGTTCGTCCAGAACCTTGGGCAGCCAGCCCGCCGCCAGCTCCTCGTGGACCAGGAGGGTCTCCACCGCGTTGCACACGCTCGGCCTGGACGTCTTGCCGTTGACGACGATGTCCGTCGCCATCGCGAGGTCCGCCGAGGCGTCGACATAGACATGGCAGTTGCCGTCCCCGTCGATGACCGTGGGCACGGTCGCGTGCTCTTCGACCGTCCTGATCAGGCCCTGGCCGCCGCGCGGCACCAGGAGATCGACGTACTCCTTCGCGGTCAGCAGCTCCAGAGCCGCTTCCCGGGAGGAGTCGCGGATCAGCTGTACCGAGTCGGTGGGCACGTCGTCATGGGTTTCGAGGACCCGGGTGAGGACGCCGGCGATGGCGGAATTGGTGTGCATGGCGATGGAGGAGCCCCGCAGGACCGCGGCGTTGCCCGACTTCAGACAGAGCGCAGCGACATCCGAGGTGACGTTCGGACGCGCCTCGTAGATGACGGCGACCACGCCGAGCGGCTCCCGCACCTGCTCCACCAGCAGGCCATTGGGGCGGGTATCGCCCTTGACCACCTGTCCGACCGGGTCGGGCAGGGCGATGATGGTCCGGATGGCCTGCGCCATCCCGGATATGCGCGAGTCCGTCAGTGTGAGACGGTCCACCAGCGTCGCGGACGTGCCCGACGCCCGTGCCGCTTCCACGTCCAGGGCGTTGGCGGCCTTCAGCTCCTCTCGCGAACCGTCGATCGCGTCCGCCATGTCATGCAGCACCCGGTTCTTGGTGTCGGTGCTCAGCGCGCGGAGCGCGGGGGAAGCCGCGCGGGCCCGGCGGCACACCTCGGTGACGGTGCTGGTCATCTACTGGACCTCCATAAGGCTGATGTATGAGTGCTGATCGAGAATGGTTTCGAGGCCGCCCTGCTCCGGCGCACCGGCGCCGGACGAAAGGAGAGTCGCGGGAACGGCCCCGCTGACACGGCCCCGGGCAATGACGCCGGACCGTTCGGTGACGAGGTCGACAACGGAACCCACCCGTACCTCGCCGCCAGCCCGGCGCACCTGCCGCAGCAGCAAGGGGCCGCCGTCGGACACCGTCCGCTCGGCCGACGCGTGGCAGAGGAGCCGGCCGCGCGACGGTTCGGAGAACGCCCACCACAACCTGCGCAGATCGGGCTCCTTCTCGACCGGGCCGGCGTGGATGCGGGTACCCACGTCCTCCCCGCGCACCGCGCGCAGCGCGGCATCCGGTTCGTCCGCGGCAGCGATCACCGCCGGCACTCCGGCGCGGGTGGCGATCCACGCGGCGCAGAGCTTGGCGGGCATGCCGCCGCTGCCGGGGCCGGCGGTCGGGTCGGCGGCGAGCCGTTCCACCTCGGTGGTCATGGCGGGCAGCACGCCGATCCGCCGGGCATCGGGGCTACGCCGGGGATCGGCGTCGAACACGCCCGGAACATCGGTGAGGAGAAGGAGCAGCCGGGCCCGCAGGGCCGCGCTGACCAGAGCGGCCAGCACGTCGTTGTTACGGACCGCGACCGCGTCGTTCTCGTTCACCACCGGGACGAGCCCGGTGTCGAGAGCCTGCTCAAGTGCCCCGGTGAGGCTTCCCCGGTGCACCGGATCGAACAGGTCGTACGGCGTGAACAGGAACTGCGCGGCCGTCAGGTCGCGGGCAGCCAGCCGTGCACGGAGCGACTCGAACAGCGGCCCCTGGCCTACGGCCGCGGCCAACTGGCGTTCGCTGGGCAATGTTTGTGCGGCCTCCGGCAGTACGGACCGGCCCAGGGCGATGGCGCCGGACGTGACCAGTACGGGCCGCAGGCCTTCGCCCCGCAGCCGTACGACCACCTCGGTGAGGGCGTCAGCCTTGGCGATCGACAGCGCACCGTCGGTCACCAGCGAGGACGTACCGATCTTGATCACGACGCGCGCGGCGCCACTGCTCGTCGACATGGTTCCTCTTCTTGACTGCGAAGGGTCGGGTGGCGAGCGGGAACGGGAATCAGGACAGCGAGGCCCGGCCACGGCACGACGGCGCGAGTGGGCCGCCCTGCGGGCACCAGGTCCCGGGGAATGGATTCGATCCTACAAACGGCCGTCCATGCGGCATCCACATGCAGTCCATATGCCGGCCGTGGGGCGTGCGCAGGTCAGTCGAACTGCTCCACCAGGCCCGCCTCGTAGGCGAGGATCGCCGCCTGTACGCGGTTGCGCACCCCCAGCCCCAACAGGACCGAGCTCACATAGCTCTTGACCGTACCCTCGACCACGTGGAGGCGTCGCCCGATCTCTGCGTTCGAGAGCCCGTTGCCCAGGAGAGACAGCACCTCCAGCTGCCGGTCCGACAGTGCCTGTGCCCGGCTGCGCGCGCGGGAGGTGCGCCGGGCGCGCTGACCCCACGTACGGAGGTCCAGCTCGGCGATGACCTGCTTGGTCACCTCGGGGGCGAGATAGGCGGCGCCGGTCGCCACGGCACGCACGCCGGTCAGCAACTCGCGGGGATCACCGGTCTTCAGAAGGAATCCGCTGGCCCCGTCCGCCAATGCGTGGGCCAGTGCCTCGTCCTCGCTGTAGTTGGTCAGCATGACCACGGCGGTTCCCGGGGCCGCCCGGCGCAGCGCCGTGGTTGCCGAGACCGTGCCGGGGAACGGCAGCCGTACGTCGATCAGAGCCACATCGGGCCGGAAGGCCAGCGCCCGTTCGACCGCCTCCTGCCCGTCGGCGGCCTCGGCGACCACCTCGATCTGCGGATCGGCGGTCACGACGGCCTTCACGCCCGCACGGGTCAGGGGTTCGTCGGCGGCCACGAGTACTTTGATCACTGTGAACCGTCCTTTCGGGTCAGTGGGCGATCCGCGTCGCCACGCGGCGCGGGGGTGCCGTCCGCGCGGCTCTGGGCGCGGGCGGCGGTACGTCGAGCTCCCGGGCGTACGCCCCGAGCAGCCCGGACAAGCGGTAGGCCGGCCGGCTGCCCGCCACACCGCGTACTGGTTGCAGCAGGTTGCCGGCGATCAGGTGCTCCAGCGCGTGGTCCGCCTCCACCTGATCCCGCCCGGTCAGCGCGGCCACGGCCGCCACGTCGACCACCTCCCCGCCCATTCGACCCAGTCGGCTGAAGGCGTCCGCGGCCAACGGATCCAGGGCCCGGAAACTGGCGTTGAAGGAGGCCCGCAGGTCCAGGCCGTCGTGCACGAACTCGCCCAGAGAGCTGCCGGAATGGAGCAGACGCTCGGCGAACGCGCTCAGCGGCTGGTCCGGCCGCAGTGCGATCCGGGCCCCCGCGATCCGGATCGCGAGCGGCAGGTGCTCACATGCGCCGACGATGAAGCGGGCGGCCCTGGGGTCCGCGTCCAGCCGGCCCGGACCCACCAGCCTGCTGAGCAGGCTCAGCGACTCCTCCTCGGACAGTGGCCCGAGCGATGCGGTGCAGGTGCTGTCGAGTGCCGTCAGCCGCAGCCGGCTGGTCGCCAGGACCAGGCTGCCCGCCGTGCCCGGTAGCAGGTGTCGTACCTGCTCGGATCCGGCGACGTCGTCGACGACCACCAGCACGCGCAGATCGGCCAGCCGCATCCGGTAGTGCGCCGACAGCTGCTCGACGCACACCGGGAGCAGCGCCCGGTCGGCGCCCAGCATCACCAGGAGATCCTTCAGGACGCGTGTGACGTCCCCGGTGCCGGAGCCGGGACCGGGCAGTTTCAGGAAGAGCTGCCCGTCGGGGAAGTGGTCGCGGACCCGGTGTGCCACGTGCAGGGCCAGGGCGGTCTTGCCCGATCCGGGCGGACCGGTGATCACCGCCAGCCCGGCCGGCTGCCCGTCGGCACCTTCCGAGGCTTCGGCCAGTGCTGCGGACAGTCGGTCGGCCTCGCCCTTGCGGCCGGTGAAGTGCACTGGATCGGTAGGTAGTTGGTTGGGCACCCTGAACTCGTGCCGACCGGTGCGGGGTCCGTGCAGCTCCAGCCGGGACCGGGGCGGCTCCAGGTCGAGGGTGCTGCTCTGGGTGAGGATCGCATGATGGAGTTCGCGCAGCGGCGGGCTCGGCTCCACCCCGAGCTCCGAAGCCAGCCGAGACCGGGCCTCGGTGAAGGCGCCGAGCGCTTCGCCCTGCCGGTCCGAGCGGTACAGGGCCAGCATCAGCTGTCCCCACAAAGCCTCGGAGAGCGGGTGGATTTCCAGATGGGCGCGCAGCTCGGCGGTGAGCATGTGGTGCTGGCCCAGCATCAGACGGGCCTCTATCCAGTCCTTGAGCTGAGTGGTCCGCGCCTCCTCCCAGCGCCTGATCTCCGCGTGCATCCAGCGGGCCGTCGCCAGACCTTCGAGCGGGCTGCCCTGCCACAGGGCGTCAGCCGCGCCGAGTTGCTCGGCGGCTTCCTCCAGCCGTCCCTCGGCCAGGAGTTCGTGACCGCGCCGGGCGTGTTTGCTGAACATGAGGAGGTCGACCTCGCCCGTCCGGACCTGCAGCCGGTGTCCGCCCGCTTCGCGGACGAGCAGACTCCTGGGCGCGGCACCGGCTCCGCCATCGATGGTCAGGACGCGGCGCAGGGCGGACAGGTACGTGTAGAGGTTCGCCATTCCCGAAGTCGGTGGTGACTCCCAGAGGGCGGCGAAGAGTTTGCGCGTGGTCAGGGGCTGGTTGGCATGGAGGAGGAAGGCTCCCAGGAGCAACTTCCTTTTGACTCCTCCGAGTTCCACCCGGTCCCCGTCGACCAGGAACTCCATCGAGCCGAGCGTTCGGAACATGTGGGCAGGCATGGGTCATCCCTTTCTCCCGCACCACTCGGGTGCGCTGACACGGACGGAATGGCGAGATCCGACGGTCCGGCACCTTTGGGAGAACCGGCCCCTGGCAGCGCTACGGAGTGCGGCGGCAGGGACGACTTCGGCACGATAGCCGCCCCGACGGCGCCAGGTCGAGCGAGATTGGGAGTAGTGGATCTTCACTTTGGGGGGAATCGGGGGATTCGTTGTGGTTTTGGTACTGGACGAAGGTTGGGTTGCGCCCTGCCCTTCGTGCAATGTTCGAAAGCTCGCCGCTTCGTAATTTGGTGTTCATGAACAACACCGCGAAGGCTGGGGAGGCCCGACCGTGACTACCGCACTACTCGTGACCGCCGATGCCGGATCCGATCTCGGAGGTGATCTCTACAAGGACATCACCGAGTTCGCCGCCGATACTCCGTCGTGGTTCCAGCACTTGGCGGAGCTCGGGACCGAGGGCGGCATCCTCATCCTGCTGGCCCTGTTCCTCGGGGCCTGGTGGCGCGCCCGGCGGGGTTCCGACCGCGTGATGACGCTAGCGCTGCTCGCACCCGTCGCCACCGGTGTGGCGTACTTCCTGAGTGAGATCCTGAAGACCTGGATCCAGGAGGAACGGCCCTGCCGGGCGGTCCGTGGGGCGTCGCCGATCGCCGAATGCCCGGAACCGGGGGACTGGTCCTTCCCGAGCAACCACTCCGCCATCGCGGCAGGTGCGGCCTTCACCTTGCTCCTGGTGTGGCGTACGGCCTTCTGGTTCGCCCTGCCCGTGGCCGTACTGACGGCGCTCTCCCGCAGTTTCCTCGGAGTGCACTACTTCCACGACGTCGTCGCCGGGTTCGCCTGGGGTGCGGCCGTCGCCCCCCTGGTGCTGATGGCGCTGACCAAGCCGGGTCTGATGGTCGTGTCGCGTCTGCGGACACAACCGGCTCTGAAGCCGCTGCTGATCGCCAATGGGGCCCGGCATCGCTGAGTCCGACAGCTGAGCCCGATCGACCCGCCCCTACCCCCGTGGGGCGGGTCGATCGTCGTGCACGCGCAGGCGGACCTGCCGGCCGACGTCACATCAACTGATGTGTGAAGCAACACCGTTCTACTTCAATATGAGTATGATCGCTGCGAATTCACTGAGTCCGATCCATCGACTGGCTCGTCTGCCAGGACTGGGGGAGGTGTTGTCGTGCCCTTGATCGCGGTGAACGGAATCCGCCTGAACTACGAGGACCAGGGCTCGGGTCAGCCCGTCGTCATGCTGATGGGCAGTGGAAGCAGTGGCCGTGTGTGGCATCTCCATCAGGTGCCGGCGCTGGTCTCCCGCGGCTACCGCGTCATCACCCTGGACAACAGGGGGATCAAGCCGAGCGACGAGTGTCCCGGCGGCTTCACCGTCGAGGACATGGTGGGCGACACGGCCGCGCTGATCGAAGCCCTCGAGCTCGGGCGCTGCCTGCTCGTCGGCACCTCGCTCGGCGCGCAGGTCGCGCAGGAACTGGCCCTCGCCCGGCCCGACCTGGTGGACAAAGCAGTACTGATGGCTACGCGAGGCCGTACGGACGCCGTGCGCGGGAAGCTCGCACAGGGCGAGATCGACCTGTACGAATCGGGTGTGACGCTCCCGCCGCGCTACGAGGCGGCAGTACGGGCGATGCTGAACCTTTCGCCCCGGACGCTCAACGACCAGGAGTCGGTGAGCGATTGGCTCGACCTCTTCGAGATGACGCCCAAAGTACGCGTCGGCGACCGGATCCAGCTCGGCTTCTCGGCCATGCCCGACCGGCTGCGGCAGTATGAAGCGATCAGCCGGCCCTGCCATGTCATCGCCTTCGCGGACGACCGGATCACGCCCGCCCATCTGGGCAGGGAAGTGGCGGACCGGATCCCTTGCGCGACGTTCGAAGTGATTCCGGACTGCGGTCACTACGGCTATCTGGAGGCGCCGGAGGCCGTGAACAAGAGTCTGGTCAGGTTCTTTGAGAGTGGGACAGGAGAGGAGATTTCGTGGTGAGCGTACAGAGTGACTGGAAGCCGCTGGAGCTCGGCCCGGAGGGCGTACGGCCCGATGCCGAGGGGCTGGCCGAGCTCGTGTCCGGCATGAGCGATTTCGCGGAAGTGCTCGCGCGGGAGAAGGTCATGGTCTTCCGCGGCTTCCAGGTGGACGAGCAGGAGATCGAGACGGTCATGGACCTGCTCCTGCCGAACCGGCTGGCCTACATGCACGGTACGTCACCGCGGACCAAGGTGGGGGGCAACGTATACACCTCCACGGAGTACCCGCAGGAACTGACCATCTCGATGCACAACGAGCTGTCGTACAGCCATCAGTGGCCGACCCGGCTCCTCTTCTACTGCGCCACCACCCCCGGCTCCGGCGGCGCCACCCCGGTCGTCGACGGAGGCCTCTGGCTGGACTCCCTGGACGACGAGGTCCGGGAGGCCTTCGCGCCCGGAATCCGCTACTCGCAGAACCTTCACGACGGCCTCGGACTCGGCAGGAGCTGGCAGCAGACCTTCGAGACCGAGGACCGCGAGACGGTGGAGTCCTTCCTCGACGCGGGAGAGACCGACTGGAAGTGGACGGCGGACGGCGGCCTGCGCATCGTCAGCCAGATCAGGCCCTCCAGCATCCCGCACCCCGTCACGGGCACGGAGGTCTGGTTCAACCAGTCCGACCAGTTCCACCCGGCCGCTCTCGGTGACGAGACCGCTCTGGAACTCGCTCAGATCCTGCCGCCGGAGGAACTGCCCCAGTCCGTCACCTTCGCCGACGGCAGCCCCATTCCCGATGCGTACGTGCTCCAGGTGCGCGATCGGGGGCTGGAGAAGGCGGTGGACGTCAACTGGGTCCGAGGTGACCTGATGGTCGTCGACAACGTCGCGGTCGGTCACGGCCGGCGCCCCTTCACAGGGGACCGGCGCGTCCTGGTCGCGATGTCCGACTGACCGGTTCGTGCACTCGGGGGCGGGCCGGACCGACCGGTCCGACCGCCCCCGAGTAGCGCGGATGCTCAGGCGGACGGGACCTGGTTCTGCGCCAGTGCCAGGTACACGTCGTTCAACGAAGGCTCCGCGAGGGACACTTCGGCGACGGACGCCTCGACGGACTCCACGGCGCGCACCACCTGCGCGAGATCGCCGTAGGAATCGACGGGCGTGCTCACCGTGACCTCGGGGAGGTCCTCCGTCGCCGACAGTCCGGCGGCCCGTAGCGCCGCGGTGACGAGCGGCAGGCCGGCGGCGTCACGCACCCGCAGCTGGGCGGTGCGTACGCCCAGCCGTGCCTTCAGCTGCGCGGCGGTTCCCGAGGTGACGACCCGCCCCCCGGAGAGGACGGCCACGCGGTGGGCCAGCCGTTCCGCCTCCTCCAGGTACTGCGTGGTGAGCAGCACCGACGTGCCCGAGGCGACCAGCTTCTCCACGGTGTCCCACAGCGCGAGCCTGCTGGCGGGGTCGAGGCCGGTGGAAGGCTCGTCGAGGAAGACGACCTGCGGGCGCCCGACCAGGCTGAGCGCGAGGTCGAGGCGCCGGCGCATGCCGCCGGAGTACGAGCGGGCCTGCTGCCGTGCCGCGTGGGTGAGTCCGAAGGCCTCCAGGAGCTCGACGGCCCGCTCCGCAGCTTGCTTGCGGGAGGCGCCCATCAGGCGGCCGATCAGGACGAGGTTGTCCATGCCCGACAGCTTCAGTTCCACCGAGGCGAATTGACCGGTCAGCCCGATCCTGCTGCGCACGCTCCGGCTTTCGCGCACCACGTCGAATCCAGCCACCGAAGCCGAACCGGAACTCGGCGGCAACAATGTGGAAAGGATGTTCACCAGGGTTGTCTTGCCGGCGCCATTGTGTCCGAGAAGGCCGAGAACTTCACCCTCGGCCACCTCGATGCTGACGTCGGACAGGGCTGGTTCCGCACCGTCGTAGGTCTTGCTCAGACCAGCTACTTGGATCGCTGAATTGGTCATTCCGCCCCCGAATCGGACTGGCAGGAGTGCACCGGGTGTGCAGCGCCACCAAGGCCGCGCCGACTGTAGGAAGCCGATTGACGGCTTGTCAAGATCTTCCGGGGTGGCGCGCCGATGCAAGGATCTCCAGGTCAACCGGTGTTGCAGGTGTGTGAGTTGAACAACTCGCACGCGCCATCAACTGGTGTTGACGATGCTTCGGCGGAGAGTTAGTGTCGGTCCGGCGAGATCGACTTCCGGTTCCACATGGTCGCGGCGCAGTAGCCCGCGACACCGCGAGAACAGTTCGAGCGATGCCGGGGTATTTGGGTCCACGGACCCCGACGGAGAATGCCCTGGATGCCGACGCTCGATTACCACGCTACATGGCCAATCAGGGGGAGAGGTTTATGTCGTGGCGTCATCCTTAAGCAAGTTCACCAGTCTTTTCGAGGCGATCCGGGCGAATGCAGCCCTGCACGCCGACCGTGACGCCGTCACGTACCTGTCGGACATGGACTCCGAACAAGGTCACGAGACGCTGACGTACGCGGCACTCGACGCCCGCGCCAGGGCCATCGCCGCGACGCTGCGCCGGAGCTGCGAGCCGGGCGACCGCGTCCTTCTCCTCTATCCCGAGGGAATCCAGTTCGCCGCGGCGTTCACCGGATGCCTGTACGCGGGTGTCGTGGCCGTCCCCGCACCGCTGCCGGGCCGCCTGAGCAACCAGAGGCGCAGGGTCACGGCCATCGCCGCCGACGCGAGCGTTGCCATGGTCCTCACCGACCGCGATTCCCTTCCCGACGTACTGGACTGGGCCGGTTCCGCGGACCTGCCGCCACTGGAATGCCTGTCCACCGACGGCGATACGCTCGCTGCGGACGCCGAGTGGACCCGGCCCTCCCTCGACCGCGACAGCCTGGCGCTCCTCCAGTACACCTCCGGCTCGACCGGCGACCCCAAGGGCGTCACCGTCACGCACGGGAACCTGCTGGACAACGTCACCAGCCTCCAGGAGACGTTCGGGCTGGACGACGGGAGCCGCTTCGGGTCGTGGATCCCGCACTACCACGACATGGGACTCATGGGGATCCTCGTCCCTCCGCTCCTGCTGGGCGGCTCCTGTGTCCTGATGAGCCCCACCACATTCATCAAGCGCCCCCACTGGTGGCTGCGCATGGTCGACGAATGGGACCTGACCTGGTCAGCAGGGCCCAACTTCGCCTTCGAGCTGTGCACGAGGCAGGTCACCGACGACCAGATGAAGAACCTGGACCTGTCCCGCTGGCTCTTCGCCTGCAACGGCTCCGAGCCGGTCCGGGCCGGGACGATCACGGCGTTCGCGAAGCGCTTCGCGCCGGCCGGACTGCGCAGCGACGCACTCAACCCCTGCTACGGAATGGCCGAGGCCACCGTCTTCGTCTCCGGCAGCGGCCGTCGGGAGCCGGTCATCCGCCGGGTCGACGAAAAGCTGCTGGCACAGGGCACGTTCGAGATGGCGACCGGTGACGGGCCCTGGCGCGAACTCGTCGGATGCGGCAGCGCCCACGACAGCGACCTGCGCATCGTGGACCCCGACACCCTGCACGCGCTGCCGGACGGCCGGATCGGCGAGATCTGGCTGCGCGGGCCGAGTATCTCCCAGGGCTACTGGAACAACCCGGAGGCGACCAACCGCTCCTTCCGGGCCCAACTGGCCGACGGCGAACAGGAATTCCTGCGCACCGGGGACCTCGGGACGCTCCAGAACGGTGAGCTGTTCATCACCGGCCGCATCAAGGAGACGCTGATCCTGCGCGGCCGGAACCTCTACCCGCAGGACATCGAGTACGGGCTCAGGGACTCACACCCCGAACTGACAGGCCTCTTCGGCGCCGCCTTCACGGTTACGCTCAAGGACGACGGCGATGACGAGGACGTGCTGGTCGTTCTCCACGAGGTCCGCGGACGGCCGCCCCGAGAGCAACTGACAGCTCTCGCCTCGGCTGTGCGCAGAACGCTGTCACGGGAGTTCGGAGTTCACGCGGCCGGCGTCCAGCTGCTGCGCCGGGGTGCGGTCCGCAGGACCACCAGCGGGAAGATCCAGCGCCTGGAGATGCGGGAGATGTTCCTCGCGGGGACCACGGACGCGCTGCTGTCCGAGGCCACGCCGAGGCTCGCCTCCGTCCTGCCCTGACACACGCCCTCACCTCAGCACCGACGAGCCACATGAAGCGGGGTCACCGAAGTGCCGAACCACCCTGTCCTGGAACTGGATCGCCTGCTGCAGCAGCCGGACGGAGACGGACACCCGTTCTCGTCCTCGGTGCTGGCCGGCCTCGACCGCGAGGAGCGGTTCCCCGCCGAGGCGTGCGCCGCGCTCGACCGGTTCGGGCTGCACGGGTTCTACGTGGACTCTCGGCACGGGGGCATGCTGGTGGACCACAGCGAACTCCTTCAGCTGCTCCGGACCGTGGCCCGCCACGACCTGACGGTCGCCGTGGCGCACGGCAAGACCTTCCTGGGTTCGGTGCCGACCTGGATCGCGGGCGACCACGACCAGGCGGCCCGGCTCGCGGCCGAGGTCCAAGGGGGCGCCGTGGTCTCATGGGCCCTCACCGAACAGGGGCGCGGCAGTGACCTGCTGGCCGGAGATCTGTCGGCCAGACCGGACGAGGGCACCCCGGGGCAGTGGCGTCTGGACGGGGAGAAGTGGCTGATCAACAACGCCACACGGAGCCGACTGATCTGTGTGCTCGCGCGTACCGCCCCCGAGGGCGGGCCTCGCGGATTCAGCCTGTTCCTGGTGGACAAACGGCGGCTGGCACCAGGTTCGTACCGCGCCCTGCCCAAGATCCCCACCCATGGCATCCGGGGCGCGGACATCAGCGGGATCGCGTTCGACGACGCCCGGGTCGACGGCTCCTCGCTGATCGGGGAGGCCGGGTCCGGCCTGGAGACCGTGGTCAAGTCGCTCCAGCTGACGCGGACCATGTGTGCCGCGCTCTCGCTCGGCGCCGCCGACCACGGACTGAGGCTCGCCGCCGACTTCGCTGCCGGGCGTCGTCTCTTCGGCCGCGACCTCGCGGACCTGCCACGTGTTCGCAGGATACTCGGCGAAGCCATGGCTACCGTGCTGGCGGCGGAAGCGGTGAGTGTCGTGGCAGCCCGGGCCGTGCACACCCTGACCGGCGAGATGGGCGTGGTCTCGGCGGTGGCCAAGGCGTTCGTGCCCACCGTCGTGCAGGAGATGCTGGAACAGCTGGCCGAGCTGATGGGCGTGCGGAGCTTCCTGAGCGAGATCCACGAGGACGGGGCGTTCGCCAAACTGGAGCGCGACCACAGGATCGTCGCGATCTTCGACGGCAGCACGCCGGTCAACCGCAGCAGGCTCATCGAGCATTTCCGGATCCTTGCCCGCGCGTACGAGGGCGGCCGAGGGGACCGTGACGCCGTCACCGCGACGGTGTCCCTCGCGGACGGGGTGCCCCCCTTCGACCCCGAACGTCTGCGGGTGATCTCGGGCCGCGGCTGCAGCATCGTGCAGACACTGCCCGATGCGGTCGCCGCGGTACGGCAGCGTGGGGGTCCGGGGTCGGCGCCCGGGCTCACCGCGCTGGCCGGAGCGCTCCTGGAGGCTGTCGACGAGGTGCACCGGGCGATGGCCGCGCACCCCCCGGCTCCCCGGGACGTTCCGCAGTCGGCATTCGATCTCGCGGAGCGATACGAACTGTGCTTCGCAGGCGCGGCCGCGCTCCACCTGTGGCTGAGCGGATCCACGCGGCCGGGGCCGGTGCCCGGCCACCCGGCCGAGTCTCCTCCATGGGCGGAACCGGCCTGGGTGGAGGGCGTACTGGCCCTGGTGCTTCGGCGCCTGGGGCGGCCGCTCGATGGGCTGGCGGAGGACGCCGGGGGCGCCTTCGACCGGCTCGCCGATCTGCTGATGAACAGCCCCGGATACGCTCCCCCGTCACTGCTGTCGGTCAAGGCGCCCCTGACCGATGAGGCCGGTTGATCCGTCGGGTTTCGGGCCGGTGCAGCGGTTAAGGTGTACTTCCGACGATGGAGGCACGCGGCCGTGACAGAACCTGACCCCGGGACCACCGACAGCTTGTCCCACAAGCTGAACACCCTGTTCTCCACCATGGTCCCGGCTGGCCGTGGTCCCTACACGAATGAGGAAGCGGCACGTGCGATCACCGCGGCGGGCGTCCCCATCTCCGGCAGCTACATATGGCTGCTGCGCAAGGGGCAGCGAGACAACCCCACGCTGAAGCACCTGGAGGGGCTCGCCAAGTTCTTCGGAATCCCGCCCACCTACTTCTTCGACGACCAGGTCACCGACACGGTCAATGCGGAGCTGGCGCTCCTGATGGCCCTGCGGGACGCGCAGGTCCAGAGGGTAGCGCTGCGTACCGTCGGTCTGTCGCAGAAGAGTCTGAAGTCCATCAACGACGTGATCGAGCGAGTGCGTGAACTTGAAGGACTGTCGCCGACGGAGCCTGAATCCGAACAGAAAGAGAATTGACGCGTTCTAGTGCTTGACAGGCGAACGGCTGACTCGAAACCGTCTGGATGTTACCTGACCGCCATGTTGGAATGATTCGTATGATGATCATTCAGGAGGCATCGTGAGCGAAGACAGGGTACCTTCCACTGCTGCCACTCCGTGATCGTGGTGCGTTGGAGACTAGGTTCCGCATCCCGTTTTCCCACCCGTCCGGACAGGAGTTTCGAAGAGCGTGTGCGCTGCCTGGGCCTGCCCCTCAATAGTCAGCTGACCATCGAGGAGCTTTGCGACCACATCGGCGGCCTGCGTCAGCGATCCGTGCGAGTGGTCTCTCTCAGTCTGCCGCCCGCCAGTCCGCACGGTCTCTGGGTTTCCACCCAGGCCAATGACTACATCTTCGTCGAAGAGCGCCTCGTACCCGTGCACCAACAGCAGGTGATCCTTCATGAGATCGGCCATGTCGTCTGCGACCACGAGGCCTCGCCTGCCCTGACCGGCGCAGCCTCCCTCCTCATGCCTTCACTCGATCCCGACCTGGTGCGCCGGGTCATGGGACGTGAACACTCGAACTCCGAGGCGGAGATCGAGGCCGAAATGGTGGGCTCACTCATAGGGCAGAGCATCGGCACCTGGACCGTGGAGCGCACCTGGGAGGTCCCGCCGGACGTGCGGGAGATAGTCGAGCGGCTGGCCACGCTCGAGTCACCGAGATCGGGGAGGGAGCATGAATAGCCTTCTGTACCCGATCTGTTCGACGGTTGCGCTGCTGGCGCTGCTCTACAAGGCCCGCGTCCTGAAGACCGAACGGTCCGTCACGCAGTTCGCCCTGGTCGCCAACTTCTTCTTCCTCTTCGTCATCTTCACCGTTTCCACGCCGTCTGTCTGGGTGGCGACCAGCGAGTTCGTCGGGGTGGTCGACTTCTCGGGCCTCCTCACCCAGAGCTGCGTCATCAGCATGACCGCCTGCCAGCAGCTGGTACTACTGCACCTCGCGTACGGCCCCGAAGTCGCGCGCCGCAAGGCGATACCCAGGTTCGCGGCCCTGGCGTCGGTGCTGATCGCGATGATGGTGCTGTTCGCCGCAGCGGCCGCCCATGGCGAGTCGCCGAACGACTTCGCCGTCACGCATGCCAAGTACACACCCGCCTACCTCATCGTTTACCTGGCCGCATTCACGGCGAACCAGGTGGAAATCGGTGTGATGGGCTGGCGGTACTCCAAGATCGCTCCCTCCGCGTGGCTGCGCCGAGGACTGCGAATGGTGGCCTTCACCCTGCCGTTTGCGCTGGTGTACTCGGGAGCACGCGCCGCAGACATCGTCGCGGGACAGTTCGGGAACACCGGTCACGCCTGGGAGCCGGCCGCCCAGCTCGGCGTGGCCATTGCCGTCGTCGTCCAGACGGTGGGGTGGATCCTGCCCGACTGGGGACCTCATCTCACCTCCGTCGGCAACCGGCTGAGGGACCGGCGGGCCCATCGCCTCCTGACCGCCCTCCACCGGACCGTCACCGAACAGGTTCCTGAGCCGGTGATTCCGGTCAGCCCCACCATGGACCGGCGGACTCGCCTCTACCGTCTGGTCATCGAGATCCGTGACGCCCAATGGGCGCTGCGCACCTGGATGGATCCCCGCGTGGCCGAGGCCTCCCGAGCCGAGGCCGAGGGGGCGGGTCTGCGCGGTGAGGAGCTGGCCGCTGCCGTGGAAGCCGCACAGCTGAGGGCGGCCATCGAGGCCAAGCGCAATGGTCGGCCGCCGGAGCAGGCTCTGGACACACCGGTGGCCGCCGCGCCCGGCGATCTCGCCGCCGAACTCGCCTTCCTGTGTCAGTTGGCCCGTGCCATGTCCTCACCCGGCATTCGTGGATCCGCCGCTGACTTCACCACCTCCCGCACCGCGCACAAGGAAACCGTATGACTCGCACCACCGAAGTAACCGCCCTTCCGCAGCCGTTCGGGCAGGATTTCGAGACCGATCCCCAAGCCGTGTACACACGGCTCCGCGAGGAGCGGGCCGTGCACCGGGTCGCGCTCCCCGACGGCTCGCCCGTGTGGCTGGTCACCCGTGAGGCTGATGTCCGCAGCGGGCTTGCCGACTCCCGGCTGTCGGTCAACAAGCGCCATTCCGGGGCTGGCTTCAAGGGTTTCTCCCTTCCTCCGGCGCTCGATGAGAACCTCCTGAACATTGACGCGGAGGATCACCTGCGGCTTCGTCGCCTCGTGTCCCAGGGATTCACCCCCCGACATGTCGAGGGGCTGCGGGACAGCCTCCAGAGCGCGGTCGATGCCCTCCTCGACCGGGTGGCGGAGCGGATCGACCGCGAAGGCCGTGTCGATGTGGTCGCCGAATTCGCCAAGCCGTTGCCCCTGAAGGTCATCGGGGACCTCTTCGTTGTCCCGCAAGTCGAACAGGAACGGTTTTCCGGCTGGGTCGCCACCATGCTGGCCCCGTCCGGCCACGAGAGCCTCAGGGATGCGATCGGGCACATCCACCGCTACCTCATCGACCTCGTCGCTCGACGGCGTAGCGATCCGGGCGACGACATCCTCTCCAGCCTGATCGCGGCGCGCGACGCGGAGGACCGGCTCACGGAGAACGAGCTTGTCTCCCTGGCCTTCCTCATCCTCATGGCCGGCAGCGAGAACGTCCAGCACATGATCAGCAACGGCCTGTTCACCCTCCTGACGCACCCCGATCAGCTGGCCGCCCTGCGGAGCCGCCCCGATATGCTGCCGCAGGCGGTCGAGGAACTGTTCCGGTACGCCCATCCCAACCAGACCGCCATCCGTCGTTTCGCCACGGAGAAGATGGAGATCGGCGGGGTGTGGATTCCGGCGGGGGACACCGTACTCTTCCTGCTGGCCTCCGCCCACCGGGACCCCGCCCGGTACTCCGCGGCCGAGGAATTCGACATCGCCCGTCCGGATCAGGGCCACCTCGCCCTTGGGCACGGGCTCCACTACTGTCTGGGCGCGCCTCTGGCCCGCATGCAGGTCTCTCTCGCCCTCGGCACCCTGCTGCGCAGGCTTCCCCGTATCCAGCTTGCGTCTCCCGCCGAGCAGCTCTCGTGGACCACCACCTTCCGATTCCATGCCCTGCGTGAGCTGCCCGTCTTGCCAGGCCCGAAGGATCCCGTACGGTTCGGGACCACGACGGACGCGTAGCTGGTGCTGAGACCAGTCCTGCTGGGCGGACGTGTTTGTTGTGGGCCAGCCTGCGCAGGTCTTGGGTCTTTTCCCCGGGGCCGCGTTCTCTGTCACCTCCAGGTCTCGTGTCGCCGGGCACGCGCATGCGTCATTGGCTGGTATCGGAGTGTTGCGACCAGCGTCACGACGCCGCACGTAGCGCCCATAGCGCACGCTCCTCACCTCGGAGGTAGGCCCGCAGGGACCTGACCTGCAATTTTCTTCCACCTGTTTCGGTCGAACCTGATTTCGATGACGCACCACATGGAGTGCGTCGCGATCCTGGAGCCGATCCGCGACGACGCCTGACCTGAACTGTGAGTCCGGCCATGCCGAGTTCCGACTGGTCATTGCCACGAGCGCCACGCACATGGCAGCGACGGTCCGGCAGCGGACAGCCCTGATGTGGCAACGGAAAGGGCTCCGGGCCTACGGCGGCCGTTAGCAGGGAGGTGCCGCCGCGTTTCAGGGCGGCGTGGACGCGTGGGGCACCGTGGGTGCCGTTGCTGCGGGCGTACAAATCGGTGAACCGGTGCGCGTTCACCGGGTCTCCGTCGCGAAGAAATCCGTCGCACGCTTGCGGACCTTCACGTCCTCCCGCAGCCTGCGGTTCTCACGCCGCAAAGCCTCCAGCTCCTCGCGTTCACTGCCGGTCAGACCGTCCTCTCGCCGGCGTCGACCTGGGTCTGGCGGACCCAGTCGCGGACCGCTGTCTCGGTCAGGTCGAAATCCTTGGCGACCTGACCGAGACAGCGGTCCCCACGCCGGCACAGATCGACGATCTCGGTCTTGAACTCCGGCGTGAACGAGCGGCGAGGGCACGGCCTCTTCTTCCGTACGCTCGCCATGATGAACATCATCCTTGCGGGGCTGAAGCCCCTGATCCCAGATGTCCGTCAAAGAACAAGCCCACCCAGATGTTGGCCGTTGAGCAAACGCAGGGTGTGCCATGAGTCTCGCGCCGGGACCTCAGCCGTGAGAGTCGGCGCACCGCCAACGCCTCAGCTAGCGGCCCTCCATGGGCACCAAACCCGAAGGTCCCTCTTCGACCGCGTTCCGTGCGATGAGCGCCTCGATGTCTTGGTCGAAGGCGGCCCGAATGTCGGCTCCCAGACGCAGCCATCCGAAGAACCGAGCGGTCTCTCTGGCGAGTTCCTCACGGCGTAGCCCAGGAGACTCGGAGAGAACGCCCAGCAGTGCTACCTGCCGCTCGGGTGGGGGAACGTGCGAGACCTTCTTGCGCTCGAAGTCCGCACTCGGGGTACGAGCCGTTGTCACTTCACGGTCCGGTGTGTCCCACACCGTTCCCGCCTGCACTGCCAGGTTCTTGTTTCCCAACCGCTTTAGTGCCTTGCGGATACTGGCCTGCACGATTTGCCCTGCGCGATCGAGATCCCAGGCCTCCCGCACCCTGCCGATTAGCACCTCCTCCTCGACGGGTCCCTCCACCGAGATGACGTGACGTGCCAACTCCGCCACCAGACCGATCGCCTCGGGCTCGCGCAAGTCGATGTCGCCGAGCCCCGTCTCCCTGCCCAGGACACGCCGGAGCTCGTACAGCTCCCCGAGACGCATCGCGCGGTAGGGGCGGCTCCACTCGGAACGGTCCGACTCACCGACGGGAACGATCTCGACCTCTGTCCTCACCGGGGCGGATACTGCGACGCTCTCCTGGAGTGCGCGGAGCGCATCGTCTCGGCGAGCTGGCGGACCAGCGTCATGCGGCCGAGGATGTCGAGCTTGTCCCCGTACTGCAGCAGGTAGTCGTCCAGGCGGAGGGTCTGCGGGTGGTAGTCGAAGATCAGCGCCGGGCCCGCGGAGTGTCCGGACGGGTCGTACTGCTTGAGCTGGACCACGCCGGGGTGGCGAAAGCGGCGCAGTACCGCGGCTTCCCGGCGGGCGGCGCCCTCCACGGACTGCCGGATCGTGGCGTCGGAGCCGCGCTCGCGCAGGTAGATACGGACACGGGCGGCCTCGGGCAGTTCACTGTGGGTGGCCAGGTAGTCGGCCCAGGTCGGGCCGGAGTCGAAGGACTTGCGCTCCAGCTGGTACGGGCCCACCTTGTACTCGGCGTCGCTGCGGCGGATGCCGACCCGCTCCAGGGCGGCCTTGATCTCGCGGGAGTCGACCGCGGTGATCCGCCGACGCTCGTCGCGCGGCGGCTGCTTCAGCATCTCGACCAGTTCGGCGATGGTGTAGACGCCGTTCTCGTCGTGGGCGGGGAGGCGGATGCGCAGTCCGTCGTCGGTGAAGCAGACGGCCTCGCCGACCCAGACGCGCTTGCCGTTCTGGCCGAGCAGCCCGGCGAGTTCTTTGGCCTTCTTGTTGACCAGGTGCAGCGGGTTGCCGTGCGGGCGGCGGTGACCGTTCGGGGTGGTCTGTACCCAGGTGCCGTTTTCGCTGGTCAGCGAGCCGTGCCAGTTCTTGAGCTCGATGACGCAGACCCCGCCGGGGGCGATGACGAGGAGGTCGACCTCCCGTACGTGCCCCGTGTTCGCGGTGAAGGTGAAGTTCGACCACGCCCGCCACGGGTCGGAGTCCGGCAGCTTCTCGCGGATGGACTCCAGACCGCGGCGTTCGTGATCGAACTCGGACTCGGTGACCGTGGTCCACCGGCCTTCCCGCATGTGCTGCCCCCGCTTCGTGGATCAGTTGTGTCCGCAGCGATCCTAATGGCGGAGCCCGACATCAGGGGCAGCCGTGAGGAAGCGGGCACGGAGGGAATCGGTTCCCCCGGAAGGGTTACCGGACTCCCTGCGCTGCATGAGTGGGTCCCATGCCGAACAGTGGCTCCAGCCCCCTGTCTCCGGCGAAGATCCGCCAGGCCGGCACCCGCACCGTGCGTTCCACCGGGCCGGCCTTCGCTCCCAGGCCGCCGGACGGCAGCCCGACCAGGAGGTCGCTGCGCGCGTGGGTGAGGCGCAGGTGCCGTGCGGGGTCCTGGCCGTGCTGCGGGCCGGTGTCGATCAGTACCGCGGTGTTCGCGCCGCCCACGGTGAAGAGCAGGTCCACGGTGTGCCCGCCGACCGGCGCGGCCCGTTCCAGGTCGGTGACGCCCCGTGCGGCGAGGTGCTGCTGAATCCGGTCCGCGAGTTCCTCGCGGAACCTGGACGCCGTTGTCGCCGGCGCTGTCACGGGCCTGACGTCAGGATCCGCGGTGCCGTGTGCGACCGCACTCAACAGGGAGGACCGCTCGGCGAGCAGGGCAGGCAGTCCCGCCTGCCCTTGCCAGAAGGCGTGGCTGCCCACGGTGACCAGCTGCGACTTCGCCCGGGTGATCGCCACGTTCCACAGATTGACCTGGCTCGCCACCCAGTGCGCCGTCCGTGGCGGGGTGTTCCTCGTCGCCACCGGGCTGAGCACCATGACGTCCCGCTGCCCGCCCTGGAAGGCGTGCACGGTGCCCACCCGTACCCGGTCGTCGTCCGCCCAGATGCGTGCCAGCGACTCTTTCTGGGCCCTGAACGGCGTCACCACCCCGACGGTGGCGTGCTCGGGCAGCCGGGCGAGCAGCTCGTCCACCGTGGCCCGTACGGCTCGGGCCTCGGCCGTATTGCGCCAGGACTGCCCATCGCTCCCTCGCGCGGACTCGCCGTCCGGTACGTCCACCCAGCCCAGGACCGGCGCCGGATCCGCGGACCCGACCGGATCGAGCGCCGGCACCTGCCTGCGGACATCGGTGAGAACCTGCAACTGGCCCGCGTAGCAGTAGCCGTTGACCACGTCCGCGATCGCCGGGTGGCACCGGTAGTGCTCGTCCAGGAGCAGCGCCGCCTCACCGTGCTGTGCTGCCGCGTGGTACGAGGAGTAGACGTGGTAGGCGAGCCGGTGGTCTTCCAGGAGCGCCGCGCTCAGACCCGAGCGGACCCAGGCCTGCCGCTCCTGCTCGGGAGAGATGCCCGGAATGTGGCCGAGCTGCATCGGGTCGCCGATGATCAGCGCACGCTTCGCGCGGAACAGCAGCGGCAGGATCGCCGGGATCGAGCACTGGCTCGCCTCGTCGATCACCACGAGGTCGAAGAGCTTCGGGGTCAGCTCGAGCTGGCGCACCGAGTGAGTGCTGATGGCCCACCCCTTGATGTGGGCCATCAGATTCCGCTGGCTCTTCTGGAAGCCGGAGCGTTGGCGCAGGGCCTGCAGCCGCTGGCTCATCAGTGAGCGCCCGCGCGACATGGCCTCGGCGGCCACGGCCCGGGACAGCTCGCCCGAGGCTTCCGACAGTCCGGCCGCGCTCTCCAGCCGCGCCCGCTTCAGCTCTTCCTCGTCGCGGGCGAGGTGCTCGGGTACGAGCTCCCGCAGGGCTCGTTCCACGGACGCCGCATCGGCCAGAGCGTCGAGCAGCTCGGGCGAGGCGGGCCGCTCGGCGGCCCATGCCGGCCACGGGTACGCCGGATCGGTGGCTTGAGAGGCGACGAGTGCGGACAGGGCCCGCCCCCTGCGCCACCGGCCGAACGAGAACCAACCCGCCGCGGCGGCCTTCCGGGCCCGCTCCTGCCAACGGGCGAGAGGAGGAGGCCCGTCGCCCGCCCAGGCCCGTTCCAGCAGTTCCACCGGCATTACGAGGCTGCCCGCCCGCTCGGCGCGCTCGCGGAGCAGATCCAGGAGTTGTGCCTCCTCACCGACCAGCCCGGCTGCCTCCGCCCGCCGTGCGGCTGCCACCGCCTGGCGGTTGCGCAGCTCTCCCGCCACGGTCGCCGAGCCGCGCAGCGGCGTCTCGCCGGGCTCGGAGAGCAGCCGCTCCAGCTTCGCGGCCTCGCGCTCCAGGGCCGCGGCGTTACCCGTCCGCATGAGCAGCCCCGGCGAGATGGCGTCACAGCGCTCGGCGACGACGTCGACCGCCTCGTTGTTGGTGGAGGCGACGAGCACGGACTGGCCGGCAGCGACGGCGGTGGTGACGACGGCGGTCACGACCTCGCTCTTTCCGGTACCGGGCGGCCCGGTGGCGACGGTGAGAGGGCGTGACATCGCCGACGTGATGACCAGCTGCTGGCTCTCGTTGCACGGTCCAGGCGCGACCACGGTCTCGGGCCCATCGAGAACGGCGCCGGGATCCCCTCCCATCAGGAGCGCGTCCAGGGCCGTACCGGGGATGTGTCCCGTACGGGCCGACATCTGGAGGAGGTTGTCCACCAGGGCTTGCGTGGCGATGCGCTCCACACCCGTGGGCGCCAGGAGTACGGCGGCGTTGTGGGCTCCGGGACGCAGGGACTGCATCACCGACTGCTCGCTCAGCGCGGACAGGTCGAGTGGCTCCAGCTCCGGGACACCCAGCTCGGTGAGCAACTCCCTTACGGCACGCACCATCTGGCTGTCGTTGCCCTCCTGCCAGGTCGGCTGCCAGCGGGCCAGCAGATCGGCGGCTTCGTCGTCCCCCAGCAGCTCCGTGATCACACCCGTGTGCAGGGAGGGCACTCCGCTCGGGCGGAGCAGGTCCCGGCCGTTCTCGTCCGGAGCGAGTTCCATCGGCTGGATGAGCAGCGGCGCGAGCCGCACCGCTGCCCGTCGTCGGCCGGCTCCGCCCCGCTCGGGGAGAGTGATGGCGGGATATCCGTACCAGTACTCCTGCAGCGCATCGGTGTTCGCCTGAGCACCGTTGCTCTTGGGCTTCGGTAGCTGCGCGGGGGCGGGGAAGGACGACCCCAGGCCGGACTGGATCGTCTCGGGGCCCCGTCCCAGGAGGAAGTAGGCGGAGTCGCGCCCCTTGTCCCGGTCGGGCAGCGTTCCGGCCTCGGCCTGTGCGGTCAGACAGTGCACGTAATAGCGCAGCAGCCGCTGCCACTCCACACCGTCGTGAGCGTCCCGCGCGGCCAGCTCTCGCGCCTTGAGTAAAGCGGGGGAGCCTTGTGCGGCCTGGCCGGCGTCGCGGGGCGGGGGCTGGAGGTGGACGGGCCGGGCCACGGAGCGCGCGAAGGGCAGACTGTGCGTCGCGCGGATCGTCGATTTGGTCGGTCGCTGTTCCTCGGGCACACCGTGCCGCACCATCTGGGAGGTCAGGTACTCGAAGAGGTCGTCCGGCGTGACCCAGCCGCCGTTCTCCTTGATCCGGCCGGTGCGCAGCCCTTCCACGATCTCCCCGGTGAACCGGGAGGTGCCGAGGGACGATCCGACCGGGGCCATGGCGGAGGCCGCCTGGAGCGCGTCGGAGGCGGTGATGAAGTAGACGCCGGTCGGCCGCAGCAGGGTGCTGGGCGAAGGCCGGTCTCCCGCGTCCGTCGCACCCTTGGCCGTCCACCCCTGGACGACGGAGCCGCTGGAGCAGCAGTCCAGCAGCACGACCTTCGATGAGGCGCGGCAGGACTGGAGCATCCGCTCCAGGAACTCCGCGGAGACGGCCGTGCCCGGCAGGTCATCCGGGTCGGCGTCCCGGGTGAGGAAGTACAGCTGGTTGTCGGCCTCGCAGAACTCCCCGTGCCCGCTGAAGTACAGCAACGCCGTCTCGCTGGGTTGCCGCTCCTCCAGAAACGCCTCGATGGCGTGCAGCATCTCGGCGCGGGTGGGTTCCGCGACCATGGCGCAGTCGTTGTACATGCCGATCTCCGTGCTCTCCAGGACCGCCTGCATGTAGTGCAGGTCGGCCCGGACCGGCGGCAGATCGTGGTAGCGGTCGTGGTCGTACGTGGATACGCCGATGAGGACGGCGTACCGGTCGTTCTCGCTCATTCGGCGCCCGGCCCGCCCTCGTCGCCGTCGCTGTTCCGCACGTCTCCGTCGAGGAACCGTGCGATCTGCTCGTCATCGGCGCGTGCCTCCTTGCCGGAGATGCGCAGGGTCGCCCCGTCCGGGCGGGTGACCACGACGGTCCGCTGCGGCACACGGGCCAGCCAGACCTGCACGCCCGCGGCGACCAGGGAGCCTCCGCTGAACACCAGCCCGATGAGGTCGGTGACCGGGCCGCCCTTGTCGGTTTCTCGGGCCGCGGTCCGCTGACCGGGGACGTCGAGAGCGGCCAGAGGGTCCACATCACCGATCGCGGCGAGGAGCTCGCGTACTTCACGGCGAGCACGCAGCGGGTCCTCGTCGACGATGGAGATGCGGTAGCCGGCCGGATCCGCGTGCATGGTGTTCATGTGTACTGTCCCCCTGGTCATTTCGTGCGCCGGGCACGAACCCGTGAGGATATCGAGGGCAAACCCGCCTATCGCACGGTTTTCCGGAACCAGCTGTTCATTGGCGCAAACATGCCGAGATCAGGTCGCGCAAGGGGGAATCAGCGAGCGGAGCTTCTCGCGGGTCTCCGGATCCGTCGAGTAGACGATCGTTCCGATCATGCCCCGGGTCAGCAGCACCTTGTAGGTGTTGCGGACCAGACGGTCGACGTCCTCGTCCGGGGTGGCCTTGGTGAAGGAGGGGTCCTTGGATGCGGTGCGGTCCACCACCCAGCGGTCGGTCCGCCAGACGAGGTCCGGGCCCATGATCACGCCCGACCAGTCATACTCGAAGCCCTGCGCCGTGTACACACACCCGACCTGTCCGAAACCTGCGGGATCGGTGGCCCAGAGCGGTGCCGGTGGCGCGCCGAGCAGGGAACGGTCTCCGGCCAGGTTCCACGGCTTCGCCCACTCGCCGATGACCACGTCGGCGGGCAGCTCCGTCATGTTCGGAGTGATCTTCGTCGTCCATTTCCAGCAGTAGCCTGCCGACAGCCGGGCCTCGTAGTCCTGGGCGCGTTGCGCGGCCAGGAATTCCTCCAACTCCTGCGGGCTGTCCGCCGTCAGCAGCTGGACCTTGTCGTCGGGCTCCCACTCGGTGGGCCCGTCGCCTTGCAGCCCGAGCAGGCTTGTCACCCAACGCAGGTACGCGTCGCTGCCACCGCACCGGAACTGGCTGTCCAGCTCCACCACCGTGCACTCCAGCCCCTGCTCGGCCGCCGCTTCCCGGATCTCGTCCACGGTGCCCATCTCGCCCGGGCGCACTACCTGGTGCTGGTCCAACAGGAACACCGGGACCCGGGCAGCGTCCATCAGCTCCACCACCTGCGGGCGGCCGGTACGCAGGGCGGCGCTGGTGTATCGGCTGGCGGAGGTCTTTCGGAGTCGGTGTGCCTCGTCGCAGACGAGTACGTCCAGGTCGTTGGGCTCGGCCTCCATGAAGCTGTTGAAGTAGCGGAAGAGCTTCTGCACCTCAGGCTTGCGGGCTCCCGCGACCTTGCGCATGGTCTTGGTGAACGACTGCGATCCGGTGGCGTGCAGCGCGGGCACGCCGCGCCGGTACAGATCGCCGAGCAGGGACAGGGCGATCACGCTCTTGCCGGAGCCCGGACCGCCGGCCACCACGACCACCTGCTTGTGGTTGGACCGCCGGGCCTTCCTGACCGCGGACATCACGATCTCGTAGGCGAGTCGCTGCTCGCCAAGCAGCACGAACTGCTCCCGGTTGCGTACCTCTTCGGCAGCGACGGCCATCAGCTGCTTGGACGGCCTTACCTTGCCCTGGAGCAGGGCGTCGGCCGCTTCGGCGCCGGGCTTCGGTGCCAGCATCGAGCGCAGGTAGTCGAGGAAAGCGCCGCGCTGCTCACCGGTGAACATCCGGCCCCGACGGTCTTCCGTGACGGCCCGCAATCCCGCTACCCCGAACTCGGTCGCGTTGTGCAGGTATGCCACTCCGGCGATCGACTCCGGTGCCTGCTCCAGCGTCCCGTTGAACGACACCAGGTAGTCGCAGTAGCCCCGTACCTGCTCGATCGGGTTGAGGACGGGCCTCGGGTACGCGTCGATGCGACACCGCAGCGGATCGCCGTCCTCCGGGTAGGCGCTGCTCCACTGCTTGAGTTCGACCACCACGTACGACGGTCCGCCGGTGGCCGGATGCACGCCTGCGAGTATCACGTCCGCGCGCTTGCTGGTCAGGGGGAGCCCGTACTCCAGCATCATCTCGACCTCGCCGAGCCCGGCTTCGATCAGTGCGTTCGTGAGCGCCGGAATGCTCCGCTCCCAGGAGCGCACCTCAGACGGCTGGGGCCGGTGGCGGTGCTTGTGCAGGAAGTTCTCGGTCAGGAGCTCCGCCAGCCGTCCTTCAAGGTGGGTGCGGTTGGCCAACGACGCCGCGGACTCACGGAACAGCAAGGAAATTCCCCCAGGCAGCACGAAGTAGCTCGTGCGGGTGGGGGCATGTCCTTCGGTTCCACAGAAGTGGAGCGGAAGCCCGGCGGGCCGCTGAGATGGTCATCGCAATCCTAGAACAGGACGTGGATCACGTCCCGGAGCGGGCATCAGCTTGGCGCTACACGACGGCCGACTACCGCGCCGCGGCAATCACCCACCTGGCCAGCCCGCCCCTCACCGGATGACGGGCCGAAGCCTCCTGGGACCCGTGGCTGCCCGACGTACTTGAGGAACTGGCCGTCCGTATCGAGGAGGAGGCAGTCCTCGACGTACTGCTGTCCGACCTGGCTCGATGACGGGGCAGATGGATTTCCGGCGCCCAGGCCGTGACGCTCGTCTGACGCTTGGCCACCCCACCGGAGCTGCTGTTCGCGGCGCTTCTTGTGCCGCGGAGGTGGTCTTCCAGCGTCTCGAGCGCCGCCCGCCGTTCGACGGCGAGCCGCTGCGCCACGCGCTGATGGAGCGGTTCAACGCCATCGACGGCATCGACCTGGCCGGGGCCAAGCTCGATCTGTGCCCCTCCTTCCCGCCGGAGGCCCGCCGCCCGGTCGGTGGCGGTGGGCCGGCGGTGTTCTGACCCGAGGGTGACGGTCCGCGCCGTCAGTCGGCCGGGAGGGCCGTCATCCTGCGTTCCTCGCGGACGTGGAGCCGGGTTCCGGACGGGTCCGCGGTCAGCGTGGTCGCCTTGGTCTCGTACCGCCAGACCGGGCGCCGGGTGGCGAGGTCGAGGGCACGGACGCCCAGCGCGTCCAGGGTGTAGACGTGGTGGGGCGTGACCACCGGGGCCATGTCGCGGTGGGGAGCGGGCTCCTGAGCGGCGGAATTCTTCGGGGTGGTCTCGCGCCAGCGTTCGGCTCCGGTGCGGGCGTCCAGAGCGACGATGCCGTGGGTGCCCTCGACGGCGTAGACCACGCCGTCCCGGACCGTCGGGATGCCGTAGCGGCGCTTGCCCGCGACCGGGCCCACGTCGCGGCCCTCGCCGAAGGACCAGGCGGGTTTGCCGTCCGAGAGGCGCAGGGCCTGGACCGTGGCCGCGCCGAGGTAGACGTGGTCGTCGTCCGTGGCCGGCTGGTCCGGGGTCGCGCCCGGCGCCGCCAGGGTCGCGGACCAGCGTTCGGTGCCGTTCGCCGCGTCGTGGAGGGAGACCTGCAGGTCGTCGCCGAGTTCGGCGCGCTGCCACAGCAGCACCCCGCCGCGCACGGCCTTGAGCCGGACCACGGCTGGATGCTCCAGCTTGACCTGGTGCGCGGTGGGGCCCGCCGCCGGCCGGCGCCACAGCTCCTTGCCGGAGGTCAGGCTCGCGGCCACCACCGACCACTGCTCGCCGCCCGCGGACTTCGCGTGCAGGAACACCGTGTCCCCGCTCGCGCCCAGGATCTGGGTCAGGGGGTGGGCGCCGTCGTACGCGGGCAGGCGAAGGCGCGGCGGCGCGTCCTTGCCGGGTTCCACGTACTCCATGGGCAGCACGGAGACCGAGACCGCCTTGTCGGGTGCGGTGCCGGCGTCCCGCCTCCCGAGTCCGTACAGGACCTTGCCGTCGGTGCCGACCCGCCAGCGGTCCGCGTACCCGAGGAACTCCGTCACGCTCGAGCCGGTCCCCGAGTTGACGGCCTCGACCGTGATGCCCATGACCGTGACCAGGGCATCGCCCACGCACAGCGGCTCGGGGAGGACCGGGGGGATCGCCGCGTCGACCCACCACAGCGGGTCGGGCGGCGGCTGGAGGACGGGGTTCTTCTTCGCGGCGCCGGTCGGCCGGCTGCTGCGCCAGGCCCACCAGCCGCCGCCCGCAGCCAGTACGGCCCCGGCGGCCGCGGCGCCGCCGCTCAGCGTCAGGAGCCGGCGCCGTGACATGCCGGTCTGCGCCGCAGCGGCGGTCTCCGGCTCCTCGGCGGGCGCCGCGAGCCGGGCCGGCGGCGCCTGCCACACCGCCGCCGCGCGCCGGGCGATGTCCGCGAGGACCGGCTGCGGCAGCCCGTCGGCGAAGACGGTGGCCTCGCCGGGGGAGAGGAGTTCCGCCAGCTCGTCGGTGCCCGGCCGCAGGGCGGGGTCCTTGCTCAGGCAGCGGGCCAGCAGCGGTGCCAGTGCGGCCGGGACGCCGCCGAGGTCCGCCTCCGCGTACCGCACCCGGTAGAGCAGGTCCGCGGCCTGGCCGCCGCCGAACGGGGCGTGCCCGGTGGCCGCGAAGACCAGGACGCCCGCCAGCGCGAACACATCGCCGGCCGGGGTGTGTTCGAGGCCGCCGGCCTGCTCCGGCGACATGAAGGCGGGGGTGCCGGCCGCGGCCCCGGTACTGGTCAGCCGCTCGTCGCCGAGGGCGCGCGCGATGCCGAAGTCGATGACCTTGGGCCCGGCGGCGGTGACCATGATGTTGGACGGCTTGAGGTCGCGGTGCACCACGTCGGAGCGGTGCAACTGGCCCAGGGCCCGGGCGAGACCGGAGCCGAGCGACCGGACCGATGCCTCGGGCAGCGGACCGCCGAGGCGGACGGCCTCGTCGAGCTGCGGGCCGATCACGTACTCCGTCGCCAGCCACGGCGTCGGCGCCAGCGGGTCGGCGCCGAACACGCGCGCCCCGTACCGGTCGCCGATGACCCGCGCCGCGTCCGACTCCAGCCGGAACCGGGTGCGGAAGGAGGTGTCGGCGGCGATCCGGGTGTGCACGGTCTTGAGCGCGACCGTACGCCCGCCCGCCGAACGGGCCAGGTAGACCGTGCCCATGCCGCCGCTGCCGAGCCGGGCCAGCAGCCGGTGGTCACCGAGGTGCTCCGGGTCGTCGTGCGTGAGCGGTGCGAGCGGGGACGGGAGGTGAGGCATCGGGGTCAGTGCACTTTCCGGGGTGACGCGGGTGACGCGGGTGACTCGGGTGACGCGGACGACGTGAACGGCTGCTGCACCGCGGGGAGTCCGGCGGCGAGCAGCCACGCGGACTGGGCGGCGAGCGCGGCGACGACGCGGCCCGGCAGCACGACCGGGGGAGCGGCGCCGTCGAGGGCCGTGGCGGGCCCGGGGGAGGGCGGCAGCCGCGGGTCCGGGACCCGCGCCGGTGCGGCCAGCCCGCGCAGCAGCTCCCCGGCCGACCGGGGCCGGTCCGCGGGATCGCGCGCCAGGCACGCCCCCACCAACCCGCGCAGTCCTCGCGGCAGTTCGCTCTGCTCGGGCACCGTGTGGCCGGTCGACGCGTAGGCCAGTACGGACCCCAGCGCGAAGACGTCCCCGCCCGGCCCGGGGGCTGCGCCCGAGGCCTGTTCCGGAGCCAGGCAGCCCGGGTCGAGACCCGGCAGCCCGGCCCGGTGCACCCCGTCGGGAGCGGCGGCCCGCACGGCGCCGAAGCACGACAGCACCGGCCCGCCGGGGGTGAGCAGCACGGCGGCCGGCGACAGCCCCGCGTGCGCCACCCCCTGGGCGTGCGCGGCGGCGAGCCCCTCCGCGAGGGCGGCGCCGAGCCCGCGTACGACGTCCTCGGGCAGCGGACCGCCGTACGCGGCGAGCACCGCCGGCAGCGGCAGCATCGGCGTGTACGGGACCGCGTACCAGGGGAAGCCCGCCGTGCCGCCGACCTCGGCGACGTCGAGGAACAGCGGCAGCCGCAGCCGCCGGGCGCCCTCGGCCTCGACCGCCCACCGGGAGGGATCGGCGCCGACCCGCGGTACGCCGACGAGGACGGTGCGCTCCCCGTCGGCGCTGCGCGCGAGGTAGCGGCGTTCGGGGACGGAGCGCTCGGCGGATTCCGCATCGAGCCGCGCCAGGGTCGTGAACGGCCCGATGTGCGGGGGGTCGTCCTGCCGTAGCCGTTCCATGCGTGCGGTCTCCCCGGTTCGGTCGTTCGGCCCGAGCCCCGAGCCTAGGCGATCGTCAGTCCACGACCGGCAGGGCGGTCAGCTTCCAGCTGTTGACGGTGAACAGGCGGTTCCCGGCGCCGGCCATCGCCCAGACCCCGCGCGACTCGGGCGACCAGGTCCAGTACCGCTTGCCGCCGAAGGCGGAATAGGCCGAGACGCCCTGCCCCTCGCCCTCGACGGCGAAGACCGTACGGGCCTGCACCACGGGCGGGATGTGCGGCAACGGGCCGTGGACGGCGAGGCCGTACGGGGTGGGCACTCCGCTCGCGAGCCGTGCCTGGCTCAGCGCCGTACCGTCCATGGCCCACAGGGACTCGCCGTACCGGACCGGCGGCCCCCAGCCGCCGCTGTCCTCCTTCGGGGGCTCCTTCGCCTCGGTCGGGTCCCACAGCTCGGTGCCCGTCCTGATGTTCAGCCCCTTCAGGGTCCGGCCGCCGAGGTACACCGAATCCCCCACGACGAGCGGCTGCACGGCGGACCGCGCCTGGCTGACGACCTCCCAGACGGTGCCGCCCGTCGCGGTGTCGACGGCGATGACGGTGCCGTCGGCGCCGCAGACCACGAGCCGGTCCGGGCCGGCCGTGGCCCGTGCGCCGGGCGGGGCCTGCGAGCCGGGCGCCCGCAGGGCGTTCTGCGGCAGCGGTACGGTCCAGCGGACCTTGCGGGTGGTGGTGTCCACGGCGCGCAACCGCCCGTCCCGGGTCACCAGGTACACGGCCGACGCGTCCGCGGCCAGGATGCGGTTGGTGTCGGCGGCGACCGTCCACAGCCGCTTGCTGGTGGAGGCTTCGAAACACAGCAGCCCCCCACCGGGACCGCCGGTGACGAACCGGTTGCCGGGCAGGGCGACCAGGCCGGCCGCGGGGACGGTGCCGGGCAGCCGCCACTTCTCCTTGCCGTCGGCCGTCAGCCGGGCCGCCACCCCGCCCTCCTTCGCGGCGAAGAGGACCACGTCGAGCAGGGGGAGCGGGGTGGTGACCACACCGTCCACCGCCTGCGCCGCCACCGGCAGCGGCCCCCACAGGGGGTCCGGAGGCGTGCCGGACTGCGTGGAGAGCTGGGACAGGGGCTGTGCGCTGCGGGCCGTTCCGGCTGGAGGCAGGGAGCCGTCGCGCATCAGCCACCAGGCGCCCGTCGCGCCGCCCGTGGCGGCCAGCGCACCGCCGGCCGCCAGGGAGGCGCGCAGCACCCGCCTGCGGGTCGGTCCGGCTCCGGCTCCGGGCCCCTGGCCGATCACCGTGGCGGCCTGCCGCTCGGCCTCGCTCCCGCGGCGCGCGATGTCCTGGGCGAGCGGCCCCGTACGCCAGACGCGGTCCGCTCCGCGCGGCGGTGCGAAGGCGCCCGCGATCTGCTCGGGGGCCGGGCGCAGTTCGGGGTCCTTGGCGAGACAGGGCGCTATGAGATGTCGCAACTCGTCAGGGACGCCAGCGAGTTGGGCCTCGCCGTGCACCACCTCGTACTGCACGGCGGCCACGTGCGTTCCGTCGAAGGCGCGCTGCCCGGTCGCCGCGTACGCGAGCACCGCGCCCAGCGAGAAGACGTCCGCGGCGGGACCCACGCGCCGGCCGAGCACCTGCTCGGGGGCGCCGTAGCCGGGGGTGGCCGGGACCTGCCCGGTGGTGGTGAGCGTCAGCCCGTGCTCGGGGCGGGCGATGCCGAAGTCGATGACCCGCGGCCCGCCCGAGGTGAGCACGATGTTGGCCGGCTTCAGGTCGCGGTGGACCAGTCCCGCGGCGTGGATCTCGCGCAGGGTGGCGGCGAGGGTGGCGGCGAGCGCGCGGACCCCGTCGGCGCCGAACGGCCCGTACCGGCGGACGGCTTCGTCCAGGGTGGGCCCGGTCAGGAACTCGGTGGCGATCCAGGGCCGGTTGCCGTCCTCGCTCATCGCGTTCAGGACGCGGGCCACACCGGAACCGGTGACGGCCTGCGCCGTGTGCGCCTCGCGGACGAACCGCTGGGCGAGGTTCGGGTCGTGCGCGAGTTCCGGCAGCAGCACCTTGACCGCCGCGGTCCGGCCGTCGTCGTCCCGCCCGAAGTAGACCTTGCCCATGCCGCCGGCGCCGAGGACGCCGAGGAGCCGGTACGGGCCCAGCCGGACCGGGTCGCCGGTGCCGAGAGGTTCCATGGAGTGCTGCTTCCTTCGCTTGTTCGGGTGCGTCCGGGTCGGCGTCAGCGCTCGACGGGCAGGCCGGTCGGTTCCTTGATGCGCTTCATGATGATCTGAGAGTTGACCTCGGTGACACCCGAGAGGGCCGTCAGCTGCTCGATCCACAGGCGCTCGTACGCGCGCAGGTCCGCGACGGCGATCCGCAGCAGGCAGCCGGGGCTGCCGAAGAGGCGGTAGGCCTCGATGACGTCGGGGATGTCCTGGAGGGCGGTCTCGAAGGCCTCCACCGCGGCACGGTCGCGACGCACCTCCACCGAGACGAGCACCTCGAAGCCGCGGCCCACCGCCTCGGGGGAGATCACGGCGCGGTAGCCCTGGATCACCCCGTCCTGCTCCAGCTGGCGCACGCGGCGCATACAGGGGGAGGGGGTCAGGCCCACGCGCGCGGCGAGCTCCTGGTTGCTGAGGCGGCCGTCCGCCTGGAGCTCGCGCAAGATATCCCGGTCAATCGAGTCCATCGCGCAATCATCCCCTACTCGATGGACAGCTGCCGGGCCGAAGAAGCAATCGCATTGCGCGTAGATGTCCGTATCATTGCTGCTTTCAGCACATGTGTACGAGTGATCCGAGGGAAGGGCGGCCGCGGTCATGGGACGGATCGTCGTCATCAGCACCGGTGGGACGATAGCCAGCCGCTGGCAGGGCTCCGGCTTCGCGGCGGACGCCGACGGCAGCGAGGTCGTGGCCACCGCGCCACTGCCCGAGGACATCACCGTCGAGGTGGTGGACCTGTTCAGCGTGAACAGCCCCCGGCTGACCACCGCCCACCAGCTCACCCTGCTGCGCACCGTGCACGAGGTGCTCGCCGACCCGGACGTGGACGGCATCGTCGTCACGCACGGCACCGACACCCTGGAGGAGTCGGCCTTCCTCGTCGACCTCCACCACCACGACGCACGCTCCGTGGTGTTCACCGGCTCCCAGCGCCCCATGGGCACCGCCGACGGCGACGGACCGGGCAACCTGTACGACGCGCTGCTCACCGCGGCGAGCACGCGGGGGCTCGGCGTACTGATCGCCTTCGGGGGGCGGGTCCACGCGGCCCGTGGCACGGTGAAGACCCAGGCGGTGGCGCTGGACGCGTTCGCCGACCCCTCCGCCGAGCTCCTCGGGAAGATCGGCTTCGGCAAGGTCACCATGCTGCGCACACCGCAGCGCCCGGAGCCGCTGCCGCTGCCCGCGATGCCGGAGCTGCCGCCGCGGGTGGACGTGGTGATGCACCACGCGGACGGCGACCCGGTGCTCCTGAACGCGGCGCTCGCGGCGGGGGCGCGGGGCATCGTCCTGATCGGCACGGGCGCGGGCAACGCCACGCCGGAGATCGTGGACGCGGTGAAGGACGCCGTCGCGCGGGGCGTGCTGGTGGCGCTGACCACGCGGGTGGCCGCCGGGCCGGTGACGGAGATCTACACCCACGGCGGTGCGGTGGACCTGGTTGCGGCGGGAGCGGTCCCGACGGGCACGCTGCGCGCCCCGCAGGCCCGCATCGCGGTCCTCTCGGCGCTGCTGGCTGCCACGGATCCGGCGGACCAGGGGCGCGTCCTGCAGCGCACCCTGTCCTCGGCGGACCCGGCCGCCCTGGTCACTGCCTGACCCCGACCTGGTGCCGCTGCGCGGTGTCGCCTCCCCGCGCAGCGGTTGAGCGGTCTCGGGGAAGTGGGGCACGCCTCCACGACGCGGAAAAACGCACCCCGCGTCCCCGAGACCGCTTACCCCCGGCCGAACGCCGAGAGGATCCGGTCCGCCGCCGAGGTGGGGGTGACGGTGCCCGCGCGGACGGCGGCCTCCAGGCCCGGGGCCAGGTCCCGGACGGACGGGCTGGCGCGCAGCCGCTCCAGGAGCTCGTCGCGGACCATCGACCAGGTCCACTCCACCTGCTGCGCCGCCCGCTTGGCCGCCAGCCGGCCCCCCGCGTCCAGCAGCCGCCGGTGCTGCTCCAGCCGGTTCCACACCTCGTCCAGACCCGCCGACTCCCGAGCGCTGCACGTCAGCACCGGCGGCGTCCACGCCGCGTCGGCGGGGTGCATCAGGCGCAGCGCGCCCGACAGCTCCCGTGCCGCCGCCTTCGCGTCGCGCTCGTGCGGGCCGTCCGCCTTGTTCACCGCGAGGACGTCCGCCAGCTCCAGGACGCCCTTCTTGATGCCCTGGAGCTGATCCCCCGTACGGGCCAGGGAGAGGAGGAGGAAGGAGTCGACCATGCCCGCGACCGTGGTCTCCGACTGGCCCACGCCGACCGTCTCGACGAGGACCACGTCGTAGCCCGCCGCCTCCATCACGATCATCGACTCCCGCGTGGCCTTGGCGACCCCGCCCAGCGTCCCCGCCGAGGGGGACGGCCGGACGAAGGCCGAGGGGTCGACCGCCAGCCGCTCCATCCGGGTCTTGTCACCCAGGATCGAGCCGCCCGTCCGGGTGGAGGACGGGTCCACGGCCAGGACCGCGACCCGGTGGCCCAGCCCCGTCAGCATCGTGCCGAACGCGTCGATGAACGTGGACTTGCCGACGCCCGGGACCCCGCTGATGCCGATCCGGCGGGCCCGCCCCGAGTGGGGCAGCAGCTCCGTCAACAACCCCTGTGCGAGAGCCCGGTGAGCGGGCAGGGTGGACTCGACGAGCGTGATCGCGCGCGCGATGAACGCACGCTTCCCGTCGAGCACCCCCTTCGCGTAGGCCTCGATGTCGATCTTCGGAGGCATCCGCCGCGCCTACAGCTCGTGGCCCAGATCCGCGGCCAGCCGCGTCACCAGGTCGTGGGCCGCGTCCGGGATCACCGTGCCGGGCGGGAACACCGCCGCAGCACCCATCTCCAGCAGCGTCGGTACGTCGGCCGGCGGGATCACCCCGCCCACCACGATCATGATGTCCTCGCGCCCCTCGTCCGCCAACTGCTCGCGCAGCGCCGGTACGAGGGTCAGGTGGCCGGCCGCCAGTGACGACACGCCCACCACGTGGACGTCCGCCTCGACGGCCTGGCGGGCCACCTCCGCCGGGGTCTGGAACAGCGGGCCGACGTCCACGTCGAAGCCCAGGTCGGCGAAGGCGGTCGCGATGACCTTCTGGCCGCGGTCGTGGCCGTCCTGGCCCATCTTGGCGACCAGCACACGCGGCCGGCGGCCCTCCGCCTCCTCGAACCGGTCGACCAGCGCACGGGTGCGCTCCACGTTCGGGGACTCGCCTGCTTCGGTGCGGTACACACCCGAGATCGTACGGATCTGGCTCGCGTGCCGCCCGTACACCTTCTCGAGTGCGTCCGAGATCTCACCCACGGTCGCCTTGGCCCGCGCCGCGTCCACCGCCAGCGCGAGGAGGTTGCCCTCCATGCCCTGCCCGGCGCCCCGCTCGGCCGCGTTCGTCAGCGCCCGCAGCGCGTCCTGCGTGACCGCCTCGTCGCGCTCCTCGCGCAGCCGCCGCAACTTCTCGATCTGCTGCGTGCGCACCGAGGAGTTGTCGACCTTGAGCACGTCGATCTGCTCGTCGTTCGCCACCCGGTACTTGTTCACGCCGATCACCGGCTGGCGCCCCGAGTCGATCCGCGCCTGCGTACGGGCCGCGGCCTCCTCCACGCGCAGCTTCGGGATGCCCGCGTCGATCGCCTGCGCCATGCCGCCGGCCGCCTCGACCTCCTGGATGTGCTGCCAGGCCCGGCGCGCCAGGTCGTACGTCAGCTTCTCGACGTACGCGCTGCCGCCCCACGGGTCGATCGACCGGCAGGTCCCCGACTCCTGCTGGAGCAGGAGCTGGGTGTTGCGGGCGATGCGCGCCGAAAAGTCCGTCGGCAGTGCGAGCGCCTCGTCGAGGGCGTTGGTGTGCAGCGACTGGGTGTGCCCCTGGGTCGCCGCCATCGCCTCGATGCACGTACGCGTCACGTTGTTGAAGACGTCCTGCGCCGTCAGCGACCAGCCGGAGGTCTGCGAATGGGTGCGCAGCGACAGCGACTTGGCGTTCTGCGGGTCGAACTGCTTGACGAGCCGCGCCCACAGCAGCCGCGCGGCGCGCAGCTTCGCGACCTCCATGAAGAAGTTCATGCCGATCGCCCAGAAGAACGACAGGCGCGGCGCGAAGGCGTCCACGTTCAGCCCGACGGCCTGCCCGGCGCGCAGGTACTCCACGCCGTCCGCGAGGGTGTACGCGAGCTCCAGGTCGGCCGTGGCCCCGGCCTCCTGGATGTGGTACCCGGAGATCGAGATGGAGTTGTACCGCGGCATCTTCTGCGAGGTGAACGAGAAGATGTCGGAGATGATCCGCATCGAGGGCTTGGGCGGATAGATGTAGGTGTTGCGGACCATGAACTCTTTGAGGATGTCGTTCTGGATGGTCCCGGCGAGCTTCTCGGGGGAGACGCCCTGCTCCTCCGCCGCCACGATGTACAGCGCGAGGACCGGCAGCACCGCGCCGTTCATCGTCATCGACACCGTCATCTTGTCCAGCGGGATGCCGTCGAAGAGCTGCCGCATGTCGTAGATCGAGTCGATCGCCACGCCCGCCATGCCGACGTCGCCCGTGACGCGCGGGTGGTCGCTGTCGTAGCCGCGGTGCGTGGGCAGGTCGAAGGCGATCGACAGGCCCTTCTGGCCGGCCGCGAGGTTGCGCCGGTAGAAGGCGTTCGACTCCTCGGCCGTGGAGAAGCCCGCGTACTGGCGGATCGTCCAGGGCTGGTTGACGTACATGGTCGGGTACGGGCCGCGCAGGTACGGGGCCATGCCCGGGTAGGTCCGCAGGAAGTCCAGGCCCTCCAGGTCGCGCCCGGTGTACAGCGGCTTCACACCGATGCCCTCGGGGGTCTCCCACAGCAGGTCGCCGGCGGCGGTCCCGGTGGACTCCTTCACCGCCGCACGCCACTGGTCCTCGGACCCGGCCGCGGAGGCGCCGCCCAGAGCGAGGGCGGAGAAATCGGGGATTGCGGTGCCGCTCACGAGGACACTCCCATCCGGTCGAGTACGGAGGACAGCACGGCGACCGCATCGCAGCCGGCGAAGACGTACTCGTCCACGGCGCCGGCCGACGTGCCGGGCTTGCCCGCGAGGAACACGGTCGTCGCACCGGCCGCGCGCAGGGCCTCGGCCACCGCCTCGGCCTGCTCCTCGTACAGCGCGTCGCTGGAGCACAGCACGGCCATGCCGTCCGCGCCGCTCGCGGCGTACGCCGCGGCGGCCGTCGCCGCGTCCACCGACACCGGGTCGTGGACCGCCTCGATGCCGCCCGCCTGGAACAGGTTCGCGGCGAAGGTGGCACGCGCGGTGTGCGCGGCCGCCGGACCCAGCGCGGCGAGGAAGATCCGCGGGCGGTTCCCGGTCGCGGCCAGGTGTGCGTCGCTGCGGGAGCGCAGCGCCTCGTACGCCTCGTCGCGCCGTACGCGGGGCAGCCCGCCGGTGGGACCCGCCGGGGCGGGCTCGCGGTCGAGGGGCTTCTCCGAGAGCAGCGGGAACTCGCTGACTCCCGTGATGGGTTCGCGGCGCTTGGCGAGCTTCTTGGAACGCTCGGCCCAGGTCGCGGCGAGCCGGTCGGCGACCAGCCCGGAGCGCAGGGCGGCGGCCAGGCCGCCGGCCTTCTCGATCGTCTGGAAGAACTCCCAGGCGGCGTGCGCGAGTTCGTCGGTGAGCTGCTCGACGTAGTACGAGCCGCCGGCCGGGTCGATGACGCGGGCCAGGTGCGACTCCTCCAGCAGGATGGTGGAGGTGTTGCGGGAGATGCGGCGCGCGAAGGCGTCCGGCAGGCCCAGCTCGTGGTCGAAGGGGAGCACGGTGACCGAGTCCGCCCCGCCCACGCCCGCCGCCATGCAGGCGACGGTGGTGCGCAGCATGTTCACCCACGGGTCGCGGCGGGTCATCATCACCGGCGAGGTGACGGCGTGCTGGCGCTGGGCGCCGGCGTCGGGGGCCCCGCAGGCCTCGGCGATCCGGGCCCACAGGCGGCGGGCGGCGCGGAACTTCGCGATGGTGAGGAACTGGTCGGCGGTCGCGGCGTAGCGGAACTCGAGCTGGCCGAGGGCGGCTTGGACGCCGAGGGCACTGCTGCCGTTGCCGGCTTCGGTGAGGGCGCGGAGGTAGGCGACGCCGGTCGCCAGTGACAGGCCGAGCTCTTCGGCTGCGCTGCCGCCGGCCTCGTGGTACGGCAGGGCGTCGACGGCAAGGGCGCGGACGCCGGGCCAGTGCGCGGCTGCGTCCCGGGCGAGTCCGACGGCGCCGGCCAGGTCCAGGACCTCACCCGTACGGGCCTCGTGGCCGAGCGGGTCGGCGCCGAGGCTCGCACGGGCGGCCTCGGGGGCCACCCCGCGCTCGGCGTACAGGCTCAGCAGGGCGCGGGCGGCGTCGGCGTATGCGGCTCCGGCGTCCAGGGAGACGGGGGCCAGGTCGAGGTAGACGCCGTCGAGGGCGCGCGGGAGCGCGTCGACCGGGAGTCCGCCGGGTCCGCCCAGGGACAGCCAGACGGAGGTGACCCCGTTCTCGAGGTCGGTGAGAACGGCCTCGTTCACCCGGGCGGGATCACTGCCGAGGTACCGCTGGCGCACGTCCCAGCCGCCGGCGGCACCGCCGGCGGGGCTGCCGCCCCGGACGAACGGCGCGAACCCGGGGAAACCGGTTTCGTCGGCCGTTTCGGGCGCGGTGTACAGCGGGCGGGTGGTGAGCCCGTCCTCGAGCTTTGTGGACAACGCGTCTTCTGCAGCATCGCCGGATACATCCTTGCCGGACTTGCGTAGAACGCCCTCTACCAGGCGCTGCCACTGCTCATGCGTCGCGTCAGGGAACTCGGCGGCCAAGGAGAGCCCGTCATCAGGCAGGACCGTCATGGCTCGAATGCTAGGGGGGTCACCTTGGGAACGACTATAACGACAGCATGTGATCTCGCCCTCTCATGTGAGACGGGAGGGGGCACGAAAGAGCGCCCCGCGCGCATGCGTGGCGGTCGCGTTGCAGGGGCATGAAATCCGGCCACGGTTTTCGGCCGTTCGGGATTGTCGTGCGGCGTGTTCCCGGGACGGCATAGGGCCAGGTCAGGTTGGGCGTGCCGGGGTGGCCGGGAGGGTCGGGCGGGGGTCTCTGCGGCAGGCCGGGCGGGGGTTGACCCCTGCTGGAGCCGCTGACAGGCTCCGAGCCATGTCCGCGTTCGAGCTTCCCGCCCCGCGGCTCCACACTCCCGGCTCCTGTACCGCGCCGGGTTCGTGTCCGGGCCGCTGTCCGGCCCCGCGCCGCGCCTAGGCGCCGCCCCGACCAACCCGGCCCCCCGCCCGGCCGGCCCGGCCCCGCCCGAAGACCGCTCGGTCCCGGGCCGACCCGGCCCCGACCGAGGCCTTCGGTTTCCGGCCACCCCGGACCCCGAACGAAGACCGCCGCCAGGCCTCCTGCCGACCGGCCTTCGGGGGACCCGGGGTGAGCAGCCTCCCGGCCTGCCCTGCCCCACGGTCCTCCGGCCGGCCGGCCTCCGGCCGGTACCGCCGCGGCCATCCGGTTCCGGCCGACCCGTCCCGAAGCCGACCCGTCCCGAACCTGACCCTGCTCCGGCCGACGGCCTCCGGCAGACCTCACGACCCGAGCCAACAGGCCCTGGTCACCCCTGCCGTGGGCCGCCCGGCTGCGGACCCGACCGGCCCGAGGCCGACCCCTCCCACCGGTCCGTCCCGTCCACCGGTCCGTCCCGCCCATCGGTCCGTCCCGTCCCCGGCCCACCCCGTCCCCCTTCCTTCCGCCCTACGGCCGACCCCGGTCCCGTCCCGTCCTCCGGTTGCCCCGGCGCGCGGCCGGCCCGGCGGCCCTGCGCCGAGACGTACCCGTACCCGTACTTCCGTTCCTTCCGCTGCGGAAACAGACCCCAGGGAGTCCCCATGAGCACGGCCCTCCACACCCAGCCCACCGTCACCCGGATCGGCGGCCGGATCGGCGCCGAGATCGGCGGTGTGCGGCTCGGCGGCGAGCTCGACGCCGATGCCGTCGCCGAGATCCGCGCCGCGCTCCTCGCCCACAAGGTCGTCTTCTTCCGCGACCAGGACCACCTCGACGAGGCCGGCCACGAAGCCTTCGCCCAACTCCTCGGCACGCCCGTCGCCCACCCCACCGTCCCCTCCGCCGACGGCCGTTACGCCCTCGGCATCGACTCCCACCACGGCGCCCGCGCCAACCAGTGGCACACCGACGTCACCTTCGTCCCCGCCTACCCCGCCTTCTCCATCCTCCGTGCCGTCACGATCCCCCCGTACGGCGGCAACACCCTGTGGGCCAACACCGCCACCGCCTACGCCAACCTCCCGGAGCCGCTGCGCAGCCTCGCCGACGGCCTGCGCGCCGAGCACTCCAACGCGTACGACTACGCCGCCCTCAAGCCCGACGCCCTCCCCGAGGCGCTGGCCCAGTACCGCGACGTGTTCACCTCCACCGAGTTCCTCACCGAGCACCCCGTGGTCCGCGTCCACCCCGAGACCGGCGAACGCACGCTGCTCCTCGGCAACTTCGTCCAGCGGATCAAGGGCCTCACCGGCCGCGACTCCCGTGCCCTGCTCGACCTCTTCCAGGCGCACATCGAGAGCCCGGAGAACACCGTCCGCTGGCAGTGGCGGGTCGGCGACGTCGCGATCTGGGACAACCGGGCCACCCAGCACTACGGCGTCGACGACTCCGACGAGCACGAGCGCACCCTGCGCCGCGTGACGGTGGACGGAGAGGTCCCGGTCGGCCCGGACGGGGTCCCGTCCCGCCTGATCAGCCCGGAGATAGTGCCCGACCCGTCCTTCGGCATCCCCTCCGGCGCATCCGCCCGCGCCTGACCCACCCAGCCCGCCCCCTCGTACGACGCCCCAAGGAGGCCCCGTGCCCACCCTGCTCGCCCTCTCCGGCAGCCCCTCCCCGCACTCCCGTACCGCCGTCGTCGCCGACCACGTCCTGCGCCGCCTCTCCCACGCCGGGTACGACACCGCCCACCTCGCCGTACGGGAGCTCCCCGCCGCCGACCTCCTCTCCGCCCGCCGCGGTGAGCCGGAGATCCGCCGGGCCCTCGAAGCCGTCGCCGAGGCCGACGGGATCATCGTCGCGACCCCGGTCTACAAGGCCTCGTACACCGGCCTGCTCAAGGCCTTCCTCGATCTGCTCCCGCAGGACGGGCTGGCCGGCAAAACGGTTCTGCCGATCGCCACCGGCGGCAGCCTCGCCCATGTCCTGACCCTCGACTACGCCCTGCGCCCGGTGCTCGCCGCCCTCGGCGCCCGGCACGTCACCGCCGGGCGGTTCGTCCTGGACTCCTCCGTGGAGCGCGGGGCCGGCCCCGACCGGCTGCGGCCCGACGCGGAGCTGGACCTCTTCCAGGCCGTGGACGAGTTCGCCGAGGCGCTGGACACCGCGGTCTCCGTCGCCCGTGCCGCGCTCGCGACCGCCCCGTAACGACACCCCCGACCACGCGATCCCGCACACCGGACAAGGAACAGCCATGCCCGCAGCCTTCACCTCCACGCGCACCTCCCGACGCCAGTTCCTCACCCTGCTCGGCATCTCGGCGGCCGCGGTGAGCTGCGGCACGGCCACCGCCACCGGCGGCGGTTCCGGCTCCGGCTCCGGCTCGCAGATCAAGACCCTGAAGTACCAGGGGGCCGTCGGCGCGGTCACGCTCCCCGAACTCGCCGCCGACCTGGGCTACTTCGAGGACGTCAAACTCGAATGGGTCGGCAACACCATCAGCGGCCCGCAGGACATCCAGTCCGCCGCCACCGGCCAGACCCACTTCGGCAGCGCCTTCAACGGCGCGGTCATCAAGCTCGCCGCCGGGAAGGCGCCGATCAAGGCGGTCATCTCCTCCTACGGCTCGGACCAGTACTCCTACGCCGGCTACTTCGTCCTGGAGGACAGCCCGATCCGCTCCGCCCGGGACCTGATCGGCAAGAAGGTCGGCATGAACACCCTGGGCGCCCACTACCAGGCGCTGCTCGACACCTACCTCAGCCGCAACGGCTTCTCCAAGGCGGACGCGGCCAAGGTCGAGGCCCTGGTCGTACCGCCCGTCAACACCGAACAGGCGCTGCGGGCGAAGCAGATCGAGGTCGGGGTGCTCACCGGCATCCTGCGCGACAAGGCGGTCGCCTCCGGCGGCATCCGCCCGCTGTTCACCGATGTGGATCTGCTCGGCCCGTTCAGTGCGGGCACCTACATCATGACCGAGCGCTTCATCAAGCAGAACCCGGACACCGTACGGACCTTCGTGACGGGCGTGGCCAAGGCCATCGAGTGGTCCCGCACCACCCCGCGCGAGGAGGCCGTCGCCCGGATGACCGAGATCGTCAAGAAGCGCGGCCGCAACGAGGACACCGCCGCCCTGCAGTACTGGCGCTCCTACGGGATCGCGGAGACCGGCGGCCGGATACCCGACAAGGAGTTCCAGCTCTGGCTCGACTGGCTCGGCGAGCGCGGCGAGATCAAGCAGGGCCAGTTCAAGCCGTCCGACCTCTACACCAACGAGTTCAACGCATACGGAAAGGGGTGACGGCCGCAATGGCGAAGATCGTGTTCGAGGGAGTGCACAAGGCGTTCGGGGACTTCACCGCCCTCGACGGCATCGACCTGGAGATCGGCAGCGGCGAGTTCCTCGTCGTCGTCGGCCCCAGCGGCTGCGGCAAGTCCACCCTCCTGGACCTCCTCGGTGGGCTGTCGAAGCCGACGGAGGGGCGGATCCTGCTGGACGGCAAGCCGGTCACCGGGCCGGGCCTGGACCGGGGCACCGTCTTCCAGCAGTACGCGTTGCTGCCGTGGCGGACTGCCCAGGGAAACGTCGAGTTCGGCCTGGAGGCCACCGGCGTGCCGCGCCGGCAGCGGGCCGCCCGCGCCCGGGAGTTCCTGGACCTGGTCGGACTGACCGGGTTCGAGGACCGGCACCCGCACCAGCTGTCCGGCGGCATGCGCCAGCGGGTCGCGATCGCCCGCTCGCTCGCGTACGACCCGGACGTGCTGCTGATGGACGAGCCCTTCGCGGCGCTGGACGCGCAGACCCGCGAATCGCTCCAGGACGAGCTGCGCCGCATCTGGCAGCGCACCGGCAAGACGGTCGTGTTCATCACGCACGGCATCGAGGAAGCCGTCTACCTCGGGCAGCGGGTGGCCGTCATGACCTCCCGGCCCGGCCGGGTCAAGGAGGTCGTCCCGGTCTCCTTCGCCGACAGCGACGGACTGGTGGGCGAGGCCCTGAGGTCCAGCCCGGAGTTCGCCCGCTACCGGCACGAGATCTGGAACCTCCTCCACGACGAGGTGGCCCGAGCCCAGCAACTGGAGAAGGAGGCGGCAGCAGCATGACCACCGGAACCGACACCACCGCCCTGGCCGCGGCAGGCCTCACGGCCCCGGACGAACCCGCTCGGGCGGGCGCTGCGACCCGCAAGGCGGCGGCCGTGCCGGGGGGCGCCGCGGGGCTCGCCCCGGCCACTTCCGAGTCCACCACCGGGTCCACCACCGGGACCGACCCGGCCGCGGCCGGTGCTCCGGCCCGAAAGGCCTCGGCCCAGAAGGCTCCGGCCCAGAAGGCTCCGGCCCGGAACGCCCAGGCTTCCGGCCGCGCCCGTGCCGCGACCGGTGCGCGGGCCGTCGTACGGGTGCTGAAGGCCATCGGCCTCCGCAGCGCCGCGATCCTCGCCCTGATCGCCCTCTGGGAGATCGCCCCCCGGGCCGGCCTGGTCGACGCCACCTTCCTGCCGCCCGTCAGCGAGGTGGCGGTGGCCTGGTGGGAGCTGGCCGGCGACGGCCAGCTCGCCGAACACGCCCAGGCCAGCCTGATCCGCTCCTTCGGCGGCTTCGGGATCGCCGTGGCCGTCGCCGTCCCGCTCGGACTGCTCATCGGCTGGTACCGGCCCCTCGCCGATTTCCTCGGGCCCCTGCTGGAGGTCTTCCGCAACACCGCCGCCCTCGCGCTGCTCCCGGTCTTCGTGCTGCTCCTCGGCATCGGCGAGACCTCGAAGGTGTCGATCGTCGTCTACGCCTGCGTCTGGCCCGTGCTGCTCAACACCATCAGCGCGGTCCGCAACGCCGATCCCACCCTGATCCGGCTCGCGCGGTCGATGGACCTCTCCACGCCCCGCCTGTTCCAGAAGGTGATCCTCCCGGCCTCCGTACCGGCCGTGTTCACCGGCATCCGGCTGGCCGGAGCCGTCTCGATCCTGGTCCTCGTGGCGGCCGAGATGATCGGCGCCAAGGCGGGCCTCGGCTATCTGATCAACGCCTCGCAGTACAACTTCGCGATCCCGCAGATGTACGCGGGCATCGTCACCATCTCCGCCATCGGCGTGGGCTTCAACCAGCTCCTGGTCACGGTCGAACGCCGTCTCAGCCTCTGGCGCGTTCCGGCAGCCTGACGCCCTCACCAGCCCGGCCCCGCCCTCGCCAGCCCGGCCCCGCCCTCGCCAGCCCGGCCCCGGCCGGCCCCGCCCGGCCTCGGCCCCCGCCCCGCCGTGCATCCGTCTCCCCGACCCGAGGAACAGAACCATGACCGCACCCCGGACCCTCCACCTCAACGCCTTCCTCATGAACGCCGGGCACCACGACGCCGCCTGGCGGCACCCCGGCAGCAGCCCCGAGCGGGTCACCGACCTGCGGTACTTCCAGGAGCTGGCGCGGACCGCCGAGCGCGGGCGGCTCGACTCGATCTTCTTCGCCGACGGGCTGGCCCTCTGGGGCAAGGCCCGCTACAACGCCCTCGGCGGGTTCGAGCCGCTCACCCTGCTCTCCGCCATCGCCGCCGTCACCGAGCACATCGGGCTCATCGCCACCGTCTCCACCACCTTCAACGAGCCGTTCCACCTCGCCCGAAAGTTCGCCTCCCTCGACCACATCAGCAACGGCCGCGCCGGCTGGAACATCGTCACCTCCGGCACCGTCGACGAGGCCCGCAACTTCGGCCAGGACGAGCACCTCGAGCACAGCCTCCGCTACGACCGCGCCCGCGAGTTCCTCGACGTCGCGACCAAGCTCTGGGACAGCTGGGAGGACGATGCGATCGTCCTCGACAAGGAGCGCGGCATCTACGCCGACACCGACAAGCTGCACCCCGCCGCCCACCGCGGCACGTACTTCGGCGTCGCCGGCCCGCTCAACGTGCCCCGCTCGCCGCAGGGCCACCCGCTCCTCGTGCAGGCCGGGTCCTCCGAGGACGGCAAGGAGTTCGCCGCCCAGTACGCCGAGGCCGTCTTCACCGCCCAGCAGACCCTCGCCGACGGGCAGACCTTCTACAAGGACCTCAAGTCGCGCCTCGCCAAGTACGGCCGCACCGGGTCCGACCTGCTCGTCCTCCCCGGCATCGCACCCGTCATCGGTTCCACCGAGGCCGAGGCGAAGGCCCTGGAGCAGGAGCTCACCGACCTCCAGGTGCCGGAGTACGGGCTCGCCCAGCTCTCCGGCATGCTCGGCACCGACCTCACCGGCCACCCCCTCGACGGCCCGCTGCCCGAGCTCCCCGAGGAGCGGGACATCAACGGCAACAAGAGCCGCTTCACCCTCGTCGCCGAACTGGCCCGCCGCGACGGCCTCACCCTGCGCGAGCTGATCGCACGCCTCGGCGCCGGCCGCGGCCACCGCGTCTTCGCCGGCACGCCCGAGCAGATCGCCGACCAGCTGGAGGAGTGGTTCACGCAGGGCGCCGCCGACGGCTTCAACATCATGGCGCCCGTCCTGCCGACCGGGCTGACCGCCTTCGTCGACCACGTCGTGCCGATCCTGCAGGAGCGCGGCCTGTTCCGTACGGAGTACACCGGCACGACCCTGCGCGAGAACTACGGCCTCCCGCGCCCGGCGAACCGGTATGCGGAGGCCGCCTCGTGACGGACCTCGCCACCGACGTCCTCGTCGTCGGCGGCGGACCCGCCGCCGCCTGGGCCGCCCTCGGGGCGGCCCGGGCCGGGGCCCGTGTCGTCCTCGCCGACAAGGGCTACTGCGGTACGAGCGGTGCGACGGCCGCCGGCGGCACCGGTGTCTGGTACGTACCCCCCGAACCCGCCGCCCGCGAGGCCGCCATGGCGAGCCGCGAAGGCCTCGGCGGGTACCTCGCCGACCGCCGCTGGATGGCCCGCGTCCTCGACGAGACGTACGCGCGGATGAACGAGCTGGCCACCGACGGCCGGTACCCGTTCCCCACCGGCCCCGACGGGCGGCCGCTCCGGGGCGGCCTCCAGGGCCCCGAGTACATGCGGCGGATGCGCATCCGGATCCGCCGCGCCGGAGTCCGCATCCTCGACCACAGCCCGGTCACCGAGCTCCTCACCGACGCGGACGGCGCGGTCGCAGGAGCCGCCGGCTACCGCCGCCAGGCCCGCGAGCACTACCGCGTCCGGGCCGGGGCGGTCGTGCTCGCCACCGGCGGCTGCGCCTTCCTCAGCGGGGCGCTCGGCACCAACACCAACACCGGCGACGGCGCCCTCTTCGCCGCCGAGGCGGGCGCGGAGCTCTCCGGCATGGAGTTCTCCAACGCCTACGGCATCGCCCCCGAGGGCACCTCGGTCACCAAGACCGCGTTCTACTCCTTCGCCACCTTCTACCAGGAGGACGGCAGTGTGCTGGAAGGCGCAGCCAGCCAGGGCGGCCGCTCGGTCATCGCCCGCACGCTCCTCGAAGGCGCCAGGGTGTATGCGCGCCTCGACCGCGCCGACGACGCGGCGCGGACGGCGATGCGCCGCGCGCAGCCCAACTTCTTCCTCACCTTCGACCGGCTCGGCATCGACCCCTTCACCGACCGCTTCGCGGTGACGCTGCTGGCCGAGGGCACCGTGCGCGGCACCGGCGGCATCCGGATCACCGGCGACGACTGCGCCACCGGCGTGCCCGGCCTGTACGCCGCAGGGGACGCGGCCACCCGCGAGGAGATCTGCGGGGGTTTCACCGGAGGCGGCAGCCACAACGCCGCCTGGGCGATCTCCTCGGGAAGCTGGGCGGGAGCCGGCGCCGCCGCCCACGCCCGTTCCATCGGCTCGGGCCGGGCGGCCTGCCGGCCCGTCACCGGAGCGGGCGGAGCGGGCCTGCGCCCGACGGGGCGTCCGGACGCGGCCGCCGGCCACCGGGCGGCCGTGGAACTCGTACAGCAGGAGGTCCTCCCGTACGACAAGAACTACCTGCGCCGCGGTGACCGGCTGGCCGCGTCGCTGCGGGCGCTCGACGCGGGCTGGGCCGAGCTGCGGGCGGGGCTGCACGGAGAGGGCGCGGACCTGGTCAAGGCCCGGCAGGCGGCAGCGATGACGGCGCACGCGCGATGGATGTACGCGGCTGCGCTGGCCCGGCCGGAGACCCGCGGGATGGCCAGGCGCCTCGACCATCCGGACCAGGACCCCCGGCTGCACCACCGGATCCTGGTGGGCGGCCTGGACCGGGTGTGGACCAGGCCGGCCCCGAAGGCCGGGGTGAGGGCGTGATCGAACTGGTCTCGGCGCAGCGCTGCATCGCCTGCGACAAGTGCGTGGAGGTCTGTCCCACCGATGTGTTCGAACGGGGCCCCGAGGGGATTCCGCTGCTCGCGCGCCAGGAGGACTGCCAGACCTGCTTCCTGTGCGAAGCCAACTGCCCGGTGGACGCGCTGTTCGTGGCGCCGCTGACCCGGCCCATGCCGGAGGAGACGGCCGTACGGGACGAGGCGGGGCTGGTGCGCAGGGGGCTGCTCGGCAGCTACCGGCGCGAGATCGGCTGGGGGGAGGGGCGCACGCCCGGGGCGCTGCGGGCGATCGGCCCGCCGCTGGGCCCGACGGCGCCGCCGATCACCTCCTGAACGCGGGTGTGCCTGCGGAGCCCGCTGCTCCGGGGCACACCCGTGCGTTCCGCCGCGGCCGGGTGTCAGACCGTCAGGACGATCTTGCCGCGCGTACGGCCCGCCGCGCTGAGTTCCCAGGCCTTGGCCGCCTCGGCGAGCGGCAGTGCGTGCTCCACGTTGACCGTGAGCTTCCCCGCGTCGGCCAGTTCCGCGAGGAACGTCAGGTCGGCGGTGTCCGGGCGCACCCACAGCTGGTGCGCACCCTTGGCCGCGGCCTCGTAGTCGGCGATGGAGACCACCCGGCTGCGCTCCTTGACGAGCGACTGGAGGATCTCGACGGCGCCGTCCCCGAAGAAGTCCAGCCCCGCGTCGATGCCTTCGGGGGCGAGGGCGCGGATCCGGTCCGCCAGGCCCTCCCCGTACAGGACGGGCTCGGCGCCGAGCGAGCGCAGGTAGTCGTGGTTGTGGGCGCCGGCCGTGCCGATGACGCGCAGGCCGAGCGCGACGGCGATCTGCACGCCGAGGGAGCCGGTGCCGCCGGCCGCGGAGTGGATGACGACGGTCTCGCCGGCCTTGAGGCCCGCGCGGACGAGGGACTGGTACGCGGTGAGGCCGGCCAGCGGGATGCCCGCTGCTTGCTCGAAGGTCAGCTCGCGCGGCTTGCGGGCCAGCGTCCGGACGGGGGCGGTGACCAGTTCGGCGTAGGTGCCGAGCTCGACCCACTGCTTGCGGACGTACCCGTAGACCTCGTCGCCGACCGCGTAGTCGAAGGTGTCGGGGCCGACGGCCTCGACGATTCCGGCGACGTCCCAGCCGGGTATGACCGGGTAGCGGACCTCGAGGATCGGGTCGAGGTATCCGGCGGCGAGCTTCCAGTCCACCGGGTTCACGCCGGCGGCCTTGACCCGGACCAGCACCTCGCCCGGGCCTACCTTGGGCTGCGGTACGTCAACGAGCGTGAGGTTCTCGGAAGTTCCGTATGCGCTGTACGTGATTGCCTTCATGATCGTCCCCAACGGAGCCCCGTGCGGACGTATTCCTCAGGCAGGCAGGCTGTTGCGGTGCGAGCTCCGCCGGGCCGCGCTGAACAGGGCCTGGATCTGCACCCCGGACTGCTCGACGTCGTCGAGCGGCGAGGGGAACGGCAGCCGGACGTCGCGGTGGCCGCGCCGCTGCTCCAGGCGCAGGGTGATCCCGTACCTGTCCATGGCGAGCGGCAGTACGCGCAGGATCGCGCCGGTGGGGAGCGGCTGGACCAGTCGCAGCAGGAGGGTGACGAGTTCGGCGTGGTCGTCGAGGAGGTGCGTGAGCATCCCGGCCTCGAACGGCGCGAGGGGGTCGGGGCAGGACGCGTCGAGCTCTTCGAGGCCGACGTACGAGCGGCCCTCCGCGGTCTCGAGGACGGCGCGGCCGAATTCCATGCAGGTGGAGTCGGCGCCTTGGTCCGTGTAGGGCGAGAGCAGCCGCCCCAGGACCGTGACGCGGGCGCGCACCCGGTCCCGTACGGGGGTGGGGGCGATGTCGGTGAACTCCAGCCGGATCGACGGCCGGTGCTCGCCGTCGCCGCCGGGCTCGCCGGGGTGCAGGTGCAGCCGGCCCATCGGGTCCGCCCCGTCGAGGTGGCGGACCTCGCTGCGCAGCCCGTCGGTGACCACGGTCATGGAGTGGGCGGCCACCAGGATCGACCGGACCCGCTCGGCGTCGGTGGGCCGGCCGGCGGCCGGGGTGGCGGGGGCGGCACCGGACATGCGCATGTGGATCTCTCCATCGTCCTGGGCGAGTGACTTAGGTATGCCTAACCTAACCTATTCGCTTTCGCAGGAGTACCCCGCCTCGCTCGTGTCGTTGTTGGGCTGAACGGGTGAAACGCGAGAGGATGGCGGGATGCACATGAAGCGCACGGCCGAGGCGGCCCGGTGAGCAGGTACGACGTCACGGACGAACAGTGGGAGGGGCTCGCGCAGGTGGTCCCCCTGCGCAGTCGCAACGAGTGGCCCTCCCGGGTGGACCACCGCACGATCCCCACGGCGCCGGGAGCTGCCGCGGCGGAACAGCGGCGCTTCGTCGTGCTCAGGGTCCAGATCTTCGCCGATGCCAGGGAGGTGGCCGAGTACCTGATCGCGCAGATCCCGGTGCTGCTCGACCTCACCGGCGCGGACAGCGAAGTGGCCAAGCGGATCCTCGACTTCAGCAGCGGCGTGGTCTTCGGGCTGGGCAGCGGGATGCACCGGGTGGACCGGAACGTCTTCCTGCTGGCGCCCGTCGGGACCGAGGTCGAGGGGATCGCGGCCGCCGCCGTCCCCCGATCGTAGGAAGGTCGCCAGGGCGGAACGGTTCGCCGGTCCCACCCGGGGCCCGGCGGCCCGTACCGTCCGGCGCATGGACGCCACCTTGGACGCGGCGGAGGCATCTGCCCCTGTCGCGTTAGCCGATACCCCTGCCGCCGCGCCGTCCGGCGCCGCCGCGCCGTCCGGCGCCGCCGCGCCGTCCGGCCGTTGCGCGCCGCCCGGCGCGGCCGTCGCTCCGGACGGCGGCGCCGTGTCGCCCGGTGTGCCGGCCGATACCGCACGGCCCGTCGTGCACCACCGGCCCGCCGTCACCGAGTTGCGGCTCTCCGCCTTCGGGGTGCACCGCGCGGCCGTCTTCCCGCTCGGGCCCGTGACCTTCCTGACCGGGCCCAGCGGTAGCGGCAAGTCCCAGGCCCTCGCCGCCTACGAGGCCCTGGCCGGGCTCGGATCCGGGGCCACCCTGGAGGAGGCGTTTCCCGACCCGCGGGCCCGGATCCCCGACCGGGCCCTGCCCGACGGCGAGGGCCGGCGCGGATTCCGCATCGGCTGCACCGTCGACGGCCCGGCCGGGCCCGTCCGTCTCGACCTCGCCGTCCAGGCCGAGCCCGCACTGCGGATCGTCGGCGAACGGCTCTCGGCGGACGGGCAGATCCTGCTCAGCACCGCCCTGCGCGACCCCGGCCGGCGCTCCGTTCAGGCCTCCTGGCTGACCGGTGGGGCCATCGGCGTCACCCGGGCCCCGCTGCCCGACGACCGGCTCGGCACCGCTCTGCTCCCGCTGCGCGTGGCCGGAGCCACGGCCGGACAGCGGCAGGTCCTGGCCGCCGCCGAGCAGATGGTGGTGGCCCTGCGCTCGGTGTTCCCCTGCGACCCGCACCCCGATCGGATGCGGGCCCCCGTCCCGCCGGGCGCGGGCCGGCTGCTCGGTGACTGCGCCAACCTGGCCGACGTCCTGCGCCGGACCCGCCACGAGTGCGGGACCCGCCATGCGCTGCTGGCCGCGGCGGCGCGGACCGGCTGTTCGGGCCCGGTGGAGGGCCTGGACGTACGGGCTCCCGCGCACGGCCCGGTCACGGCGCTGCTGGACCGCGGCCCCGCCGGGCCCGCCACGGAACTGGGCCGGCTGGGCGCGGGCGAGCTCCGCTTCCTCGCGCTAGCGCTGGTCCTGCTGACCGGCCCAGGGGTGCTGGCCATGGACCCGGCCGCCGAACTGCTCTCCGCCCGGCAGGCGCTGACCGTCCTCGCCGACGGTTTCGACCGCGGCCTGGACCGGCGGCAGATCGCCGAGCTGCTGCGGCTGGCCCTGCTGTGCTGCGGCCGCGGCCACGTCCGCCTGGTCGCCGCGGTGGGGGAGGAGGCGGCCGCGGCCGCCCGCCTCACCCCGGGGGTGACGGTGGTAGACCTGACGCCATGAGCGATGAGCAGGACGTACGGCACGGGGACGAGCCGCACCCGCACGAGCGGCTGCACCAACTGCAGCGGAGACTGGCCGAGTTCGCGGCGGCGCGCGGCTGGGAGCCGTACCACACGCCCAAGAACCTGGCCGTGGCGCTGAGCGTGGAGGCCTCCGAACTGGTCGAAATCTTCCAGTGGCTGACCCCGGAACAGTCGGCGAAGGTCATGGAGAAGCCGGAAACCGCGCACCGCGTGGCCGATGAGGTCGCCGATGTGCTGGCGTATCTGCTGCAATTCTGTGAGGTTCTCGGGGTGGATGTGCTGGATGCGCTCGCCGCGAAGATCGAGAGGAACGAGCTCCGCTTCCCGGTGACAGGGCCTCCGACATCGAATTGTCACTCTTCGGAGTGATGGCGTCGTCCACAACCATGTTTGTGTCCATAGATTTCCGAATACCCCTGGCTTTACTGGCTCATTGCCCTCACTCTGGGTAGTGGTGAGGACGGTGGATGTCGTGCGGACGGGGGACGGCATATGGATGCGGTACGGCTCATCGCGGCCGGCCGGCACGCGCTGGCACAGAGCGGGGCGGCGATGGACATCGTGGGCGAGGCCTGGCAGGCCCAGGCGCTCGCGCAGGGGATAGGGAGCTGGCTGGCGGTCACCGGGCCGCCGGAGCTGAGATCGGAGGCACGGGGACTGGGTGAAGCAGGGGGCAGAGGCTGCGGGGTGCTCGACAGAGCCGCCCTGCACGGCGAGGGCAGTGCGCCCGACTATCCGCCGAGAGCGGCGCAGCTGACCGAGGTGGCGGATGTCCGCCAGGCTCTGCTCGGACTGCAGGCGTTGCTCGGCGAAGTGGGGATAGCCCTGGTCGGGGTGGCCTGTGCGACGGACGACGAAGGCCTGTACTGGCAGTGCATAGAGTCCATCGACGCGGCCGACGAATCGAGCGACCGGGTCCGGGCCGTCCTGCGGCGCCTGACGGTGCGCGAACGGGGGTCCGCCTCGGGCGTGGCCTGACGGGAGTGTGCGAAGGACGGGAGAACGGGGCCGAGGGTCCCGCCGCGCGCGACGGGACCCGCACGGTCAGTACGAACCGTAAGACGGGCGCTCGCTCTCGGGGGCACGACTGCCCGGGGCCGGCGGCGTGCCGGGGGTGCGGTCCGTGGAGGACTGGAGGTCGGCGTCGAGCTGCGACAGGTCGGCGTTCAGCGCCGCCATCAGCTCTTCCATCTGCTGCAGCAGGCCCTTCGGGGCGCCACCCTGGGCGGCCGTCGCGGGCTCCTGACGTGCGGGCTCGTGTGCTGCCTGTCCGGTCTGTTCGTCCTGTTGGCGGGTCTCCGGCACGGCCTCGTGGGACATGGCGGCCTCCTCGGCCCTGGCCCTTCCACGGGGGAAGGGGGCGGTGGACGCACCGGCGACGGGCCGCCGGCACGCGGGCCGGGCGGTCCGGCTCCGTCCGAGCCAACGATCACCGTCCGGGCTGGTCACTGGCCGGGCACGGGGCGGACCGCAGGGTTGACGCAGATTCACCCTGCCGGGGTGGGACGGGGGCGCCTGCCGGAGGTGGCCGGGGGAGGCAGGATGGGAGGTATGGATCTCCGTATTTTCACCGAACCCCAGCAGGGCGCCAGCTACGACACCCTTCTGACCGTAGCCAAGGCCACCGAGGACCTGGGCTTCGACGCGTTCTTCCGGTCCGACCACTATCTGCGGATGGGCTCGGCGGACGGCCTGCCCGGTCCCACCGACGCCTGGATCACCCTCGCGGGCCTGGCCCGCGAGACGCGGCGGATCCGGCTGGGCACACTGATGACGGCCGGCACCTTCCGGCTGCCCGGCGTGCTCGCCATCCAGGTGGCCCAGGTCGACCAGATGTCCGGAGGCCGGATCGAACTGGGCCTGGGCGCGGGCTGGTTCGAGGAGGAGCACAAGGCGTACGGCATCCCGTTCCCGGCGGAGCGGATGGCCCGGCTGGAGGAGCAGCTGGCCATCGTCACCGGCCTGTGGGCCACCGAGCCCGGCGCCACGTTCGACTACGCCGGCACCCACTACCAGGTGGAGAAGTCCCCGGCGCTGCCCAAGCCGGCCCAGGCCAAGGTGCCCGTGCTCATCGGCGGCCACGGCGCGAAGCGCACCCCGCGCCTCGCCGCCCGGTACGCGGACGAGTTCAACATGCCGTTCGCGTCGATCGCGGACAGCGAGCGGCAGTTCGGCCGGGTGCGCCGGGCCGCCGAGGAGGCCGGGCGGGGGGCCGACGACCTCGTCTACTCCAACGCCCTCGTGGTGTGCGTCGGCAGGGACGACGCCGAGGTCGCCCGCCGCGCCGCCGCCATCGGCCGGGACGTGGACGAGCTCAAGGCCAATGGCCTGGCCGGATCCCCGGCCGAGGTCGTGGAGAAGATCGGCGCCTACGCGGCCGTCGGCAGCTCCCGCGTCTACCTCCAACTGCTCGACCTCGACGACCTGGACCACCTGGAGCTGATCTCGGCCCAGGTGCTGTCCCAGCTCGGCTGAGGGAGGCGCACGACCGATGCCCCGCGCGTCCGGCCCGCTCGCCGAAGCCCTGGCCCGCAGGGTCGTGCTCCTGGACGGCGGGCTGAGCAACCAGCTCACCGACCAGGGCTGCGACCTGTCCGGCGGCCTCTGGTCGGGCCGGGTGCTCGCCGAGCGGCCGGACCAGGTGGAGGCCGCCCACACGGCGTACGCGCGGGCCGGCGCCGAGGTGCTGATCACCGCCAGCTACCAGGTGGGGTACGAGGCCTTCGCCGCCCACGGCCACGACCGGGCCGCGACCACCGACCTGCTGCACCGCAGCGTCGCACTGGCCGCCCGGGCGGCCGAGGCCGCGGACCACGAGGTCTGGGTCGCCGCCTCGGTCGGCCCGTACGGGGCGGTGCTCGCGGACGGCTCCGAGTACCGCGGGCGGTACGGGCTGAGCGTGCGCGAGCTCGCCGCCTTCCACCGCCCCCGCATCGAGGCCCTGCTCGCGGCGGGCCCCGATGTCCTGGCGCTGGAGACCATCCCGGACGCGGAGGAGGCCGAAGCCCTCCTCACCGTCCTCGCCGGCACCGGCGCGCCCGCCTGGCTGAGCTACACCGTGGCCGGCGCCCGTACCCGGGCCGGCCAGCCGCTCCCCGAGGCCTTCGCCCTCGCGGCCGAGGCCCCGGAGATCATCGCGGTCGGCGTCAACTGCTGTGATCCGGCGGACGCCCTGCCCGCCCTGGAGGCCGCCGCCTCCGCCACGGCCAAACCGCTCCTGGCCTACCCCAACGACGGCTCGGTCTGGGAGGCGGCCACCGCCACCTGGCACGCCCCGCCCCACCCCGCCCCCTGGCCCGTCGAAGCCTGGCGCAGAGCGGGCGCCCGCCTGTTGGGCGGCTGCTGCCGCATCGGCCCGCCGGGCATCGCCGAGCTGGCCGCGGGGATTCAGGGGGACGGGACCGGTCATTGGCGCCAGCGGGGCTGACCGGGACCCTTGCAGGTGTAGGAGACGCCCTTCTTGCTGACGCCGGTCGCCCCGGCCGGCGAGCAGAACGCTCCAGGGGTCACGGTGCCCGCGCCCCCGCCGCCGCTGTCGGAGCCGCCGGAGGAGGAAGACCCACCGGAGGAGGAAGACCCGCCGGAGGAGGAAGACCCGCCGGAGGTGGAAGACCCCGCGGAGGACGAACCCCCGGATGTGGATCCCCCGGAAGAGGACCCGCCCGATGCGGTGCTGCCGGAGTCGTCGTCCTCATGCGTCGCCGCCGGTTCCGGGTGGAGCCGGGCGTTCGGCGCACTCGGGCAGGTGGTCCCCGGGGACGCGAGCTTCAGGGCGGCGGAGGTGGTCCCCGGCGCGCTGACTTCCTTGCCCTCTCCGGGCTCCTGGAAGCAGACGACCCAGTCGTCCACGGCGGCCGGCAGGGTGACGTCCGTGAACGCGCTCTGCGGCTCGATCTTCTGGAAGCCGATCGGCCTGAGCGTCTCGGACGCCTTCGCGAAGGTCAGACCAACGACTCGCGGCATCTTCGGCCGGGGGATCGGATCCCCGTCCTTCGCGGGGCACGGGGCGTCGGTGCGGACCACGCCGAAGTCGAGCGCGGGTATCGCACCGGCCTTCTCGGTGATCACGCTCTGGAAGCACACCTTCCAGTCGTCCTCGGCCACTTGGGCGGCGTTCCCCTCGGAGGCGTCGTGCGAGAGCACGCCGAATCCGGCGGCGAGCGCCGTGGCCTTCGCCTCCTTGAGGCTCCGGCCGACGAGGGAGGGCGGCTCGGTCCGGCTCGGGCTCGCGCTGGGCGAGGCGGAAGCGAGGGCGGCCGGCTTGGAGTCGGCCTCGGCCCTCTCCGGCGGGTCGCCCATGAACGGCGTGAGGAACCACAGACCGGCGAGAACCGTTGCGACGATCTTCTTGGCCTGCCCCCACCGGCTCGTCCAGGCGAGCGCGATACCCGCGGGCGGGATCACCACCAGCAGGGCGATGATCAGGGCGGGATGCTGCCACCAGCGTCGGCCGGGCGCGGGCATGGGTGGGTAAGGCTGCGGCGGGTGCACGAGGGGAAGCCCTCCTGGGATACGGGGCTGCAGAGGCACGGGGAACGACGTGTTCCGGGGACCGTACAACGCGGGCCGCGCGGGTGCCGGGCACTTGCCCGGATCGGGATCCGCCGACGGGGCGGAGGGCGGTGGCGGGGCGAAATCCGGTGGCCCCCGGTATCCGTCGGCAGGCATGCTGAGCTGCATGTTCCTGACGATCTCCACCACTGGCAGTGCTGAGCACCCGGCCACCGGCCTGGGCTTTTTGCTGCACAAGCACCCTGGCAAGGCGCAGGCGTTCTCCACCTCCCACGGCACCGCCCACGTCTTCTACCCCGAGGCCACGGACGAGCGGTGCACGGCGGCGCTGCTGCTGGAGGTGGATCCCGTCGCGCTCGTGCGGCGCGGGCAGGGCAAGGGCCGGGGCGGGGCGCCCGACGCCGCTCTCGCGCAATACGTCAACGACCGTCCGTACGCCGCCTCCTCGCTGCTCGCCGTCGCGCTCAGTTCCGTCTTCCGCAGTGCGCTCAAGGGCCGGTGCACCGCCCGGCCCGAGCTGCCCGAGCAGGCCCGTCCGCTGCGGATCGAGATCCCGGCGCTGCCCGCCCGGGGTGGGGCGGCCCTCGTGCACCGGCTGTTCGACCCGCTCGGCTGGGACCTCGTACAGGCCGAACCCGTACCGCTCGACGAGCAGTTCCCCGAGTGGGGGGACTCCCGGTACGTGCGGCTCGTCCTGGAGGGCGAGCTGCGGCTCGCCGACGCGCTGCGGCAGCTCTACGTCCTGCTGCCCGTGCTCGACGACGCCAAGCACTACTGGGTCGCCCCCGACGAGGTGGACAAGCTGCTGTGCGCCGGAGACGGCTGGCTGGCCGCGCACCCCGAGAACGGGCTCATCAGCGCCCGCTACCTCGCCCGCCACAAGCGGCTGACCCGCGACGCCCTGGAGCGGCTGGAGCTGGTCCGGCTGGCCGAGGCCGACGGCAGCGAGGTCGAGGAGCTCGACAACGCCGTGGACGAGAACCGCGACACGGAGGAGAGGCCCGTACCGCTCGCGGTGCAGCGCCGCGAGGCGATCCTCGCAGCGCTGCGCACCGCCGGCGCGGCCCGGGTCCTCGACCTCGGCTGCGGACAGGGCCAGCTGGTGCAGGCCCTCCTCAAGGACGTCGCCTTCACCGAGATCGTCGGCGTCGACGTGTCCATGCGGGCCCTCGGCATGGCCGCCAAACGGCTGCGCCTCGAGCGGATGGGGGAGCGGCAGAGCAGCCGCGTGCAGCTGCTGCAGGGCTCGCTCGCCTACACCGACAAGCGGCTGACTGGGTACGACGCGGCCGTGCTCAGCGAGGTCATCGAGCACCTCGATCTGCCGCGGCTGCCCGCCCTGGAGTACGCGGTGTTCGGCTCGGCCCGCCCCCGCACCGTCCTCGTCACCACCCCGAACGTCGAGTACAACGTCCGCTGGGAGACCCTGCCCGCCGGGCACGTCCGGCACGGCGACCACCGCTTCGAGTGGACCCGCGCGGAGTTCCGTACCTGGGCCGGCGAGGTCGCCGAACGGTACGGGTACGCCGCCGAGTTCGTTCCCGTCGGCGACGACGACCCCGAGGTGGGGCCGCCGACCCAGATGGCCGTCTTCACTCAGATCAACACCGATACCGTCAAGGAGGGCGAGGCAGCATGACCAGTACCGGTACGCGCGTACTTCCCGTAACCGACCTGTCCCTCGTCGTCCTGATCGGGGCCACCGGATCCGGCAAGTCCACCTTCGCCCGCAAGCACTTCAAGCCCACCGAGGTCATCTCCTCCGACTACTGCCGGGGCCTCGTCTCCGACGACGAGAACGACCAGAGTGCGAGCCGGGACGCCTTCGACGTCCTCCACTACATCGCCGGCAAGCGGCTGGAGGCCGGGCGCCTCACGGTCGTCGACGCGACCAGCGTGCAGCCCGAGGCCCGCCGGCAGCTGGTCCAGCTCGCCCGCGCGCACGACGTGCTGCCCATCGCCATCGTCCTCGACATGCCCGAGCAGGTCTGCGCCGAACGCAACGCCGGCCGCCCCGACCGGGCCGGGCTGCCCCGCGCCGTCATCCAGCGGCACCGCCGCGACCTGCGCCGCTCGCTGCGCGGACTGGAGCGCGAGGGCTTCCGCAAGGTGCACGTGCTGCGCACGCCCGAGGAGGCCGACAGCGCGGAAATAGTGCGGGAGAAGCGGTTCAACGACCTCACCCACCTCACCGGCCCCTTCGACATCATCGGCGACATCCACGGCTGTTCCTCCGAGCTGGAGACCCTGCTCGGCAAGCTCGGGTACGAGGACGGCGTCCACCCGGAGGGCCGCACCGCGGTCTTCGTCGGCGACCTCGTCGACCGCGGCCCGGACAGCCCCGGCGTCCTGCGCCGCGTGATGGGCATGGTCGGGTCCGGCAACGCCCTGTGCGTGCCCGGGAACCACGAGAACAAGCTCGGCCGTTACCTCAAGGGCTCCAAGGTCCAGCAGACCCACGGGCTCGCCGAGACGGTCGAGCAGCTGGGCCGCGAGCCGGAGGAGTTCGTCCAGGAGGTCCGCAGCTTCATCGCGGGCCTGGTCAGCCACTACGTCCTCGACGGCGGCAAGCTGGTGGTCTGCCACGCCGGCCTGCCCGAGAAGTACCACGGCCGCACCTCCGGCCGGGTCCGCTCGCACGCCCTGTACGGGGAGACCACCGGCGAGACCGACGAGTTCGGCCTGCCCGTGCGCTACCCGTGGGCCGAGGACTACCGCGGCAAGGCCGTCGTGGTCTACGGCCACACCCCGGTCCCGAACACCGCCTGGATCAACAACACCATCTGCCTGGACACCGGCGCCGTCTTCGGCGGGAAGATGACCGCCCTGCGCTGGCCCGAGCGCGAACTGGTCGACGTACCGGCCGAGAAGGTCTGGTACGAGCCGGTCAGGCCGCTCGCCACCGAAGCACCCGGCGGGCACGACGGGCGCCCGCTCGACCTGGGCGACGTCCACGGGCGCCGGATCGTCGAGACCCGGCACCTGGGCAACGTCACCGTGCGCGAGGAGAACGCGGCGGCGGCCCTGGAGGTCATGAGCCGCTTCGCGGTGGACCCGCGGCTGGTCCCGTACCTGCCGCCCACCATGGCGCCCACGGCCACCTCGCAGGAGGGCGGCTACCTGGAGCACCCGGCCGAGGCCTTCGCCCAGTACCGCAAGGACGGCATCGCCCAGGTCGTCTGCGAGGAGAAGCACATGGGCTCCCGCGCCACCGTCCTCGTCTGCAAGGACGCCGAGGCGGCCCGTGCGCGCTTCGGCGTCGAGGGCCCGACCGGGTCCGTCTACACCCGCACCGGCCGGCCCTTCTTCCACGACCCCGAGGTCACCGAGGAGGTCCTGACCCGGCTCCGCGGCGCCATCACCGACGCGGGCCTGTGGGAGGAGCTGGCCACCGACTGGCTGCTGCTGGACGGGGAGCTGCTGCCCTGGTCGCTGAAGTCCGCCGGCCTGCTGCGCAACCAGTACGCCGCCGTCGGCGCGGCCTCCCGCGCCGTCTTCCCGGACGCCCTCGCCGCCCTGGCCGCGGCCAAGGGGCGGGGCATCGAGACCGGCGACCTGCTCGCCCGCCAGCGGGACCGGGCCGCCGACGCCGAGCGGTTCACCGAGGCCTACCGGCGCTACTGCTGGACCACCGACGGGCTGGACGGCGTACGGTTCGCGCCCTTCCAGCTGCTGGCGGCAGCCGGGCGCTCGCTGGCCGCCGTACCGCACGACGAGCAGCTGTTCTGGCTCGACCGGCTCGTCGCCGCCGACGAGGCGGCCGGCACCGGGCTGCTGCGCCGCACCGGCCGGATCCTGGTCGACACCGCCGACGAGGACTCCGTACGGGCAGGCACCGACTGGTGGCTGGAGCTGACGGCCGCGGGCGGCGAGGGCATGGTCGTCAAGCCGCTCCAGGCGTACGCCCGGGACGGCAAGGGCCGCCTGGTCCAGCCCGGTGTCAAGGTCCGCGGCCGCGAGTACCTGCGGATCATCTACGGGCCGGAGTACACGCGTCCGGAGCAGCTGGAGAAGCTGCGCCAGCGGTTCCTGGGGCACAAGCGCTCGCTGGCCCTGCGCGAGTACGCGCTCGGACTGGAGGCCCTGGACCGGCTGGCGGGCGAGGAGCCGCTGTGGCGGGTGCACGAGGCGGTCTTCGGGGTGCTCGCCCTCGAATCGGAGCCGGTCGACCCCCGGTTGTGACGCAGGGGCCGTGAAGCGGAGGGTGGCGGCCCGTCGCACGCCGCCGTAAAGGTGAGGCCCCCGTACGGCCCCGAATTAGGTCGTATGGGGGAACTTTCCCGAAGAACGCCGGGAAAACCACCGGCGGGATCGTTCATCCAGGGCAGCGGAATGTCCGCGACCCTGGAAGGACGGAACGTCACCTATGAAGATGACCGCGCGCGGAAGCATTGCGGCACTCATGACCTGTATGGCCGCGGCCGGCGCGGCCACCCCGGCCGTGGCCGACTCGGTGCCGGTGGCTGTGCCCCTGGACGCCGTGAAGACCACGCTGGGCGTGGACACCCCGCGCGTGGCCACCGCGGTGCCGGTGCCGGTCGTCGGCGCCCCGGAGGCCCCCCGGTACCACACGGGCGATCTGCTCCCCAGCCCGATCCTCCCGGTGCTGCCGGTCAGCACCGAGCTCGGCGGCACCCTGGTCGGCGCGCCGGTGCCGAACCTGCTCGGCGACCCGAAGACGGACGGCGAGGGCACGGTGGAGTCCCCGGCCACCGACCTGCTCGCCCGCACCCCCGGTGCGGTCGTCGGCGCCCCGCTGAAGATGCCGAACGGCGACAACTTCGGGATCCCGGACCTGACCGTGCCCAAGCTGGGCCTGACCACCCCGGAGCTGATCGGTACCCCGACGGCACTCCTCGGTCTGCGCTGATCGCGCGGGGGCTGCCGGGCCTGCAGGGGCTGCCGGTTCCGCCCGCTCTCCTGAGCGAACGCCACGTCAAAAAGCCGTCCGGTCTGCGAACGTGTACGCCATGGGATTCCATGTCGACTCCGAGACCGGGCGGCTTCGCCGCGTCATCCTCCACCGGCCCGACCTGGAGCTGAAGCGGCTCACACCGAGCAACAAGGACGCACTGCTCTTCGACGACGTGCTGTGGGTGCGCCGGGCCCGCCAGGAGCACGACGGCTTCGCGGACGTACTGCGCGACCGCGGCGTGGAGGTGCACCTCTTCGGCGACCTGCTGTGCGAGGCCCTGGACATCCCGGAGGCCAGACACCTCGTACTGGACCGGGTGTTCGACGAGAAGGAGTACGGTCCGCTCGCCACCGACCACCTGCGCGCGGTCTTCGACCAGCTGCCGGCGACCGGGCTGGCCGAGGCGCTGGTCGGCGGGATGACCAAGCGGGAGTACCTCGAGCGGCACGCCGAGCCGGTGTCGGTCCGCTTCCACGCCATGGAGCTGGACGACTTCCTGCTGGGGCCGCTGCCCAACCACCTGTTCACCCGGGACACCTCCGCGTGGATCTACGACGGGGTGTCCATCAACGCGATGCGCTGGCCGGCCCGGCAGCGCGAGACGGTGCACTTCGAGGCGATCTACAAGCACCACCCGCTCTTCACCTCCTCGGGGGCCTTCCACTACTGGTCGCAGGGGCAGGCGGACTACCCCTCGACCATCGAGGGCGGGGACGTGCTCGTCATCGGCAACGGCGCGGTGCTGATCGGGATGAGCGAGCGGACGACGCCGCAGGCGGTGGAGATGCTCGCGCGCGGCCTCTTCGCGGCCGGGTCGGCGACCACGATCGTGGCGCTGGACATGCCGAAGCGGCGGGCCTTCATGCACCTGGACACGGTGATGACGATGGTGGACGGAGATACGTTCACGCAGTACGCGGGCCTCGGCATGCTGCGCTCCTACACGATCGAGCCGGGCGCCGGCCTGCAGGAGCTGAAGGTGACCGACCATCCGCCGGAGCACATGCACCGGGCGATCGCGGCAGCGCTCGGGCTGGACTCGATCCGAGTGCTGACCGCGACGCAGGACGTGCACGCGGCGGAGCGCGAGCAGTGGGACGACGGCTGCAACGTCCTGGCCGTCGAGCCGGGGGTCGTGGTGGCGTACGAGCGGAACGTGACGACCAACACGCACCTGCGCAAGGAGGGCATCGAGGTCATCGAGATCCCGGGCAGCGAGCTGGGGCGGGGCCGCGGCGGGCCGCGGTGCATGAGCTGCCCGGTGGAGCGGGACCCGGCCTGACCCGGAGGGGAGAAGGAGGACCGCGCAACGGGGGACCGGCGGAAGCGGAGGCCGGGGGTCCGGCGGATGGGGGGCTGTATATCAATGCAGGCTAACGTATACACTTCCAGCATCCCCTGTCAGCGCGACCCTGGAGTACCCCGATGGCCACCGACCTCGTCGGCCGCAGTTTCCTCAAGGAGCTCGACTTTTCCGCCGCCGAGTTCCGCGGCCTGATCGAGCTCGCCGCCGGCCTCAAGGCGGCCAAGAAGGCCGGGGCCGAGCAGCGCCGCCTCCAGGGCAGGAACATCGCGCTGATCTTCGAGAAGACCTCGACGCGCACCCGCTGCGCGTTCGAGGTCGCCGCCGCCGACCAGGGCGCCCACACCACCTACCTCGACCCGGCCAGCTCCCAGATCGGCCACAAGGAGTCCGTCAAGGACACGGCGCGGGTGCTCGGCCGGATGTTCGACGGCATCGAGTACCGGGGTGACAGCCAGGCGGCCGTCGAGGCGCTCGCCGCCCACTCCGGCGTGCCGGTGTTCAACGGGCTCACCGACGACTGGCACCCCACCCAGATGCTGGCCGACGTGCTCACCATGACCGAGCACTGCGCCAAGCCGCTGGACCGGATCACCTTCGCCTACCTCGGCGACGCCCGCTTCAACATGGGCAACTCGTACCTGGTGACCGGTGCGCTGCTCGGCATGGACGTACGCATCGTCGCACCGAAGGCCTATTGGCCGGCCGAGTCCGTGGTGTCGCAGGCGCGCCGGCTCGCGGCCGCCAGCGGAGCCCGGATCACCCTGACCGAGAACGTCGCCGAGGGCGTGACCCAGGCGGACTTCGTCGCCACCGACGTGTGGGTCTCCATGGGCGAGCCCAAGGAGGTCTGGGACGAGCGGATCGGCGCCCTGGCCCCGTACGCCGTCACGATGGACGTGCTGCGCGCGACCGGGAACCCGGACGTGAAGTTCCTGCACTGCCTGCCCGCGTTCCACGACCTGGGCACCAAGGTCGGCCGGGAGATCCACGAGCGGCACGGGCTGGAGTCGCTGGAGGTGACGGACGAGGTGTTCGAATCCGCGCACTCCCTCGTCTTCGACGAGGCCGAGAACCGGCTGCACACCATCAAGGCCGTACTCGTCGCGACCCTCGCCGGGCCGGTCGGCGCCTAGTTGCGGCTGATACCGCGTAGCGGCGCATAGTCATGCGGGCCGGGTGGGGGGGCGAACCAGAGGGCCCTCCCGTCCGCGGGCGGGGTGGTGGCCCCATCCGTGTGTCGCGTTTCTGTGACGGCAGTCACGATGCAGTGATACCGTCGATCGTGTGAGCCCCTTCATCGGTTCCACAGCAGCGACCGAACGGTGGCGCCACCTGCGGGTGACCCGGCAGGACGGCGTGGCCACCGTCACCCTCGACCGCCCCGAGAAGCTCAACGCCCTCACCTTCGGCGCCTACGCCGACCTGCGCGATCTGCTCGCCGAACTCTCCCGGGAGCGGTCCGTGCGAGCCCTCGTGCTCGGCGGCGAGGGCCGCGGCTTCTGCTCCGGCGGGGACGTGGACGAGATCATCGGCGCCACCCTCGCCATGGACACCGCCGAGCTCCTCGACTTCAACCGGATGACCGGCCAGGTGGTGCGGGCCGTCCGTGAGTGCCCCTTCCCGGTGATCGCCGCCGTGCACGGGGTCGCCGCCGGGGCCGGCGCCGTCCTCGCCCTCGCCGCCGACTTCCGGATCGCCGACCCCACCGCCCGCTTCGCGTTCCTCTTCACCCGCGTCGGCCTCTCCGGCGGCGACATGGGCGCCGCGTACCTGCTGCCCCGCGTCGTCGGCCTCGGCCACGCCACCCGGCTGCTGATGCTCGGAGAGCCCGTACGCGCGCCGGAGGCCGAACGCATCGGCCTGCTCAGCGAGGTCACCGAGGAGGGCAAGGCCGGCGTACGCGCCGCCGAACTCGCCGCTCACCTCGCGGCCGGCCCGGCCCTCGCGTACGCGCAGACCAAGGCGCTGCTGACCGCCGAACTCGACATGCCGCTGGCCGCGTCGGTCGAGCTCGACGCCAACACCCAGGCCCTGCTGATGAACGGCCGGGACTACGCCGAGTTCCACGCCGCCTTCACCGCGAAGCGGCCCCCGGAGTGGAAGGGCAGGTAGCGCCATGGCTGCGGGCACGACGCGGGTCGGCAGCGCATTGCGGGTCGCCGTTGTCGGCGGCGGGCCGGGGGGCCTGTACGCCGCCGCACTGCTGGCCCGCCAGGGGCACACCGTAGAGGTCTGGGAACGGAACGCCCCCGAGGACACCTTCGGCTTCGGCGTGGTGCTCTCCGACGAGACACTCGGCGGCATCGAAGCGGCCGACACCGTGGTCTACACCGCCCTCGGCGCGGAGTTCGTGCGCTGGGACGACATCGACATCGTCCACCGCGGGCGGCTGCTGACCTCCGGCGGCCACGGCTTCGCCGCCATCGGGCGGCGCCGGCTGCTCGAGATCCTGCACGAGCGCTGCGCCGGGCTCGGGGTGAAGCTCCGCTTCCGCACCGGGGCGCCGGCCGCCGCGCTGCTGGCGGCCTCGTACGACCTGGTCGTCGCGGCCGACGGCGTGCACAGCACGACCCGGCAGAGCGCAGCCGCGCACTTCCGCCCGACGCTGACGAGCGGGCACTGCCGCTACATCTGGCTCGCCGCCGACTTCGCCTTCGAAGCGTTCCGCTTCGAGATCGCCGAGACCGAGCACGGCGTCATGCAGCTGCACGCCTACCCGTACTCGGCGGACGCCTCCACCGTGATCGTGGAGATGCACGAGAAGGTGTGGCGGGCCTCCGGCCTGGACCTGTGCGACGAGGACGAATCGGCCGCCCGCTGCGCCAAGATCTTCGGCGAGGCCCTGCGGGGCCGGCCGCTGCACGGAAACCGCTCGGCGTGGACCGAATTCCGCACGGTCGTCAACGAGCGCTGGTCCCACGGCAACGTGGTCCTGCTCGGCGACGCGGCGCACACCGCGCACTTCTCCATCGGCTCCGGCACCAAGCTGGCGGTGGAGGACGCGCTCGCGCTCGCCGAAGCCGTGGCCGCGCAGCCGGACGTGCCCGCCGCCCTGGCCGCGTACGAGGCCGCACGGCGGCCGGCGGTGGCCTCGACCCAGCGGGCCGCCGCCGCCAGCATGCGGTGGTTCGAGGAACTCGCCGGGTACGTGGACCAGCCCGCCCGGCAGTTCGCCTTCAACCTGCTCACCCGCAGCCGCCGGGTGACCCACGACAACCTGCGGCTGCGCGACGAGCGGTTCACCCGGGCCGTGGAACGGGACTTCGGCTGCCCGGACGAGGACACCCCGCCGATGTTCACGCCGCTGAAGCTGCGCGGGCTGACCCTGCGCAACCGGGTCGTGGTCTCCCCGATGGACATGTACTCCGCACAGGACGGCGACGGGACGCCCGGGGACTTCCACCTGGTGCACCTGGGTGCGCGGGCCCTCGGCGGAGCCGCGCTGGTCATGACCGAGATGGTCTGCGTGTCCGCCGAGGGCCGGATCACCCCCGGCTGCACCGGCCTGTACACGGCGGAGCAGGCGGCGGCCTGGACCCGGATCGCCGACTTCGTGCACACCTCAGCGCCCGGCACCGCGCTCGGCGTCCAGCTCGGCCACTCCGGTCCCAAGGGCTCGACGCGGCTGATGTGGGAGGGCATGGACGATCCCCTCCCGGAGGGCAACTGGCCGGTCGTGGCGGCCTCGGAGGCGCCCTACCGGCCGGGCGTCTCGGCCGTTCCGCGCGCACTGACGGCGCAGGACCTGGCGTCGGTCCGCTCCGACTTCGCGGCCGCCGCGGTACGGGCCGCCGGCTGCGGGTTCGACCTGCTGGAACTGCACTGCGCCCACGGCTATCTGCTGTCCGGCTTCCTGTCCCCGCTCACCAACCAGCGCAGCGACGCCTACGGAGGCCCGCTGGAGAACCGGCTCCGGTTCCCGCTGGAGGTCTTCGACGCGGTCCGCGCGGTCTGGCCCGACGACCGCCCCATGACCGTCCGCATCTCCGCCACCGACTGGGCCCCGGGCGGCACCTCCGCCCAGGACGCGGTGGACATCGCCGCCGCCTTCGCCGCCCACGGCGCCGACGCCATCGACGTGTCGACCGGCCAGGTGGTGGCGGACGAGAGCCCCGAGTACGGGCGCTCCTACCAGACCCCGTACGCGGACCGGATCCGCAACGCGCTGGGCGTCCCGGTCATCGCCGTCGGCGCCATCTCCTCCTGGGACGACGTGAACTCCCTCCTGCTGGCGGGCCGCGCCGACCTCTGCGCCGTCGGCCGCCCCCACCTGTACGACCCGCACTGGACCCTGCACGCGGCCGCCGACCAGTCCTACGCCGGCCCGGCGGCCCCCTGGCCCGCCCCCTACCGGGCCGGCAGCCGCAAACCGCCGGCCGGCCGCGGCTGAGGGAGGCTCATACGGCTGCCCTCAGAGGGCGGCCACCTCAATGCGGTCCTCGACCGGGGTGTAGCCCAGGCGCTGGTAAACGCCGTTGCTGGTGGGGTTGGCCAGGTCCGTGAAGAGCAGCACCTCCGAGGCGCCGGCCGCGTACGCCGCCTCGCTCACCGCGTAGGTGACCCCGGCGGCGTAGCCGCGGCCGCGGAGCTCCGGCGGGGTGTACACCGGGCCGATGCGGGCGGTCGAGCCGATCGGGCGGAAGAACCCGGCCATCGACACCGGCGTCCCCGCGTCCTCCCAGAGCAGCATGCCCCCGTACGAGAGCCGGTCGCGCAGGAACGCCTCGGAGGGGCCGCCCGACTCCCCGGTCTCCCGCTTGAACGCGCCGGCCCAGTCCATCAGCAGCGGCAGATCGGCCTCGGTGGCGGTCCGCGCCCGCCCGGCCGGGGCGGGATCCGGGGCAACGAGTCCGGCGAGCCGGTACAGGCGGTTCTCCTCGGTGACCTCGCTCGGCTTCCCCCAGGCCGCGGCCAGCGCCTCCGCGTCGCGGCGGCGGGCGCTCAGCGCCTCCACCCCGCAGAGCAGCGGCTCGGCGGCGAGCGCGGCCCCCAGGCCGCGGACGGCCTCGGCCGGCAGCGCCCCGATCAGCAGTGGGTGCGGCGGGGTGCACAGCAGGGCGCCGGCGACGCTCCCGTCGGCGCCGGTCCACCAGCCGAAGAAGGGCTCGGCGGATCCGTAGGCGTCCAGACCGCGCCGCTCCAGCGCGTCGGTCACGGTCAGCAGGGAGGTGTTGGCGACGGGGTCGCCGGCCACGGCCGGGCCCGCCGCGGCCAGATAGGCCGCCAGGTCATGGGTGAAGGTCCAGGTCATGGCTCATGATGGCGCCGAATCGTTTCCCCGCGCACACCGGTTTTTACGAGGGGAGCCAGGCCGGCCACCACGGCGGCACGTTGTCGGGCCCGCACAGCCCCGAATCCCCGGGGTAGCCGTCCAGCGTGCCCTTGACCGCGAAGTACCAGACCACCACCGCGGCCAAGGCGGCCAGGACCGGCACGGCCCGCACCGGCAGGGGCAGGCGACGGGTGAGCAGTGCGAGGACCAGGGCGAGGACTGCGCAGCCCGGCACCAGGAACAGCATCTCGAAGTTCAGCTCGAACTTCCCGCCCGCCTCCCAGCCCGCGTCGCAGTACGCGCGGGCGCCGGCAGCGAGCCGGGAGGCCGTGAACCCCGCCGCGGCGCCGACGAGCGCCGCCCCGGCCAGCTGGAGGCGCGCGGCCCGCCGCCCGGGCGGTGTCACGGGCGCCTGGTACCAGGTCTGGGGCTGGGGCTGGGGCTGCGGCGGGTACGAAGGCCGCCGCGGGGTCGGGAGCGGTGGCGGCGGAGGAAGATCACGATGTGTCACAACACTTCGTGACGCGGCCGCCGTTGCCTACGGTTCCAGGAACCCCGCCCCGATGTCCCGCAGCCGGGCGTGCAGTTCGGCGAAGACCGCCGCCGCCCGGTCGCCGGGCCAGTCCGCCGGCAGCAGCTCGCGCGGCAGGCCCGGATCGGCGTACGGGAGGCGGCGCCAGGTGTCCAGGGCCAGGAGGTAGCCGCGGTAGGCCTCCTCCGGGGTGGGCGCCGGGCCCGACTGGAGGGCGCGCAGCACCGGCTCGTGCAGGTCGAGGAACTCCTCGTGCTGCTTGGCCAGCGAGGTCAGGTCCCACCACCGGGCCACCGCCTCGGCGGTCGGGGCGAAGCCGAGGTGGCCGCCGCGGAACAGCTCCACGTACGCCGTCAGGTGCAACCGGTCCAGGGTGTGCCCGGTCTCCTCGTACAGGTGGGCCGGGGCGATCCACACCCCCGGCGCCACCGCGCCGAAGCCGAGCCGGGCGAGCCGCGAGCGCAGCAGGTGCCGCTTGTGCCGCTCCTGCTCCGGTACGGAGAACACCGCCAGCAGCCATTCCCCCGGCGGGTGCGCGTCGCGGTCCCCGTAGATCCGCCGGTCGCCGTCGTCGAGCAGCTGGCGCGCCTCCGCCGAGAGCCCGTACCCCGCCGAACCGTCCGCGGCGCGCGCGGGCAGCAGGAAGCCGCGCCGCTTCAGCCGGGACACCGACGAGCGGACCGACGGGGCGTCCACGCCGGCCGCGCCCAGCAGGCGGACCAGCGCCGACACCGGGACCGGACCCTCGAAGGCCCGCCCGTAGGCTCCGTAGAACGTGACGATCAGGGATCGCGGGGTGTGCTGCTCGACCACGGGTTCACTGTAGGGGGCGTCTCGCCGGTCAGCCCGGGCTCGCGGAGCTCGACCCCTGCGTCGCGCAGCCGGAACCGCTGCAGTTTCCCGGTCGCCGTCCGGGGGAGGGCCGGGAGGAAGACGAAGGCGCGCGGGCACTTGTGCGGGGCCAGTTCCGCCCGCATGAACGCGCGCAGGGCCTCCTCCGTCAGCGCCGAGCCCGCCCGCAGGACGGTGTACGCCACCACGATCTGCCCGCGTCGCTCGTCCGGGCGGCCCACCACCGCGGCCTCCACCACGTCCGGGTGGCGCATCAGGGCTTCCTCCACCTCCGGACCGGCGATGTTGTAGCCCGCCGAGACGATCATGTCGTCGGCGCGGGCGACGTAGCGGAAGTAGCCTTCCGGATCGCGGACGTAGGTGTCCCCGGTCAGGTTCCAGCCGTCCCGTACGTACTCCTCCTGCCGCGGATCCGCCAGGTACCGGCAGCCCACCGGGCCGCGTACGGCCAGCAGCCCCGGCTCGTTGTCCGCGACCGGGCGGCCGGAGGCGTCCACCACCCGCGCCTGCCAGCCCGGCACCACGCGGCCGGTCGTACCCGGACGGATGTCCTCGTCGGCCGCGGAGATGAAGATGTGCAGCAGCTCGGTGGCGCCGATGCCGTTGATGATCCGCAGTCCGGTGCGCTCGTACCAGGCCTGCCAGGTGGCCGCAGGGAGGTTCTCGCCCGCCGAGACGCAGCGGCGCAGCGCGGACAGGTCGTACGCGCCCACGTCGTACGGGCCCAGGTCGTCCAGCATCGCCCGGTACGCGGTGGGCGCGGTGAACAGCACCGTGACCCGGTGTGCGGCGAGGGCGGGCAGCAGCCGGCGCGGGACCGCCTGGTCGAGCAGCAGCGCGGAGGCGCCGGCGCGCAGCGGGAAGACGACCAGGCCGCCGAGGCCGAAGGTGAAGCCGAGCGGCGGACTGCCCGCGAAGACGTCGTCGGGGCGGGGGCGCAGGACGTTGCGGGAGAAGGTGTCGGCGACGGAGAGCAGATCGCGGTGGAAGTGCATGCAGCCCTTGGGGCGGCCGGTGGTCCCGGAGGTGAAGGCGATCAGGGCCACGTCGTCGGCGGAGGTCTCGACGGCGCGGAAGGGCCCCTCGTGCCGGCCGGCCAGCCGCAGCAGGTCGTCCGGGGCCTCGCCGCCGTACGGGGTGATCCGCAGGCCGGGAACCTCGGCCCTGGCCAGGTCGTCCAGCACGCCCGCATGGCACAGCGCGTGCTGCACCCGGGCCATCGCGCAGACCGTGCCCAGCTCCTGCGCCCGCTGCTGGGCGAGGACCGTCACCGCCACCGCCCCCGCCTTCATCACCGCCAGCCAGCAGGCGGCGAGCCACGGGCCGGTGGGGCCGCGCAGCAGCACCCGGTTGCCGGGGACCACGCCGAGGTCCGCCGTGAGCACGTGCGCGAGGCGGTCCACGCGCTCGCGCAGCTCCCCGTACGACCACACCTCGCCCGTGCCGCTGCGGAAGGCCGGGCGGTCGGGCCCGAACCGGGCGACGGTGGTGTCGAGCAGCTCGGCGCCGCAGTTGAGCCGGTCCGGGTAGGCCAGTTCGGGGAGTTCGAACAGCAGTCGCGGCCAGGCGTGGGGCGGCGGCAGGTGGTCGCGCGCGAAGGTGTCGGCGTGGGCGGAAGGCTTGAGCTCCAAGGCGGGTTCGCCCCCTTGCAACGGCAGCGGCCCCCGGGTGGGCGACCGAAGTGGCGGAGCAGGCCGTGCACGTGCGCTACGAGCGTATCGTGATGGTGACGGCAGTCAACAGGACGCGATAGAAGCGGGGATATTCGGATGACCGGATTCGCGCTCGGGGCGGAACAAGAGGAGTGGTGCGGGCACTTGCGCGCGCTGGCGGCGGACCGGCTGCGGCCGCTCGCCGACAAGGGGGAGCCGGGACGGGTCAACCGCCCGCTGCTCGCGGCACTCGGTGAGCTGGGCCTGCTGGAGCGGGTGTTCACCTCGGGGGCGCTGGAGCTGTGCCTGCTCCGCGAATCCCTCGCGTACGGGTGCACGGAGGCGGAGACGGCCCTCGCCCTCCAAGGTCTGGGGGCGCATCCGGTGCTCAGCTCGGGGACACCGGAGCAACGGGCGCGGTGGCTGCCGCAGGTGCGGGCCGGGCGCGCAGTGGCGGCCTTCGCGCTGAGCGAGCCGGGGGCGGGCTCGGACGCGGCGGCGCTGGCGTTGCAGGCCGTACCGGACGCCGGGAGCGCGGCGGACGGGGGCGGGCGCGGTGGCGTCGGCGGTGGCGTCGGCGGGGGCGGCTGGCGGCTCAGCGGTGAGAAGTGCTGGATCTCCAACGCCCCCGAGGCGGACTTCTACACGGTGTTCGCCCGGACCGGCGAGGGTCCGGCCGCCAAGGGGGTCACCGCCTTCCTGGTCCCGGCCGACCGCCCCGGCCTGTCGGGGGAGCCCCTGGACATGCTCTCCCCGCATCCGATCGGCCGGCTGTCCTTCGACGGGGTCCCGGTCGGCCCGCAGGACCTGCTGGGCGAGCCCGGCCGGGGCTTCCGGGTGGCGATGGACACGCTGAACCTGTTCCGGCCCAGCGTGGGCGCCTTCGCCGTCGGCATGGCCCGGGCCGCCCTGGACGCGACCCTGGCCTACACGGCGGCGCGGCCCGCGTTCGGCGGGGTACTGGGCGACCTCCAGGCGGTGGGCCACCGGGTGGCCGAGATGGCCACCCGCACCGAGGCCGCCCGGCTCCTGGTCTACGCGGCGGCGGGTGCGTACGACGCCGGCTCGCCGGACGTCCCGCGCCGCTCGGCGATGGCGAAACTGCTCGCGACGGAGACGGCCCAGTACGTGGTGGACCACGCGGTCCAGCTGCACGGCGCCGTCGCCCTCCAGCGCGGCCACCTGCTGGAGCACCTGTACCGGGAGGTCCGGGCCCCGCGCATCTACGAGGGCGCGAGCGAGGTCCAGCGCACGATCATCGCGAAGGAGCTGTACCGGTGAGTCTCGAGCGGATCAACCCGGCGGAGCTCTCCCCGCCGACGGGCTTCTCCCACGCCGTGGCCGCGAGCGGCTCCCGGCTGGTCTTCCTGGCGGGCCAGACCGCCCTCGACGCCTCGGGCAAAGTGGTCGGGGACACCCTGCCCGAGCAGTTCGAACGCGCTCTGGCCAACCTCCTGGCGGCCCTCGCCGCATCCGGCGGCACCCCGGCCGACCTGGCCCGCGTGACGGTCTACACGGTCGACGTGGATGCATACCGCACCCAGGCGCCCGAACTCGGCCGTGTCTGGCGCCGGCTGGCCGGCCGCGACTACCCGGCCATGGCGGTCATCGGGGTCGTCCGCCTCTGGGATGAGCCCGCCCTGGTCGAACTGGACGGTATCGCCGTACTCGGTACGGCCGCATTCGAGTTGCCGGATCGCTGACCAGGTGGTTTTGACAGCGGGCCAGCGAGGGGTGAGGGTGGAAATGACCTTTTTGTAAGAAATGTCTCAATGCTCGGAGGTGCATGGTCATGCGCCGTGTGATCACCGCGACGGTCGTGGCAGGTGCCGCGGGCCTCGCGCTCGGCCTGATGCCTGTCGGCGGGGCGTTCGCCGCGGGTCTTCCTCAGACCCAGCAGAACAACACGGGATGGTGCTCCGACGACTGGCGCGGGGACAACCGGCGTGACTGCTGCGACTCCTCCCGCTGGCACAACTGGAACGACCGCCCCAGCTGGTGCTGGGACAACGACTCCTGGAACGACGGCCGGCACAACAATGCCAACTGGAACAACAACTGGAACGACGGCCGCTCCAACCACGACCGCAACAACGACAACTGGAGCGGTGGCCACGACAACGGCTGGTCCGGTGACCGCGGCCACGACGGCGGCGGATACGGCGGCGACGGTGGAGGCGGCGGCCACGACGGCGGCGGCCGTGGCGGCGACGGCGGTGGCGGGGGCGGCGGCCACGACGGCGGTGGGGGCGGCGGAGGCGACGGCGGGGGCGGCGGAGGCAACGGCGGCCACGGTGGTGGCGGGGGCGGCGGGGGCGGCGGAGGTGGCGGTGGCCACTAGCCACTCGGCCGCCGGCCCGCAGGCTTCACCGGTCACTGACCGTCCGGCTTCACCGGGCCTCCAGTAGGGACCCCATCCACTCCTCGATCCCCGCCACCGTGCGGGGCAGGGCGCCCGACATCAGTCGGGCGCCCTTCGCGGTGATGACCAGGTCGTCCTCGATGCGCACCCCGATGCCGCGCAGCTCCGGGGGCAGGGTCTCGTCGTCCGGCTGCAGGTACAGGCCCGGCTCGACCGTCAGCACCTGGCCCTCCTCCAGGACCCCGTCCAGGTAGGTCTCCGCGCGCGCCTTCGCGCAGTCGTGGACGTCCAGTCCCAGCATGTGACCGCTGCTGCACAGCGTGTACCGCCGGTGCAGGTCGCCCCGCGCGTCCTTCAGGACGCCCCACTCCGCCAGGCCCTCCGCGATCACCCGCATCCCGGCCCGGTGGAAGTCCCGGAAGCTCGCGCCCGGGCGCAGCGCCGCCATGCCCGCGTCCTGCGCCGCCAGCACCAGTTCGTACACCTGCCGCTGGACGGGGGAGAAGCGCCCCGACAGCGGGAGGGTGCGCGTGATGTCCGCCGTGTAGAGGCTGTCGGTCTCCACGCCCGCGTCCAGCAGCAGCAGATCGCCGCGGTCGAGCCGGCCGTCGTTGCGGATCCAGTGCAGGACGCACGCGTGCGCGCCCGAAGCCGCGATCGTGTCGTACCCGGTGCCGTTGCCCTCCGCCCGGGCGCGCAGGCCGAAGACCCCCTCGATCCACCGCTCGCCGCGCGGGTGCGCCAGGGCGCGCGGCAGCGCCCGTACGACGTCCTCGAAACCGGCGGCGGTGTGGTCGACGGCGAGCTGGAGCTGCCCCACCTCCCAGGCGTCCTTCACCAGGCGCAACTCGGAAAGGGCGGAGGCGAGTTCGGTGTCGGCCGCGGCGTTGCGGCCCGCCGGGGAGCCGAGGTCGTCCAGGTGGGCGCAGCGCAGGCCGGTCAGCCGCTGCGCCTCCGCCAGGTCGGGGCGGCGGCCGACCCAGAACTCCCCGTACCGGCGGTCCCGGTAGAACTCCTCGTTGCCGTCCACGCGCGGGGAGCGGGGGCGCAGGTACAGCACGGCCTCGTGGCCGTGCGGGCCCGAGGGCTCCAGCACCAGGACGTGGCCCACCTGGTCCTCGCCCGTCAGCCCGGTCAGCCAGGCGTACGCGCTGTGCGGGCGGAAGCGGTGGTCGCAGTCGTTGGAGCGGACCTTGAGCTCGCCGGCCGGGACGATCAGCCGCTCGCCCGGGAAGCGCGCCGAGAGCCGGGCGCGCCGGGCCGGGGTGACCTCGTACGCCGAGACCCGCGCGGCGTCGGGAAGGGGGGACGCGGCCCAGTCGGCGGCCATGAAACGGGACAACTCCGGTGATACCGGCAGGTCATGGCTGCCGATGTTGAGGCGGGCGGAGGTGTCGGTCACGGGGGCTCCCTCAAGAAGATGCGAACTGGTGGGCGCACAGGTCTTGTCAGTGCAATTTCACATTACTATGTTACAGCTCACACCGCGGCACGTTAATCCCCGTCAAACGCCGTGTGACGCAGGGCAGTTCACGCACCACTTCCCCCACCTCCCCTCCCAACCAGGAGTCTTTGGTGTCTCAGCACAGAGCTGTGCGTACGTCTCTCCTCTCCGCCGCCGTCGCGGTGACGCTGCTCGCCTCCGCGGGTCAGGCCGTGTCCCAGACCGCCGGGCGGCCCGCGCCCGCCGCCCCCGCCGCCGTGCCCGGCACCTTCACTTCGGGTGCGCCCGCCCCGAACCCCTTCGACGAGGTCGACCACCTCGCCTCGCCCAAGGAGGCCGCGCCCGCCACGGCCCAGGCCCCCGGTGGGCTGGCAGCCGACGGCCGCGTCCCCGGGGCCGCCCAGGCCGCCGCCGCTCCCGCCGAGCGCACCGAGCGCACCGAGAAGAGCCGCAAGCTCGCCGCCGCCGCCCAGGCCGCGACCTCCGCGCAGAGCGTCGCCGCGGGCGTCCCCTGCACCCTCGACGGGATCACGGGCCTGTCCCCCGAGCAGTTCGCCGACTTCCTGGCCGACCCGGCCGTCACCGCCGACGGCTGTCTGCGCGGGCTGATCTGGACCTGGGACGCCCGGCTGGTGCCCGTCATGACCGACGCGCACGTCCAGGCCGTCTCCCGCCGGATATCCGGCCTGGCCGCCGCCCACGACGGCCGGGGCTCCTCGCACCTGGAGGAGATGTTCACGTACCTGCACGCCGCCATGTACCACGACTTCTCGCGCTCCGAGATCGACCTCACCGACGCCGCGACCGTCGGCGCCATGAGCAAGGCCGTCACCGACTTCGGCAATGCGGCCCGCACCTTCGACGCCACCGCCTCCAACGCCCGCACCCTGCGCGAGGCCCTCTATGCGACCGGCCCCGGCATGCGCCAGAGCCAGCTCGGCCTCGTCAAGAAGGTCCTGGCCACCCTGGACGCGTCGCACACCGCGACCAACACCGACGCGGCCTGGGGCGGTGCGGCGCTCGCCGCCCTCACCGTCAACTACCTCGGCGTGTACCCGGGCAACCAGGACAGCGCCTTCCAGGCCGCGGCCAAGGCCGACTCCTCCTACCGGGCCGCCTTCAAGGCCTTCGCCGGATACACCCACCTCAAGGGCACCGCCAACGACTGGGCGGCCCGCGACGCGCTCGGCGAGTACGGCCGCTTCGGCCAGATCGACGGCCTCCAGGACCAGATCGCCGCCGACCTCGGCGCCCTCCTGGAGCCGGTCAAGTCCGGGTGGGGCAACGGCAGCGAGCAGTGGGCCAAGATCGTCTCCTGGCTGAACACCTACAACGCGTGCAAGCAGTACGGGGTGTGCAAGGAGGACATCGAGAAGATGCTCTTCCCGAACACCTACACCTACGACAGCGGCGCCATCAAGGTCCGCACGGCCCTCGACCGGGCCACCGTCGACCAGCTCTACTACGCGAGCAAGCAGGTCAAGACGCAGTTCCACCGGGTGCTCGGGACCGACCAGCCGCTGGCCGGCGACCCCAACACCACGCTGAACATCGTGCTGTACGCCTCCCGCGCCGACTACGTGACCTACCAGACGATGCTGTACGGCTACGGGACCAGCAACGGCGGCATGTACATCGAGAACGGCGCCACCTTCTACACGTACCAGCGGCGCGTCCCGCAGGACTCCTCCCTGACCCTCGAAGAGCTCTTCCGCCACGAGTACACGCACTACCTCAACGGCCGGTTCGCCGTCCCCGGGTTCTTCGGCGAGGGCCCCTGGTACGAGGGCGACCGCACCACCGCCATGGACGAGGGCACCGCCGAGTTCTTCGACGGCGCCACCCGCGACAACGGCATCGCCGTCCGCAAGTCCCTGGTCAAGGGCATCATCAGCGACACCGCCGGCGGCGGCCCGCGGATGTCGGTCGAGCAGCTGCTGAACGCCACGTACGACGGCGACGGATTCCGCTTCTACAACTACGCGGGCACGTTCTTCGAGTTCCTGTGGACCGAGAAGCCCTCGCTGCTGCGCGAGATGTACACCCACCTGCGGGCCAACGACGTCGCCGGGTACGACGCGTGGCGCCACCGGATGGGTGCCGACACGTACCTCCAGCGCGACTACGACCGCTTCCTGGACGCGCAGATCGCCAAGGTCGACCAGCTCTACGTGCCGAACACCGTCTTCACGCCCAACGACCGGCTGCGGGACTCCGCGCTGGCGAACGTGAAGTCGGCCTTCGCGACGGCCACGTACAACACCCCGGACTGCGTGGAGAACGGGGACCCGGGCAAGCGCCGGTTCACCTGCACCGGCCGGATCACCGCGAACCTGAAGAACTGGCGCAGCGACGACCAGAACTTCAAGGACATGTCGGAGACGGTGGACTACTTCATCCTCGACCGGGCGGGCGCGGCCTCGAACAACCTGGCCGACATGAACTGCTCCTTCGGCCCCGTGGAGATCTGGACCGACCACAAGGCGGGGACGTCGAGTTACAGCTGCGAGGGCCCGCTGCGCAGCTGATCCCGCGACCGTGCCGGTCCCTTCCGCAACGGGGGGAGGGACCGGCACGGCCGACCTAGGCACCGACTAAAGAATGTGACATATTACTGCCGTGCCCAAGAGACATCCCCTGGACGTCGTGATCATCGGCGCCGGCGTCGTCGGAGCCGCGATCGCGTACTACGCGGCCCGCTCCGGACTCTCCGTGGCCGTCGTCGACCGCGGCCCCGTCGCGGGCGGCACGACGGGAGCCGGTGAAGGCAACCTGCTCGTCTCCGACAAGGAGGCGGGCCCGGAGCTCGACCTGGCCCTCCTGTCGGCCGGCCTGTGGCGCGAACTCGCCGCGGTCCTCCCGCAGGAGATCGAGTACGAGGCCAAGGGCGGGCTCGTCGTCGCCCCGGACGAGGCTTCGCTGGGGGCGCTGCGAGATTTCGCCGAAGGCCAGCGTGCCGCCGGGGTCGAAGCCATCGAGGCGGGGGCCCGCGACCTCCGCGAGCTGGAGCCCCATCTGGCCCCGGGGCAGGCCGGCGGGTTCCTGTACCCGCAGGACGCCCAGGTCCAGCCGGCCCAGGCGGCGGCCAGACTGCTGGCCGCCTCGGGGGCTTCGGTGTACCTGGGGGAGGAGGTGACCGGGATCCTGACGGGGGCCGGAGGTGTCCGCGGTGTCCGCACGCGCGGTGGTGAACTCCTCGCCCCGGCGGTGGTGAACGCGGCCGGGACCTGGGGCGGCCGCATCGCGGAACTGGCGGGCGTGTCCCTGCCGGTGCTCCCGCGCCGCGGGTTCGTCCTGGTGACGGAGCCGCTGCCGAGGGTGGTCCGGCACAAGGTCTACGCCGCCGACTACATCGCGGACGTCGCGAGCGGCTCGGCGGACCTGCAGTCCTCGGCGGTGGTGGAGGGCACGCCCTCGGGCCCGGTGCTGATCGGGGCCACCCGGGAGCGGGTCGGCTTCGACCGGTCCCTGTCGGTGGAGGCCCTGCGCCGCCTCGCGGCTCAGGCGGCGGCACTGTTCCCCGTCCTGGCGGACGTCCGGATCCTCCGCACCTACCACGGCTTCCGCCCGTACCTCCCGGACCACCTCCCGGCGATCGGACCGGACCCCCGGGTCCCGGGTCTGCTGCACGCCTGCGGCCACGAGGGCGCGGGCATCGGCCTGGCCCCGGCCACGGGCGTCCTGATCGCCGCGACCCTGACGGGGGCCGAGCCCCCGCTCCCCCTGTCGCCGTTCCACCCCGCCCGCTTCGACCGGGACCCGGCCCGATGACCGGCCCGGCCGCCGAATCCGGGCTGTGCGAGATTCAGCCCCGCCGGCGTTCGAGGCGTGGGGGTCCCCCCGGACGTCGTCCGGGGGAGGGCCCGGGGCGGATCACCGGGAAACGGAGAAAGGGCGGGGCGGGAGAAGGCCCGCGCAGCGGAACCCGGTACCGGCCCGCCACCCGCACCACGCCCAAGGAGAACCGCCGATGAGCCAGACCCCGCGCACCCTTGTCGGCGGAGCCCCCTCGGCCACGTACGTCCTGCGCTTCGACGGGCGGGAGCTCAGCGCCCAGGCGGGGCAGAGCATCGCCGCCGTGCTGTGGGGCGCCGGGATCCTCGCCTGGCGGACCACCCGCGAACGCGGTGCCCCGCGCGGGGCGTTCTGCGGGATCGGCAGCTGCTACGACTGCCTCGTCACCGTCAACGGCCGCCCGAACCAGCGCGCCTGCCTCGTCCCCGCCCGCCCCGGGGACACCGTCACCACCCAGGAGGGAACCGGCCATGCCGAGCTCGGCGTCTGACCCCGCGGCGTCCGGCCCCGCCGCGACGGGCCCCGCGCCCGACCTCGCCGTCGTCGGTGCGGGCCCCGCCGGGCTCGCCGCCGCCGTCACCGCCGCCGGGCTCGGGCTGCGGGTCGTCCTCCTCGATGCGGGGGAGCGGCCCGGCGGGCAGTACTACCGCCACCCCGCGCCGGGGCTCGGGGCCGACCGTCCCGAAGCCCTGCACCACGGGTGGGCCGCCTTCGCCTCCCGCGAAGCCGCCCTCCGTGCCCACGAGGAGGCCGGCCGGATCACGTACCTGCCCGGTCACCACGTCTGGGCCGTCGTGCCGGACGGCCCCGCCTGGACACTGCACGCCGTCGCCGGCCCCGACGAGGCGGCCGCCACCCTGCACGCCCGGGCCGTACTCCTCGCCACCGGGTCCTACGAGCGGCAACTGCCCTTCCCCGGCTGGACCCTGCCCGGTGTGGTCGGGGCCGGCGGGGCGCAGGCCATGCTCAAGAGCGGGCTCGTACTGCCGGGCAAGCGGGTCGTCGTCGCCGGGAGCGGGCCGCTGCTGCTCGCCGTCGCAGGGTCGCTCGCCGCCGCCGGGGCCCGGGTGCCGGCCGTCGTCGAAGCCGCCGCGTACAGCGGCTACGCCGGCCGCGTCCCCGCCCTGCTGCGCAACCCCGGCAAGCTCGCCGAGGCCGCCACGTACGGCGGCGCCCTGCTCCGTCGCCACATCCGGCTGCTGACCCGGCACGCCGTGACCGCGGCACACGGCACCGGCCGCGTCGAGGCCGTCACCGTGGCCCGCCTGGACCGGGACTGGCGGCCCGTGCCCGGCACCGCCCGCCGGATCCCCTGCGACGCCCTCGCCGTCGGCCACGGGCTCGTCCCCCAACTGGAGCTGGCGACCGGCCTCGGCTGCGCCACCCGCCGCAGTGCCGACGACACCGCCGCCCTGGCGCTGGACGCCGAGCAGCGGACCTCCGTCCCCGGCATCTGGTCCGCCGGTGAGACCGGCGGCATCGGTGGTGCCCAACTGGCCCTGCTCGAGGGGGAGATCGCCGCCCACGCCATCGCCGGCCGGCCCGTCCCCGCCGCCCTGGCCCGCCGCCGCGCCCGCCTCCGCGCCTTCGCCGAGGCCATGGGCGCCGCCCACCGCCCGGGCGCCGGCTGGACCGACTGGCTCCGCGACGACACCGACGTGTGCCGCTGCGAGGAGGTCCCGGCCGGCCGGATCCGCGAGGCCGTCGCCGGCCTCGGCGCACGGGACGCCCGTACGGTCAAACTCCTCACCCGGGCCGGAATGGGCTGGTGCCAGGGCCGGATGTGCGGACCGGCCGTCGCCGCCCTGGCCGGGCAGGACCCCGCACCCGACCGGCGGCCCCTGTCCTGCCCGGTCCCGCTGCGCCATCTCGCCGAACTGCCCCCGGCGGACAGTTGATCCACCGGGTCAGAGCCCTTGTGGCCACCTCACACCCACTAGTAAAATGTCACACATCACCCTAGGGAGCTCTCACATGACCGACGCGCACACCCCCGCGCCCACCACCGGTACGGACACCCGCACCCGCCCCTGGCACGGCATCATGGTCGCCACCGCGCTGCCCCTGCGCGAGGACCTGAGCGTCGACTACGACGCCTACGCCGAGCACGTCGCCTGGCTGATCGCCAACGGCTGCGACGGCGTGGTCCCCAACGGCTCGCTCGGGGAGTACCAGACCCTCACCGACGAGGAGCGCTCCCGCGTCGTCCGTACCGCCGTCGAGGCGGCCGGCGGTGACGGCGGCCGTGTCATGCCCGGCGTCGCCGCCTACGGCAGCGCCGAGGCCCGCCGCTGGGCCGACCAGGCCGCCGAGGCCGGGGCGGGCTCCGTGCTCCTGCTGCCCCCCAACGCCTTCCGGGCCGACGAGGCGACCGTGCGCGCCCACTACGCCGAGGTCGCCCGCGCCGGGCTGCCCGTCGTCGCGTACAACAACCCCATCGACACCAAGGTGGACCTGACCCCCGCCCTCCTCGCCCGCCTGCACGGCGACGGCAGCATCGTCGCCGTCAAGGAGTTCAGCGGGGACGTCCGCCGCGCCTACGAGATCGCCGAACTCGCCCCCGGCCTCGACCTGCTCATCGGCGCCGACGACGTCCTCCTCGAACTCGCCCTCGCCGGCGCGGTCGGCTGGATCGCCGGCTACCCCAACGCCCTGCCGCGTTCCTGCGCCGAGCTCTACCGGGCCGCCGTCGCCGGGGACGTCGCCACCGCGCTGCCGCTGTACAAGTCCCTGCACTCCCTGCTGCGCTGGGACTCCAAGACCGAGTTCGTCCAGGCCATCAAGCTCTCCATGGACCTCGCCGGACGCCCCGGCGGCGCCACCCGCCCGCCCCGCTTCCCCCTGACCGGGGAGACCGAGGCGGCCGTCCGCGCCGCCACCGAGAAGGCCCTCGCCGAGGGCCTCAACTAGTCACGGGGGAACCGGAATGCGTACGCGCCACATCTACCACGCGGTGGACTCGCACACCGAGGGCATGCCGACCCGGGTGATCACCGGCGGCGTCGGGGTGATCCCCGGCGCCACCATGGCCGAGAAGCGGCTCCACTTCATCGAGCACACGGACCACGTCCGGACCCTGCTCATGTACGAGCCGCGCGGCCACTCCGCGATGAGCGGCGCCGTCCTCCAGCCCCCCACCCGGCCCGACGCCGACTTCGGCGTGCTGTACATCGAGGTGTCGGGCCTGCTCCCCATGTGCGGGCACGGGACCATCGGGGTCGCCACCGTCCTGGTGGAGACGGGCATGGTGGAGGTCGTCGAGCCGGTCACCACCGTCCGGCTGGACACCCCGGCCGGGCTGGTCAGCGTCGACGTCCGCGTCGAGGACGGGGCGGCCACCGCCGTCACCCTCACCAACGTCCCCTCCTTCTGTGTCGGGCTCGACCTGAAGGCCGAGGTCCCCGGCCACGGCACGGTCACCTACGACCTCGCCTACGGCGGGAACTTCTACGCCTTCGTCGACCTCGACTCCCTCGGGCTCCCCTTCGACCGTGACCGCAAGGACGAGCTGCTCGCCGCCGGACTTGCCGTCATGGACGCGATCAACGCCTCCGGCGACCGGCCCGTCCACCCCGAGAACCCCTCCATCGCCGGGGTGAAGCACGTCTACCTCGCCGCCCCCGGCTCCGACGCCCGCCGCTCCCGGCACGCCATGGCCATCCACCCGGGCTGGTTCGACCGCTCGCCCTGCGGTACGGGGACCAGCGCGCGCATGGCCCAGCTGCACGCCCGCGGTCTCCTCGAGCTCGGCGCGGACTTCGTCAACGAGTCCTTCATCGGGACGGAGTTCACCGGCCGGCTGATCGGGGAGACCACGGTGGGCGGGCTCCCCGCCGTCGTCCCCACCGTCACCGGGCGGGCGTGGATCACCGGCACCGCCCAGTACTTCCTCGACCCCTCCGACCCCTTCCCCGCAGGGTTCCTGCTGTGAGCGGCGCGAACGCCGCCGTACGCACCGTGGACTACCACACCGCCGGGGAGCCCTTCAGGATCGTCGACGTCGCCGCGGCCGGCCTGCCGCCCGTGCCCGGGGACACCGTCGCCGAGCGCTGCGCCACCGCGATCGGTCCCGGAGGCTCCGGGACGGCCCCGCGCCGGAGCCCGCTGGACGACGTAAGGAGGCTCCTCGTGCAGGAGCCGCGCGGACACGCCGGGATGTACGGCGGGTTCGTCGTGCCCCCGGACGACGACGGGGCCCACTTCGGTGTGCTGTTCTGGCACAAGGACGGCTACTCCACCGCCTGCGGCCACGGCACGATGGCCCTCGGCGCCTGGGCCGTGGACACCGGCCGGGTCGCCGCCCCGGACGACGGGGACGTACAGGTGCGGATCGACGTGCCGTCGGGCCGGGTCGCCGCGACCGTCCACCGCAGCGGCGGCCGCACCACCGGGGTCACCTTCCGCAACGTCCCGGCCCGGGTCGGCGCCCGCAAGGTGCCGGTGGCGACCACCCTGGGCATGGCGGAGGTGGACCTCGCGCACGCCGGCGCCTGCTACGCGTCCGTCGCCGCCCGGGACCTCGGCCTGGCGGTCTCCAGGGCCGCGCTGCCCGAACTCGTCCGGGCCGGGCAGGAGATCCGGGCCGCGCTGGCCGCCCACCCGGGTACCTGGCACCCCGATGGGCCGCTGCTGTCCGGGGTCTACGGGGTGATCCTCCACGAGGAGCTGACCGACACGCCCTTCGGGCCGCACCAGCGCAATGTCACCGTGTTCGCCGACGGGCAGATCGACCGCTCGCCCTGCGGCTCGGGAACCTCGGCGCGCCTCGCGCTGCTTGCCGAGGACGGGCGGCTCGGGGCGGGCGAGGACCTGCTCCACGAGTCGGTGGTCGGCACGGTGTTCACCGGCCGGGCGCTGCCCGGGGGCTCCCGCGACGGCCTCGTCACGGAGGTCACCGGCACGGCGTACCGCACCGGCGAGCACACCTTCGTACTGGATCCGCAGGACGCCCTCGGCCCCGGATTCCTGCTGTGATCCCGCAGTTCGAGGCCGCGGAGACGGCGGCACTGCTCAGCCCGGCCGCAGCCGCCGACGCGCTGGCCGACGTACTGAGGGCCGGGCTGGACCCGGAGTCCTGCCCGCAGCGCTCGGCCATCCCCGTGCCGGGCGGCGGCGAGCTGCTGCTGATGCCGGCCGCGGCGGGGGCGTACGCCGGGGTCAAGATCGCCGGGGTGGCGCCCGGCAATCCGGCTCTCGGCCTGCCCCGCATCACGGGCTCGTACCTGCTGCTGGACGGGCCGACCCTGCGCCCGCTGGCCCTGTTCGACGGCGCGGCGCTGACCGCCCTGCGCACCCCGGCGGTCTCGGCGCTCGCCCTGCGCCACCTCGCGCCGGCCGGGCGGGCCCTGCGGTTGGTGCTCTTCGGCGCCGGCCCACAGGCGTACGGTCATCTCGAAGCGGTGCGGACCGTACGGGAGTTGGCGCAGGCCGTGGTCGTCGCCCGCAATCCCGTCGCCGCGGAGGAACTGGCGGAGCACGCCCGCACCCTCGGGGTCCCGGCCCGTACGGGCACCCCGGCGGACGTGGCCGGCGCGGACCTGGTGCTGTGCTGCACCACGGCCCGCGAGCCCCTTTTCGACGGGCGGCTGGTGGCCCCGGGCGCGACGGTCGTGGCCGTCGGCTCGCACGAGCCGGACGCCCGGGAGACCGACACCGCCCTCGTGCGGCGGGCCGCGGTGTACGTGGAGTCGAGGGCGGCGGCGCTGCGCGAGGCCGGGGACCTGCTGGTGCCGGAGGCGGAGGGGGCCGTCGGGCCCGGTCATATCAGCGGCACCCTGGCCGACCTGGTGACGGGCCGGATGCCGGTGGCCGGACCCCCGAGTTGTCCACAGCTCTTCAAGAGCGTGGGCATGGCCTGGGAAGATCTCGCTGTGGCGGTGGCGATGTATCGCGCCGCGGGAGACACCACCGCTCGGAGAATAAGCGCAACGTGACATTGTACGCTGTTCCTCTGCACTCGGTGGTGCAAAGGGGTTCGGAGGAACAGTAATGGGTGACCTGAAGCAGCACAGTCTCATCAAGGCCCAGGAACGGCTCCGCGACCAGGTCGGCCACGCCCTTCGAGCCGCCCTGATAGCGGGTGAACTGCGCCCCGGCAGCGTCTACTCGGCACCCGGCCTGGCCGCCGAACTCGGGGTTTCCGCAACGCCCGTCCGCGAGGCGATGCTCGACCTGGCCCGCGAGGGCCTGGTGGAACCCGTCCGCAACAAGGGCTTCCGGATCACCGAGGTCAGCGAGCGCGACCTGGACCAGTACACCGAACTGCGCACGATGATCGAGGTGCCGACCATCGGCCGGATCACGAAGATCGCCACGGCGGAGCAGCTGGAGGCCCTGCGGCCCGTCGCGGAGGAGATCGTCACCAGCGCCCGCGAGCACAACCTCATCGGCTACCTGGAGGCGGACCGCCGCTTCCACCTCTCGCTGCTCGCCCTGGCGGGCAACGACCGCCTGGTGGAGACGGTCGGCGACCTGCGCAAGCGGTCGAGGCTGTACGGACTGACGGGCCTGGACGAGGCCGGGAAGCTGGTCTCGTCCGCCGAGGAGCACATCGAGCTGCTGGACCTGATGATCGCCGGGGACGCGGAAGCGGCGGAGGCCTGCATGGTCCGCCACCTCGGCCACGTCCGCTCCCTCTGGGCCCAGGGCCGCGACGAGCCGGTCGGCCGCACGCCGGGAGGCCTCGGCTCGGGCGTCTAGGCCGTCTGACGGGGAGAGTGCGCCGGGCGGGTGGACCTCCTGAGGCTGCCGGGTGACGGCTGCGAACGGAGGTTGGTTCCGCCCGGAATCCGTCTACCAACACAGAGTCCTGTGCACCGAGTGATGGGTTGTGCCGACTGTGTTGAAGACTGCATTCCGGATCGCCTCCGCCACCGTCCTGGTCACCGTCTCGTTGGCGTTCGGCTCACCCGCCAGCGCGGCGGATCCGTATCCGGGCACCCCGCAGCAGATCCGTGATACCGGCCCCTGCGGCCCGACCGGCGGCTACAGCGCGTCGGAGTGGATGCAGACGACGAAGGACCCCGGGATCCGGCCGGAGGTGGACCTCGCCGCGGTGCGCGAGGCCTGGTACTGGCGGCACGACGTGAACACGCTGTGGCGGGGCGACACGCGGCCCCCCCAAACGATCTTCACCAGCGGCTTCGCCGGGCGGGGCTCGGACCTCACCCCGCTGTCGCAGTGGATCATCGGAGGGAGCGGGCAGCTGAACGCCGCGCACGTGAGCACCACTTGTGAGCGGTGGGTGGCGCAGGAATTCGCCACGGGGGGCGGGAACGACGGCTGGGTCTACGCGATCCAGGCTCCCGGCGGGATCGACATCAACGCCACCGCGCGGCAGACGGGCCTCCAGTCGCAGTTCCTGTGGAACAAGGAGATCGACTTTCCCGGCGGCGTCGAAGCCAGGTTCATCGAAGGAGCCTGCCAGTACCACCTCGCCGGCTTCGACCCGCAGACGAACGACAGGATCTACACGAACCTCGGCTGTGTGACGAACAGCAACTTCCGTCCGGTCCTGAGCAAGCACAAGGAAAAGCAAACGGCCGGTTCGTCGCATTGAGCTGATCCCCGGTGGGAGCCGGTGCCGCTCCGGCCGTTCGTCGTGACGCGCAGCGCCAGGTGGTGACGGGATGACGACCCTCGACCGCCTGGCGCTGCGCGCCGTCGGGCAGTCGCCGCGCTCGGGCTGCCCGGCAGATTCAACTCGCTTCTGAGGGGCCGGATTTGGATACGGCTGGGTAACGGCGACACCAACCTCTTGTCAGTGCAATTTCACATTACTATGTTACCGGTCACATCATAGAGCGCGGCCCTTCACTGGAGTGACCCATGACCAAGCGCACCCAACTCGCCCTCGCCACCGCCCTGGTGGCCGCACTCGCACTCGGCGCCTCGGGCTGCTCCGACCCCAAGAAGGGCTCCACCGGCGCCGGCGCGAGCAACCCCGCCGCCGCCAACGACGGCAAGGTCCTCGGCGGCACCCCGGTCAAGGGCGGGACCCTGACCGTCCTGTCCAACCAGGACTTCGCCCACCTCGACCCCGCTCGCAACTGGGTCATGCCGGCCATGGACTTCGGGACCCGGCTCCTCTACCGCACGCTCGTCACCTTCAAGGCCGAGCCCGGCAAGGCCGGCAGCGAGCTCGTCCCCGACCTCGCCACCGACCTCGGCACGCCCTCCAACGGAGGCAAGACCTGGACCTTCACCCTCAAGGAGGGCGTGAAGTACGAGGACGGAACGCCGATCAAGGCCCAGGACGTCAAGTACAACGTCGAGCGCTCCTTCGCCCCCGACCTCACCGGCGGCCCCGACTACGCCGCCCAGTACCTGGCCGGCACGGAGGGCTACAAGGGCCCGCTCCAGGGGCAGCACCTCGACTCCGTCAAGACCCCCGACGACCGCACCATCGTCTTCGAACTCAAGCGCCCCGTCGCCGAGTTCTCGGCCACCGCCACCCTCCCCACCTTCGCCCCGGTCCCGCAGTCCCAGGAGAAGGGCACCCAGTACGACGCCCGCCCGTTCTCCTCCGGCCCGTACAAGATCGAGTCGTACGACCGAGACAAGAAGCTCGTCCTCGTCCGCAACGAGCACTGGGACCCGAAGACCGACACGGTCAGAAAGGCCTACCCCGACAAGTTCGTCGTGGTCATGGGCCTCAAGGGTGGCCAGATCGACGACCGCATCATCGCCGGCGAGGGCGCCGACGCCTCCACCGTCCAGTACATGGACATGCGCCCCGAGAGCGCCCCCAAGGTGCTGCCGAAGCAGGACATCAAGGCGCGCCTGCTCGCCGAGTCCCAGGGCTGCACCGAGATGCTCTCCCTGAACAACTCCCGGGCGCCGTTCAACGATCCCAAGGTCCGCGAGGCCATGCAGTACGCCGTCGACAAGGAGGCGGTGGTCACCGCGGGCGGCGGCCCGGCCCTCAACGAGGTCGCCACCGCCTACCTGCCCCCGGCTCTTTCCGGCGGCAAGCAGGCCGACACCCTCAAGATCGCCCCGGCGGGCGACCCCGCCAAGGCCAAGGAGCTCCTCAAGGCCGCCGGCAAGGAGACCCTGAAGGTCTCCCTCGCCGTCTCCACCGGCGACAAGAACAAGGCCGAGGCCATCCAGCAGGGCCTGTCCCGCGTCGGCATCGAGGTCGTCATCGACACCATCGACCCCGGCGCGTACTACGACGTCATCGGCGACCTCTCCACCACCCCCGACATGACGCTCTCCGGCTGGTGCCCCGACTACCCCTCCGGCTCCACCTGGATCCCCTTCGTCTTCGACGGACGCACCATCAAGGAGAAGGGCAACCAGGGCAACAACAGCCAGTTCCGCGACGAGGCCACCATCAAGCGGATCGACGAGATCAACGCCATGGCCGACGCCAAGCAGGCCAACCAGGCCTGGATCGACCTCGACGCCGAGATCATGAAGAAGTCCCCGGCCGTCCCGGTCCTGCTCGAGCGCAAGCCGCTGCTCGTCGGCCCCAACATCGCGGGCGCCTACGGCCACCCCGTGTGGACCGGCACCATCGACTACGGCACGGTCGGCCTCAAGGACCCCTCGAAGAGCCAGGGCTGAGGACGACGGAACCCCCGACACCATGACCACCACCGCACCCGGTGCAGGCGGCCAGGCGGCCCCTGCCCCGGCCCCGGGCGGGGCACCGGCCCCCGGCGCCGCCAAGGACGGTCCCGCGGCGGCAGCCACCGGCAGCAGCCCCTGGCAGCTCGCCCGGCGGGAGCTCCGCCGCCGCCCCGCCGTCCGCGTCAGCCTCTGCGTCGTCCTCCTCTTCGTCCTGATGGCCGTCACCGCCCCCTGGCTGGGCGCGCTCGGCGGCTGGTCCCCCGAGGAGTTCGACAAGTCCGCCATCGACCCCTACCTCGGCGGCCAGCCCCTCGGCTCCCTCGGCGGGATCAGCCCCGAGCACTGGCTCGGCGTCGAACCCGTCACCGGCCGCGACCTGTTCGCCCGTGTCGTCCACGGCGCCCAGGTCTCCCTCCTCATCGCCTTCGCCGCCACCGCCATCGTCGTGGTCGCCGGCACCGCCGCCGGGATCGCGGCCGGCTACTTCGGCGGCCGCACCGACGCGGCCTTGTCCCGGCTGATGGACCTGACCATGTCCTTCCCCTCCCTCATCTTCATGATCGCGATGCTGTCGGTGGCCAAGGACGTCAACCGGATCGTGCTCATGACCGCCGTCATCGGCGTCTTCGGCTGGCCCGGCGTCGCCCGCGTCGTCCGCGGCCAGACCCTCTCCCTCAGACACCGCGAGTACGTCGACGCCGCCCGCGTCGGCGGTTCGAGCTCCTGGCGGATCCTGACCCGCGACATCCTCCCGGGCGTCTCCGGCCCGGTCATCGCCTACACCACCCTGCTGATCCCCGGCATGATCAGCACCGAGGCCGCGCTCAGCTACCTCGGCGTGGGCGTGCGTCCGCCCACCCCGTCCTGGGGCCAGATGATCGCCGAATCCGTCGCCTTCTACGAGACCGACCCCATGTACTTCGTCATCCCGAGCACCTTCCTCTTCCTCGCGGTACTCGCCTTCACCCTGCTCGGCGACGCCCTGCGCGACATCCTCGACCCGAGGGGCGGCCGCACGTGATCCTCTACCTCGGACGCCGGCTGCTCGCCCTCGCGGGCGTCCTGCTCGCCATCGCCGCCGTCACCTTCCTCATCTTCTACGTCCTGCCCTCCGACCCGGCCGCGGCCGCCTGCGGCAAGACCTGCAGCGCCGAAAGGCTGGCCGACGTACGGGAGTACCTCGGCCTGGACCAGCCGGTGTGGCGGCAGTTCGCCGATTTCCTCACCGGCATCTTCACCGGCCGCACCCTCGGCACCGGCCAGTACGCCGTCCAGTGCGACTTCCCCTGCCTGGGCTACTCGTACGAGAACTCCCTGCCCGTGTGGGACCTGCTGATGGACCGCCTCCCGGTCTCCGCCTCCCTCGCCGTGGGCGCCGCCGTGCTGTGGCTCGTCCTCGGCCTGGGCGCCGGGGTCACCGCGGCCCTGCGCAAGGACACCGCCACCGACAAGGCACTGATGGTCGGCGCGGTCGCCGCTGCCTCGCTGCCGGTCTACTTCACCTCCGTGATGCTCATCTACGGGGTCATCCGCGTCGCCGGGCTCCTGCCCTACCCCACCTACCAGGCCTTCACCGACGACCCGGGCGCCTGGGCGGCCAACCTGCTGCTGCCCTGGACCGCGCTCGCCCTGCTCTACGCGGCCATGTACGCCCGCCAGAGCCGGGGCTCCATGATCGAGGCCATGGCCGAGCCGTACATCCGTACCGCCCGCGCCAAGGGCATGCCCGAGCGCACGGTCGTCGTCAAGCACGGGCTGCGCTCCGGGATGACCCCGATCCTCACGATCTTCGGCATGGACCTGGGCGGGCTGCTCGCCGGAGCCGTCATCACCGAGTCCATCTTCGGACTCCCGGGCATCGGGAGGCTGTTCTACGGGGCCCTGGTCAGCTCGGACCAGCCGGTGGTCCTCGGGGTCACGCTGCTCGCCGCCTTCTTCATCGTCGTCGCCAACCTCGTCGTCGACCTCCTGTACGCCGTCATCGACCCGAGGGTGAGGTACTGATGGCCGCACCAGCCGCCGCCCCCCTGCTGGAAGTGCGCGACCTGCGCGTCACCTTCACCACCCCGCGCGGCTCCGTACGGGCCGTCGACGCGCTCGGCTTCACCGTGGAGGCCGGGCGGACCCTCGGCATCGTCGGTGAATCCGGGTCCGGCAAATCGGTCACCTCGCTCGCCGTCATGGGCCTGCACCGGGGCGCCGAGGTCGGCGGCTCCATCGCACTGGCCGGACAGGAGCTGACCGGCATGTCCGAGAAGGAGCTGTCCCGGCTGCGCGGCCGGAAGATGGCCATGATCTTCCAGGACCCGCTGTCCAGCCTGCACCCCTACTACACCGTCGGCGAGCAGATCGCCGAGCACTTCCGGGTGCACTTCAAGTCCGGCCGGGCCGCCGCGCGCCGGCGCGCCGTCGACATGCTCGGCGAGGTCGGCATCCCGGAACCGGCCCGCCGGGCGGGGGAGTACCCGCACCAGTTCTCCGGCGGCATGCGCCAGCGCGCGATGATCGCCATGGCGCTGGCCTGCGAACCCGATCTGCTGATCGCCGACGAGCCCACCACCGCCCTCGACGTGACCGTGCAGGCGCAGATCCTGGAGCTCATCGCCCGGCTCCAGCAGGAGCGCGGCCTCGGCGTCGTGATGATCACCCACGACCTGGGGGTGGTCGCCCGCGTCGCGCACGAGGTGCTGGTCATGTACGGCGGCCGGGCCGCCGAACAGGCCGGCGTCGACGAGCTGTTCGCCGACCCGGCGCACCCGTACACCCGTGGACTGCTCGACTCGCTGCCCCGGCTGGACGACGCCGACGACGAGCCCCTGCGGGCCATCCCCGGCTCCCCGCCCTCCCTGCTCGCGCCCGCCCCGGGCTGCGCGTTCGCCCCGCGCTGCCACCTCGCCGCCGCGGGCACCCCGGAGCAGCAGCGCCGCTGTGCCACCGAGCGTCCCGAGCCACGGCCCTACGGGATCGCCGGGCGCACTGCCGCATGCCATTTCACGGGAGCCGACGCCGTGCCGGGCACGGCGTCCACCCCGGCTGCCCTGACCGCCCCGACCGCCCCGGAGGCGTCCCGATGACCGTAGAGGCCCGCCCCCCTGACACCACCGCACGGCCGGACCGGGCCGGGACGGATCCGGCGCCGCCCGATCCGCTGCTGTCCGTACGCGATCTCACCATGGCCTTCCCCGGCAGGCGCGCCGCGTCCGGGCGCCGGGGGGCGCCCGTGCGCGCCGTCGACGGGATCTCCTTCGACCTCGCGGCGGGCGAAACCCTCGGCCTGGTGGGCGAGTCGGGCTGCGGGAAGTCCACCACCGGCCGGATGCTGGTGCGGCTGCTGGAGCCCACCTCGGGCAGTATCGCCTTCGGCGGACGGGACATCACCCGGCTTCCGCAAGGAAGACTCCGTCCGCTGCGCCGCCACCTCCAGATGGTCTTCCAGGACCCGCACTCCTCCCTCAACCCCCGCCAGACGGTGGCCCGGATCATCTCCGACCCGCTGCTCGTGCAGGGCTGGTCGGCATCCGACGCGCGCCGCCGGGCGGCCGAGCTGATGGACCTGGTCGGGCTGATCCCGGAGCACATCGACCGCTACCCGCACGAGTTCTCCGGCGGCCAGGCCCAGCGCATCGGGATCGCCCGCTCACTGGCCACCAGCCCCCGGCTGATCGTCGCCGACGAACCCGTCTCCGCGCTCGACGTCTCCGTCCAGGCGCAGATCGTCAACCTGATGGAGCGCCTGCGCCGCGAACTCGGCCTGGCCTACGTGTTCATCGCGCACGACCTGTCCGTGGTGAAACGGGTCAGCGACCGGGTCGCCGTCATGTACCTCGGCCGGATCGTCGAGATCGGCGAGAAGCGCAGCTTGTACGAGAACCCCCAGCACCCGTACACCCGGGCGCTGCTGTCCGCCGTACCGCTGCCGGACCCGGCGGCCGAGCGGCGGCGGGAGCGGATCGTGCTGCTCGGCGACCCGCCGAGCCCGGCCGCGCCGCCCCCGGGCTGCACGTTCCACCCGCGCTGCCCGAAGGCGCAGGAGATCTGCCGGACGGAGCGCCCGCTGCTCCGGATCGCCGCCTCCCGCGAGGTGGCCTGCCACTTCCCCGGTGACTGACGGGGATCCAGGGGAAGAAGGAGGAGGACCCCGGGCCGACACGATCGGCCCGGGGTCCTCCCGCCGTCCGCGAGCTGTGGGGCTGATGGCATGATCACGGCGTGACCAGCGAACCGACCCTGCCGGGCTCCGTGCGACACGTCCTCTTCGATGTCGACGGGACCTTGATCGACGCGGTGGCCAACCAGCGCCGGGTCTGGGAGACATGGGCGGGGCGGTACGGACTCGACCCCGAGGCCGTCCATCAAGTCGCGCTGCGGACGCGTCCCATGGAGACCTTCGCGGCGGTGGCCCCGGAACAGGACCCGCAGACATGCCTGGCCGCCCTGCACGAACTGGAGGACGAGGACGTCCGGTCCGGTGTCTACGCGGCCTTCGACGGCGCAGCGGAGCTGCTGTCCGGCCTGCCCTCGGGGTGCTGGGCACTGGTGACCTCGAACTACGGGCACCGGGTGCGCGGGCGGTTCGCCCGGACCGGACTGCCGGTTCCGGGCGTGGTCGTGGACGCCGCGGCCGTCGACGAGGGCAAGCCGTCGCCGGTCCCCTACCTGCTGGCCGCGGAGCGTCTCGGTGCCAGGCCGGAGGACTGCCTGGTCATCGAGGACGCCCCGTCCGGCGTCGAGTCCGGGCTGCGGGCCGGCATGACCGTGTGGGGAGTCAACACCGCGGTCCCGGTGGACGGGGTGCACCGCCACTTCGCGAGCCTGCGCGAGGCGGTACCCGACATCCTCGCCTTCGCGACGGGAGCGCACCGGGACTCCGCGGTCTGAGCGGTCCGCAAGCCGTCAGGCCAGTTCGCGGCGGAAGAACTCCAGTTCCAGGGCCATGAGCTTCTCCTTCGTGCCGTTCGGGGTCATGTGGGTGACGCCGGGCAGGGCCAGGAGCTGGTGCGGGCGGCCTGCGTCCGTCAGGGCCTGGGAGAGGCGCAGGGTGTGCGAGGGGTGGACGTTGTCGTCGGCCAGGCCCGTGACCAGCAGCAGCGGCCGGATCAGGTTCGGGGCGTCCGGGATCAGCGAGTCCCGCTCGTACACCTCGGGGTTCTCCTGCGGGAGCCCGAGGTAGCGCTCGGTGTACGCCGTGTCGTAGTGCCGGAAGTCGGTCGGCGCGGCCCCGGCGGCCGCCGCGTGGAAGACGTCCGGGCGGCGCAGCACCGCCATCGCGGACAGGTAGCCGCCGTACGACCAGCCGCGTACCCCCACCCGGCCGAGGTCCAGGTCCGGGTGGCGTTCGCCGAGTGCGTGCAGGGCCTCGACCTGGTCGTCCAGGGTGACCTCGGAGAACCCGCGGTACACGGCGTGGGTGAAGGCGGGGGAGACGTACGGGGTTCCGCGGTTGTCGACGGTCACCACCGCGAAGCCCCGGTCGGCCCACCACTGGCGGTGCTGCCAGCGGCGCGGCTCGGCGGACACGTCCTGGAAGCCGGGGCCGCCGTAGCTGTCCATGAGGACGGGCAGCCGCCGGCCGGGGACGTGGCCGCGGGGGAACACCACCGAGGTGGGGACGGCGTGCTCGGTGACCCGCTCCAGCAGCGGGACCACCCGGTAGGGCAGCGGCGCGGACAGGTCGGCCGGAGCGAACTCGCGCCCGTCGGCCGTGCGCACGGTCCGCCTGGTCCCGTCGGCGTCGGCGGAGGTCAGCAGCAGTGTTCCGGCGGAGGCCTGGACGCTGTGCACCCCCGGTCCGTCGGCCAGCGGGGTGAGCTCACCGGTGGCGGGGTCGAGGAGCAGGACCTGCTGTTCGGCGGGGTCGCGCAGGCCGGCCTCGATCAGCAGCCGGTCGCCGTGGGTGCCGGCCACCCGGCGGACCTGGATGCCGTCCCCGGTGAGCGGTTTCCCGTCGACGGCGAGGCCGCGGGCGGCGCCGTCCGGGGTGTCGGCGGCGGTGAGCATCCGGCCGTCGGCGAGCCGGGCCGGGGTGCCGGGCAGCATCGGGTCGACCCACTGGGGGTGGGTGGTGCGGGACAGCTCCCGGGTACGGCCGGTGGCCGGGTCGGCGGAGAGCAGCAGGACGCACCTCTGGAGCCGGTCCCGGACGGTGAGCAGGATCTCCCGTTCCGCCGTGTCATCGGCGGGCCAGTCGACGTCGGAGACGTACGGGTACGCCTCGGCGTCCCAGTCGAGCCGTACCCGGGTGCTGCCGGGGCCGAGAACCCACAGCTGGACCTCGGCGTTGGGCCCGCCCGCCTCGGGATACGCGAAGTCCTCGGGCGGGAGCTCGGGGTGCGCAGGATCGGCGAAGTGGCGCCGCTGGAGGGCGGATTCGTCGACGCGGGCGGCCAGCAGGGTCTCCCCGTCGGGGGACCACCAGTGGCCCCGGCCCCGGTCCAGCTCCTCGGCGGCGGCGAACTCCGCCACGCCCCAGCGGGCTCCGTCGGCGGGGCTGACCCGGCCGCCCGGGTGGGTGTACAGGACGTCGTCGGCGACGTACGCGGTGCGGGAGCCGTCGGCGTCGAGCCGGGGGTCGAGGGCGGGCCCGGCGGCGGGAACCGCCTCGACCGCGGGGGCGTCCTCGTACCTGACCCGGTACAGCCGCCCGTACAGCGGGAACACCGCGCTGCGGCCGTCGCCGGAGAGCGCGTACGAGCCGATCCCGGCGGCGACCAGCCGGATCCGCTCCCGCAGCCGGCGCTCGGCGGCCGGCAGGGCGCCCGGCTCGGGGGACAGCTCGCGGGGGTCGGCGAGGCGGGTCTCGGTGCCGGTGGCGGTGTCCAGGACCCAGAGGCTGTCGAAGGCGTCGGCGGGGCCGGTGGAGCGGAGGAACCAGAGCAGCCGGCCGTCGTCCCCGAAGGAGAACGCGCGCGGGGCGCCGTACGTGAAGCGGCCGGTGCTCGCGGAGAGCCTGAGGAAGTCATCCATGATCGTAGTGTGTCATGTGAAATGGCACACTGTACATGTCATGCAGCCTAGGCCATTCGAGTGGTGTACCCCGGGTAGCAGGTTTAGCGTCGAAAAGGTGGACCACAACGCAACGCCGACCAGCGGGACCGACGGCAAGGTCCGGGGCAGCGGCAACGGGCTGGCGCTGTTCGTCATCGCCTCGTGCCAGCTGATGGTCGTCCTCGACATCACCATCGTGAACATCGCGCTGCCGCACATCCAGACCGCCCTCGGCTTCTCCACCGAGAGCCTGTCCTGGGTCGTCAACGCCTATACCCTCACCTTCGGCGGACTGCTCCTCCTCGGCGGGCGCACCGGCGACATCCTCGGCCGCAAGCGCGTGTTCATCTTCGGCGTCCTGCTCTTCGGCCTGGCCTCGATGCTGGGCGGACTCGCGCAGAACGAGGGCCAGCTGATGGCCGCCCGGGCCCTGCAGGGCGTCGGCGCCGCCATCGCCTCCCCGACCGCGCTGGCGCTGATCTCCACCACGTTCCACGAAGGCCCGGCGCGCAACCGGGCGTTCGGCGTGTTCGCCGCGGTCTCGGCGGGTGGTGGCGCGATCGGCCTGCTGGCCGGCGGCGTCCTCGTCGAATGGCTCAGCTGGCGCTGGGTGCTCTTCGTCAACGTCCCGATCGCCCTGGCCATTGCGGTGATGGCGGCGCGGGTCATCCGGGAGTCCGAACGCCACCCCGGACACTTCGACCTCGCCGGCGCGCTGCTGTCCACCCTGGGCATGGTCGCGCTCGTCTACGGCTTCATCCGCGCCTCCCAGGAGGGCTGGACCGACCCGGTCACCCTCGGATCCTTCGGTGCGGCCGTGGTCCTGCTCCTGCTGTTCTTCCTCAACGAGCGGCGCTCGCCGCAGCCGATCACCCCGCTGCACATGTTCGCCGACCGCAACCGGGCCGGGTCGTACGGCATCATGCTCTTCCTCGCCTGCGCGATGTTCGGCATGTTCTTCTTCCTGACCCTGTTCGTGCAGAACGTGCTGGACTTCAGCCCGATCCAGGCCGGCGTCGCGTTCCTGCCGGTGAGCGTCGTCATCGCCGTCGGCGCGGGCATCACGTCCCAGCTGCTGCCCAGAATCGGACCGAAACCCTTCATGGTGACGGGCGCCCTGTGCTCGGCGGCCGGCCTGGCCTGGCTGACGCAGACCGACATCCACTCGACGTACCTCGGCAGCATCCTGGGCCCGATGCTCGTCTTCAGCCTCGGCATGGGCATGCAGTTCGTCTCGCTGACCCTGATGGCCCTCTCCAACGTCGCCGACCGGGAGTCGGGCGCGGCATCCGGACTGCTCAACACGACGCAGCAGGTGGGCGGATCGCTGGGCCTGTCGATCCTGGTCACGGTGTTCGGTACGGCCAGCCGCAACGAGGCCCACGACCTGGTCCCGGCGTTCCTGAGCCAGGCCGCCCCGGTCCAGAAGGCCGTCTTCCTGCGTACAGGCCAACTTCCGGACCCGTGGGGCGACCAGGTGCTCACCTCGGGCGTGAGCGCCGCGTTCATCGTCGCTGCAGGCTTCGCCCTGATCGCGGCGCTCATCGCCCTGTTCGTCATCCAGGTCCGCCCCTCGGACCTGGAACGCCTCAAGGGCAACCACGTCCAGGCGGCTGCCTGAGACGCGCGGGCGGCGCAAGCCGCCCGCCTGCGTGTCTCACACGGCCGTGCCCCGGACCCGGCAGCGGACCGGGCCCTCCGCCCGCAGGGTGATCCCGGCGCTGACCGGGACGTCGGTGTCCACGGCCTCGAACTCGTACGCCCGCAGGATCATCGCCAGCGCGATCACCGACTCCAGCATCGAGAAGTGCTGCCCGATGCAGGCGCGCGGGCCGCCGCCGAACGGGAACCAGGCGTAGCGCGGGCGCCCGGCCTCCGCCTCCGGGGTGAAGCGGTCCGGGTCGAAGCGGTCCGGGTCCGGCCAGTACCGGGGGTGCCGGTGCGTCACCCAGGGAGCCAGGATCACGTCGGAGCCCGCCGGGATGGTCCGTCCCCCGACCTCGGTGGCCGCGACCGAGCTGCGGCCGATGACCGGGGCGGCCGGATAGAGCCGCATCGCCTCCTTGAGGACCTGAGTGAGGTACGGGAGGCGGTCCAGGTCGGCGGCTTCCGGCGTACGGTCGCCCAGTACGCGGGAGATCTCCTCCCGGGCCCGCGCCTGCTGCTCGGGGTGCCGGGCCAGCAGGTGCAGGGAGAAGGCGAGCGAGGTGGCCGTCGTCTCGTGGCCGGCGAGCAGGAAGATCAGTACCTGGTCGCGCAGCTCGGCGGCGTCGAACTCGCCGTCGTCCGTGCTCGTGGCGGTGGCCAGCAGACTCAGCAGGTCCTCGCCCCCGGCCCCGCTGCGCCGCTCAGCGATGATCTTGTCGCACACCGCGTACAGCTCGTCCATCGCGGCGGCCGCCCGCTTGTTGCCCGGCGTGGGCCAGGTACGCGGGATGTTGGCGGGGGAGTAGCCGCGGCGCAGCACGTAATCCGTGATGACCGGAAAACACCGGTCGACGACGTCGACGGTGGCGTCCACGTCGGTGCCGAAGAGGATCCGGGCGACCGCGCGCAGGGCGAGCTGCATCATCTCCTCGCCGACGTCGACCACCGCGCCGGGGGCCTTCTCCCAGCCCGCGATGACGGCCCGGGTCTCGGCCGCGACGGCGTCGGCGTAGCCGTCCACCCGGCGCTTGGTGAACAGCGGCTGGACCAGCCGCCGCTGGCGCAGGTAGTCCTCGTCCTGGCTGGTCAGCAGGCCGTTGCCGAAGGAGTCCCGGAGCTCTTGGTAGAAGGCGTTGTCCTTGCGGAAGTTGGCCGACTCCGAGGCCAGGACCTGCTGCGCGCCCTCCGCGGAGAAGATGCAGTACAGCTCGGCGCGCAGCCCCGGCGGGCCGGCGGTGATCCGTACGACGTCGCCGTGCTGCTGCTGGGCGCGCAGATAGGTTCCGAGCGAGTCCGATTTCAGGTCGAACAGGGAACCGAGCAGGGGGATCCCGCCGAGCGCGGGTACCTCCGTACCGGTTTCCGTCCGTGTATCCACTGCTGCCATGGCCGCCCCCTCGACACCGTACCGACGGGGCCGATTCTGCCCGGCCCGCGCCGGGGGCGCCGAGGATCGCTCCGCCATGCGGCTGAAACTCATCGCCCGGCTTGCCTTTTTGTCACTACTTGTCGCAGGTGATGCCGTCCTTGTCCCGGTCGAGGGCGTCACGGTGACCGGGCCGGCCGCGCCGCACGGGCGCCGCCCCCGCCACCGCCGGTGGAGCCGCCGCAGCGTATGCGTGTCGCTCCACCACATGTGAAGCTGTTTCACGTCAACTTCCCTGACATGCACCTGAGGACGCCGGCGCCGGATGAGCAAGCCCCCGAACCCCTTTGCCGCCAACCCCTTCGCCCCGCCGCCGTCCCCGGCCCCGCGGGAGCCGAAGCCGCCGGAAACGAACGGCCAGGCGGTACCGGCCCTCGTACTCGGGGCCCTCGCCGCCCTGGTCGCCACCGAACGGCTGCTGTTCTGGGTGGGCTTCCCGCTGGGCCTGGCCGCCGTGGCCCTCGGCGGGGTGGCCTGCTCGCGGGCCTTCCGGGGCGCTCCGCACAAGCTGCTCGCGGTCTTCGGCACGGCGGTCGGCGTCCTCGGGATCGGGCTCTCCCTGTACGGACTGAGCGCCACCCTGCACACGCTGACCGACTGGGAGGGCGGCGTGGTCGGCGGCCCCTCCGCAGCCACGCCGATCCCCCTCGTCCCGGTGCCGCAGTCCTCGGCCCCGCTCCCGCAGGCCTCCGGAGCCATGCCGTTCGGCACGACGTACACGTACGACAACGGCGTCGAGGTGACGGTGGGGGACCTCGCTGCTTACCAGCCGGTGGGGGCGGGACCGGCCGCCGACGGCCCGCTGCGGCCCGGGGCCCGGCTGAAGGTGACCGTGGTGAACCACTCCGACGGCCCGCTCGACCTGCGCAAGGCGATCCCGACGGCGACCGATCACCGCACTGCCGGGCACCTCTGGGGGATCCACGACCGGGAGCTCCCGCGCCCGTTCGAGGGCACCCTCCCGGCGGGGGCCACGGCGACGGCCGAATTCGGCTTCCTCCCCGCGCGCGGGGCCGAGGAGCTGACCTTCGAGATCTCCCCGGGCCTGACCCCGTACGACGGCCGCACCTGGACGACCCCGCTCCCGTAGCGGCCGGAGGTCCGGGCACGCACGTGGTCCGACCCTCGTGCCCGATCCGCCGGACACCCCTAGGCCAGTACCGCCCTCCAGTCGTTGCTCGTGTGCCGGTGGCCCGGCGGGTACTCGAACTGGGTTTCACCGAGGAGCGTGAAGCCTGCCGTGCGGCAGACGGCGTTGGACGCCCCGTGGTCGACGGACGGGAAGGCGTGGAGGTGGCGGCGCGCACCGTGCTTCCCCGCGTGGGCGATGACCGCGCGGGCCGCCCTCGCGGCGAGACCGCGGCCCTGGAACTCGGGCAGGACGCCCCAGCCGGTCTCGTAGACCTCTTCGCCCTTCCAGGTGCGCTCCCAGAAGCCGATGGTGCCCACGCTCTCGCCTCCTGCGACGATCCGGAACATCCGTCCGGCCGCCGGTTCGCGGGCGGACAGCGCCAGATACCGCTGGTGCCGGTCCTCGAGCTTGGCTTCGGTCTCCGGGCCGCCGAGGTGTGCCGTCATGACCGGTTCGTTCTTGCGCAGCAGGAGCCAGAAGTCGCCTTCGGCCCAGGGCTCGAGTCGCAGGGAGTCGTCCATGGGCCCACGGTAGAGGGCGGACGCGGCACTCGGGCCTGTGCACCCCCAGCGAGCAGGGGAGGCACGCCCTGAGGCACTTCTGCGCGTCCGTCCTGTTGGACGCGGGGGGAGACGCGGGGGAGAACGCCGAGGCCCTGTCCGGGTACCTCGGTCACAGCGACCCCGGGTTCCCCCTGCGGACCTGCACGCACCTCATGCCCAACAGGCAGGCGCGAACGCGGAGGGCCGCCGGCGGTGTCTTCCGCGGAGGCGGGGACACCGACGACGGCCCACGGACGGCCCGGGAGGACGGAGAGGCGTCCTGACCTGAGGCTGGGTCAGATGTCGCGGAAGATCTCGATCTGGGCGCCCACCGAGTTGAGGCGTTCTGCGAGTTCCTCGTAGCCGCGGTTGATGACGTAGACGTTGCGCAGGACCGAGGTGCCCTCCGCCGCCATCATGGCCAGGAGGACGACCACCGCCGGGCGGAGGGCCGGCGGGCACATCATCTCCGCCGCGCGCCAGCGCGTCGGGCCCTCGACCAGGACGCGGTGGGGGTCCAGGAGTTGGAGGCGGCCGCCGAGCCGGTTCAGGTCCGTCAGGTAGATGGCCCGGTTGTCGTACACCCAGTCGTGGATCAGGGTCTGGCCCTGGGCGGCGGCCGCGATGGCCGCGAAGAACGGGACGTTGTCGATGTTCAGCCCGGGGAACGGCATCGGGTGGATCTTGTCGATCGGCGCCTCGAGCTTCGAGGGGCGGACCGTCAGGTCGACCAGGCGGGTGCGGTTGTTGTCCGCCGTGTACTCCGCCGAGCGGTCGTGGTCGAGGCCCATCTCCTCCAGCACCGCGAGCTCGATCTCCATGAACTCGATCGGGACCCGGCGGATCGTCAGCTCCGACTCCGTGACCACCGCGGCGGCGAGCAGGCTCATCGCCTCGACCGGGTCCTCGGAGGGGGAGTAGTCGACGTCCACGTCGATGTTCGGGACGCCGTGGACGGTGAGGGTGGTCGTGCCGATGCCCTCGACGTTGACGCCGAGCGCCTCCAGGAAGAAGCACAGGTCCTGGACCATGTAGTTGGAGGAGGCGTTGCGGATGACCGTGACGCCGTCGTGCCGGGCGGCGGCCAGCAGCGCGTTCTCGGTGACCGTGTCCCCGCGCTCGGTCAGGACGATCGGGCGGCCCGGGGAGACCCCCGCCTCGACCTTCGCGTGGTAGATGCCCTCGGTCGCGGTGATGTCCAGGCCGAAGCGGCGCAGGGCGATCATGTGCGGCTCGATGGTGCGGGTGCCGAGGTCGCAGCCGCCGGCGTACGGCAGGCGGAACTGGTCCATCCGGTGCAGCAGCGGGCCCAGGAACATGATGATGCTCCGGGTGCGGCGGGCTGCGTCCGCGTCCATGGCGTCCATGTCGAGGCGGACCGGCGGGACGATCTCCAGGTCCACGCCCTCGTTGATCCAGCGGGTGCGGACACCGATGGAGTTCAGGACCTCGAGGAGCCGGTAGACCTCCTCGATGCGGGCGACCCGCCGCAGGACCGTACGGCCCTTGTTGAGCAGCGAGGCGCACAGCAGCGCCACGCACGCGTTCTTGCTCGTCTTGACGTCGATGGCGCCGGACAGCCGGCGCCCGCCGACGACCCGCAGATGCATCGGGCCGGCGTAGCCCAGGGAGACGATCTCGCTGTCGAGAGCTTCACCGATTCGGGCGATCATCTCAAGGCTGATGTTCTGGTTGCCGCGCTCGATCCGGTTCACGGCGCTCTGGCTGGTGCCGAGTGCATCCGCGAGCTGACTCTGCGTCCAGCCCCGGTGCTGCCGGGCGTCACGGATGAGCTTGCCGATGCGTACGAGGTAGTCGTCTGCCATGGACGCACCGTATCTCAGATATGAGATGCCCCCTGCTTCGGGTGTGGCAGACGGGTGTTACCCACCATCAGTTCTGTCCGGGCTCGTATGTGTCGTGCCCCTTGTACACATTTGCCCCGCTAGCTCCGGCGGCTCCGGCAGCTCCGCAAGGCCGAGCTCCGGCTCGGCCATTCGGCTTCCGGTGCGGCGCCGCACCGGAAGCGCTGCCGGAGTTCCCCGCGCGGCGCGCCGCCGGGCCGGCCGGCCGCCCCGGCGGCGCTCGCCGTGTGTACGTCCTCGCGGGTGTGAAGCGGATGTCCGCGTTTCCGGGGTTCCCTGTGATCTGGCCCATGCCGTGCATGACCAGGGCGCGGCAATGCACTAGAGTTATCTCGACATCGAGATATCTGCCGAAGGCGTACCGCAGCCGCCCCTGCTGGTAAGGATTACCTAACTTAGCCTTACCTTAGCGGATTGGCCACAGGGCGTGGCGGCAGGATTGCGGTAAAACGCGCGAATTTCATGCATGAAGGAGACTGTCGTGTCGGCGAACAGCTTCGACGCCCGCAGCACGCTGCAGGTGGGCGACGAGTCGTACGAGATCTTCCGGCTGGACAAGGTTGAGGGCTCTGCCCGCCTTCCCTACAGCCTGAAGGTGCTGCTGGAGAACCTGCTCCGCACCGAGGACGGCGCGAACATCACCGCCGACCACATCCGGTCGCTCGGCAACTGGGACTCGCAGGCCCAGCCCAGCGAGGAGATCCAGTTCACGCCGGCCCGCGTGATCATGCAGGACTTCACCGGCGTCCCCTGCGTCGTCGACCTCGCCACCATGCGTGAGGCCGTGAAGGCCCTCGGCGGCGACCCGGCGAAGGTCAACCCGCTCTCCCCGGCCGAGCTGGTCATCGACCACTCCGTCATCGCCGACAAGTTCGGCACCAAGGACGCGTTCGCGCAGAACGTGGAGCTGGAGTACGGCCGCAACAAGGAGCGCTACCAGTTCCTGCGCTGGGGCCAGACCGCCTTCGACGACTTCAAGGTCGTCCCCCCGGGCACCGGCATCGTCCACCAGGTCAACATCGAGCACCTGGCCCGTACGGTCATGGTCCGTGGTGGCCAGGCGTACCCGGACACCCTCGTCGGCACCGACTCGCACACCACCATGGTCAACGGCCTGGGCGTGCTGGGCTGGGGCGTCGGCGGCATCGAGGCCGAGGCCGCGATGCTCGGCCAGCCGGTCTCCATGCTGATCCCGCGCGTCGTCGGCTTCAAGCTGACCGGCGAGCTGCCGACCGGCACCACCGCCACCGACCTCGTGCTGACCATCACCGAGATGCTGCGCAAGCACGGCGTCGTCGGCAAGTTCGTCGAGTTCTACGGTGAGGGCGTCGCCGCCACCTCCCTCGCGAACCGCGCCACCATCGGCAACATGTCGCCGGAGTTCGGCTCCACCGCCGCGATCTTCCCGATCGACGACGAGACCCTGAAGTACCTGCGCCTGACCGGCCGCGACGCCCAGCAGGTCGCGCTCGTCGAGGCGTACGCCAAGGAGCAGGGCCTGTGGCTGGACCCGGCCGCCGAGCCGGACTTCTCCGAGAAGCTGGAGCTCGACCTCTCCACGGTCGTCCCCTCCATCGCCGGCCCGAAGCGCCCGCAGGACCGCATCGTCCTGGCCAACGCCGCCGAGCAGTTCGCGCAGGACGTGCGCAACTACGTCAGCGAGGACGAGGAGGCCGGCAAGGAGTCCTTCCCGGCGTCCGACGCCCCCGCCGAGCACAACGGCGTGCCGACCCGCCCGACGCTGGTCACCCTGGCCGACGGCACCTCCTTCGAGATCGACCACGGCGCCGTCACCGTCGCCGCGATCACCTCCTGCACCAACACCTCGAACCCCTACGTCATGGTCGCCGCGGCGCTCGTGGCCAAGAAGGCGGTCGAGAAGGGCCTGGCCCGCAAGCCGTGGGTCAAGACCACCCTGGCCCCGGGCTCGAAGGTCGTCACCGACTACTTCGACAAGGCCGGCCTGACCCCGTACCTGGACAAGATGGGCTTCAACCTCGTCGGGTACGGCTGCACCACCTGCATCGGCAACTCCGGTCCGCTGGACGAGGAGATCTCGAAGGCGATCAACGAGCACGACCTCGCGGTCACCTCGGTGCTCTCCGGCAACCGCAACTTCGAGGGCCGGATCAACCCCGACGTCAAGATGAACTACCTGGCCTCCCCGCCGCTGGTCGTCGCGTACGCCATCGCGGGCTCCATGAAGGTGGACATCACCAAGGACGCCATCGGCATCGACACCGAGGGCAAGCCGGTCTTCCTCCAGGACATCTGGCCCTCCGAGGCCGAGGTCAACGACGTCGTGGCGAACGCCATCGGCGAGGACATGTTCAACAAGTCCTACCAGGACGTCTTCGCGGGCGACGCCCAGTGGCAGGCGCTGCCGATCCCGACCGGCAACACGTTCGAGTGGGACCCGCAGTCCACCTACGTGCGCAAGCCCCCTTACTTCGAGGGCATGACCATGGAGACCACCCCGGTCTCCGACATCGCCGGCGCGCGCGTGCTGGCGAAGCTGGGCGACTCGGTCACCACCGACCACATCTCCCCGGCCGGTGCGATCAAGGCCGACACCCCGGCCGGCAAGTACCTCACCGATCACGGCGTCGAGCGCCGCGACTTCAACTCGTACGGTTCCCGCCGCGGCAACCACGAGGTCATGATCCGCGGTACGTTCGCCAACATCCGCCTGCGCAACCAGATCGCGCCGGGCACCGAGGGCGGCTTCACCCGCGACTTCACGGCCGAGGGCGCGCCGGTCGCGTTCATCTACGACGCCTCGCAGAACTACCAGGCCGCCGGCATCCCGCTGGTCATCCTGGCGGGCAAGGAGTACGGCTCGGGCTCGTCCCGTGACTGGGCCGCCAAGGGCACCGCGCTGCTCGGCGTCAAGGCCGTCATCGCCGAGTCCTACGAGCGCATCCACCGCTCGAACCTGATCGGCATGGGCGTGCTGCCCCTGCAGTTCCCGGAGGGCGCCTCGGCGGCCGCGCTGGGCCTCACCGGCGAGGAGACCTTCTCCTTCACCGGTGTGGAGGAGCTGAACAACGGCACCACCCCGCGCACGGTCAAGGTCACCACCGACACCGGTGTGGAGTTCGACGCGGTCGTCCGCATCGACACCCCGGGTGAGGCGGACTACTACCGCAACGGCGGCATCATGCAGTACGTGCTCCGCAACCTCATCCGAGGCTGAGCACCTAGCGGCACCAAAGGGCCGTATCCCCGTTAAGGGGGTACGGCCCTTCCGCTTTTCCAGGCCCGGGCCAGGTTTCGGGGAGGTCTCAACTCGGAAAAGCTGACGGACAACCGTGTGCATGATCTTGCTCACACGAGCGGAAGTGGACTATACCTGTGCCCGTCCGGATCACCGCGTTACGAGCGGTACCGGACCGGGGGATGGCGGGGACCTGCGGTGATGTCCGTATGCGCGGTGACCGTCGCGATTTCCGGCCTCCTTCACACTTCTGACGAAGGCGAGGACATGAGCATGGGATCCACTGGTGAGGGCATCGGCCGCCGTGACCTGATCAAGCGCTCCGTGGCACTGGGACTGATCTCGGTGCCCACGATGAGCTTCCTGTCCGCCTGCGCCTCCGGGGGTGAGGACACGTCCACGAAGGGGCCGGACAAGGGTGCGGTGACCAAGGAGAACCCCTTCGGCGTGGCCAAGGGCGGCAAGCTGGACGTCGTCGTCTTCAAGGGCGGGTTCGGCGACGACTACGCGAAGGCCTGGGAGGCCGCCTTCGACAAGAAATGGGGCACCACCAGCTCCCACCTGGGCACCCAGGAGATCGCGGCCAAGCTCCAGCCCCGCTTCAACGGCGGCAACCCGCCGGACGTCATCGACGACTCCGGCGCCCAGCAGATCAAGATCGACGTCCTCGCCAAGGGCGGCCAGCTCGCCGAGCTCACCCAGGTGCTCGACGCGCCCTCGCTCGACGACCCGGCCAAGAAGGTCCGGGACATGCTCATCCCCGGCACCGTCGAACAGGGCACCCAGGGCGGCAAGTTCGTCGCGCTCTACTACGTCTACACGGTGTTCGGCTTCTGGTACTCGGGCAAGCTCTTCAAGGAGAAGGGCTGGGCCGAGCCGAAGACCTGGGCCGACTTCCTCGACATCTGTACCAAGGCCAAGGCCGCCGGCATCGGCGGCCTCGCCCACCAGGGCAAGTACCCGTACTACATCAACGTCGTCATCATGGACCTGATCGCCAAGAAGGGCGGTCTGGAGGCCATGAAGGCGATCGACAACCTCGAGCCCAACGCCTTCGAGGGCAACCCCGCCGCCCTCGCCGCCGTCGAGGCGGTCTACGAGATCGTCGAGAAGGACCTGCTGATGGCCGGCACCAACGGCCTCACCCACACGGAGTCCCAGACCGCCTGGAACCAGTACAAGGCCGCCTTCATCCCCTCCGGCTCCTGGCTGGAGAACGAGCAGCTCAAGCAGACCCCGGACGACTTCGACATGAAGTTCCTGCCGGTGCCGACGCTGGCCGACAGCAAGCTGCCCTTCGAGGCCATCCGGGCCGGCGCGGGCGAACCCTTCATCGTCCCGGAGAAGGCCGCCAACAAGGCCGGCGGCCTGGAGTTCCTCCGCTCGATGCTGTCCCGCGAATGGTCGACCCTCTTCGCCCAGCAGGCCAACTCCCTCACCGTGGTCAAGGACGGCGTCGACCCGAACGTCAAGCTGCGCCCCGGCACGGCATCGGCGGTCGCGGCCGTCAAGACGGCCGGCTCGAACACCTTCAACTACCTGTACCCCGACTGGTACAGCGAGATGGACACCGAGATCCAGAACGCGTCCAATGAGCTGATGGCCAAGCGGATCCAGCCAAAGGAATGGATCAAGCGGGCCCAGGCTGCGGTAGACAAGGCTGCCAAGGACCCGAACGCCAAGAACAACCACCGCAGCTGACATCGTCCAAGGGACGGACACCATGAGCCAAGTAGCACAGGGCAAGGGAAGGATCGGCTTCATCGCCGGCTTCCTCATCCTGCCGCTCGCGCTGTACCTGACTTTCGTCATCTGGCCGTACATTCAGACGTTCGGCTACTCCTTCACCAACTGGTCCGGACAGTCGCCCACGTTCGACTTCGTCGGCCTGGACAACTACGCCGCGCTGATGAAGGACGAGGTCTTCCGCGGCGCCCTGTGGCACAACCTGCTGCTCCTGGTGTTCGTCCCGGCCGTCACCATCCTGCTGGCCCTCTTCTTCGCCTTCATGGTGAACGCGGGAGGGCGCAGCGGGGCGGGCGGGGTGCGGGGCGTCCGCGGCTCCTCCGTCTACAAGATCGTCTACTTCTTCCCGCAGGTCCTGTCGCTGGCCATCCTCGCCGTGCTCTTCGGCGCCGTCTACCGCAGCGACGAGGGCGGCCTGCTCAACGGATTCCTCACCAAGCTGGGCCTGGTCGACCCGGCCCACCCCGTCGAATGGCTCAACCAGCCGAACCTCGTCCTGTGGTGCCTGCTCCTGGTGGTGGTCTGGCACGGAGTCGGCTTCTACCTGGTCCTCTTCTCGGCAGCCATGCAGTCCGTACCCAAGGACATCTACGAGGCCGCCCTGCTCGACGGTGCGGGGCGCGCCCAGACCTTCCTCAAGGTCACGCTGCCCCTGCTGTGGGACTCCGTGCAGACCTCCGCGGTCTACCTGGGCATCGCCGCGATGGACATGTTCGTCCTGGTGTCGACCATGACTTCCGGCCAGTTCGGCGGCGGCCCCGACCACCACAGCGAGGTCATGGCCACGGTGCTGATGCGCAACTTCCTGTACTTCGGCAAGAGCGGCTACGCCTGCGCCATGGGCGTGGTCATGCTCGTCCTGACCATGATCCTCTCCGTCGTCACGCTGCGCGCCACCCGCCGCGAGCGCATCGAGTTCTGAGAGGAGATCCCCGATGACTGCAGAGTCCACAGTGATCAAGGCGCCGGGCGAGGCTTCGGCCGAGCGGTCCGGCGGCAGCGGCCGCTCCGGGGAGGGCGGGAAAACCGGCTCCGACGGCATGGTGCTGAACGTCTTCTCGCACGGGTTCCTCGCCGTCTGGGCGATACTGATCGTCCTGCCCCTGATCTGGCTGGCGCTCGGCTCGTTCAAGACCGACTCCCAGATCGGCGGATCGGCCCTCAGCTGGCCCTCCAACTGGCACTTCGACGCCTTCTCCCGGGCCTGGGACAAGGGCATCGGCGACTACTTCGCCCACACACTGATCGTGATGGCGTTCTCGGTGCCGCTGACCATGCTGCTCGGCTCGATGGCGGCGTACGTACTGGCCCGCTACCCCTTCCCGGGGAACCGGCTCTTCTACTACTTCTTCGTCAGCGGGGCCATGTTCCCCGTGTTCCTGGCGCTGGTCCCGCTGTTCTTCATGGTCAAGCGTCTGGACATGCTCAACACGTACCAGGGTCTGATCCTGGTGTACGTGGCCTACTCGATGCCCTTCACCGTCTTCTTCATGCACTCGTTCTTCCGCACGCTGCCGACGGCCGTGCACGAGGCGGCGGTGATCGACGGGGCCTCCGACACCCGGATCTTCTTCCAGGTGATGCTGCCGATGGCCAAGCCCGGCCTGATCAGCGTCGGGATATTCAATGTCCTGGGCCAGTGGAACCAGTACATCCTGCCCTCCGTGCTGATGCAGCCGCAGACCGGATCGGACCCCGAGCGCTACATGCTCACCCAGGGCCTGATCCAGCTGCAGTACCAGATGGGGTACGAGACGGACCTGCCGGTGCTGTTCGCCGGCGTGACCATCGCGATGATCCCGATGCTGGTGGTCTACCTGTCCTTCCAGCGCCAGATCCAGGCCGGCCTGACCTCCGCCACCCTCAAGTAGCGGGGCGGCGACGGCCGGGGGCGACGCCGATCGCCCCCGGCCGTCCGTTCGGCGCAATCGGCCCCGGCCGCCCGCCCGGGCTCGCGGTCCATGCGCCGGCCCAGCGGGCGCAGCAGGAGGTTGACCCCCACCACGCCCGCCGTGCCGAAGGCGGCCAGGACGAACATGCCGACTCCGGCCAGGCAGCCCACGGCCGCCGAACACCACAGGGTGGCGGCCGTGTTCAGGCCCCGGACACTCAGCCCGTCGCGCATGATCACCCCGGCGCCGAGGAAGCCGATCCCCGAGACGATCTGGGCCGCGACCCGGGAGCCGTCGTACTGGACCTCCGAGACGGCGCCGATGAACCCGTACTGCGAGAGCAGCACGAAGAGCGCTGCACCGCCCGCCACCAGGGCGTTCGTCCGCAGCCCGGCCATCCGGGCCCGCCACTGCCGTTCCAGCCCGATCGCCGCTCCGAAGCCGAGGGCGGCGGCCAGGTGCCCGGCCATTTCCCATTCGGTGAACAGCATGGCCCTCCCCTCCTCTTCCCGTTGCCGGGCTCCTACAGCCAGGTGCCGAACTTGCGGATGTACAGGGTCTTCAGGAGCTGCGTGAGCGTGCAGTACGCGAGCAGTACGCCGATCAGCCACGGGAAGTAGCCCGCAGGCAGCGGCACGAAGCCCAGCGACCCGGCCAGCGGCGAGAAGGGCAGGTACAGCCCGGTCAGCACCGCGAGGACGGTCATCACCATCACCGGCCAGGAGGCCCGGGACTGGACGAAGGGGATCTTCCGGGTACGGATCATGTGGACGATCAGGGTCTGCGAGAGCAGGCCCTCGATGAACCAGCCGGACTGGAACAGTGCCTGATCGGCCTCGCTGTCGGCACCGAACACGTTCCACATGATCACGAACATCGCGATGTCGAAGACCGAGCTGATCGGGCCGATGCAGACCATGAACCGGCCGATGCCCTTGGCGTCCCAGTTGCGGGGCCTGCGCAGGTACTCCTCGTCCATCCGGTCCCACGGCGTCGCCAGCTGCGCGATGTCGTAGACCAGGTTCTGCACCAGCAGCATGATCGCGAGCATCGGCTGGAACGGGATGAACGCGCTCGCCACCAGGACCGAGAAGACGTTGCCGAAGTTCGACGACGCCGTCATCTTGATGTACTTGATCGTGTTGCCGAAGGTGGTCCGGCCCTGGATCACGCCCTGTTCCAGGACGGTCAGGTCCTTCTCCAGCAGGATGACGTCCGCGGACTCCTTCGCGATGTCGACCGCGGTGTCGACGGAGATGCCGACATCGGCGTCGCGCAGCGCCGCGGCGTCGTTGATGCCGTCCCCGAGGAAGCCGACGGTGTGGCCGTCGGCCTGCAGGGCCCGTACGATCCGGGCCTTCTGGACCGGGTTGACCTTGGCGAAGACCGTCGTACGGGCGGCCAGCGCGCGCAGTGCCGCGTCGTCGAGGGCGTCGATCTCGCTGCCGAGCACCACGTGCCCGACGTCTATGCCGACGTCCGCGCAGACCCGGGCTGCGACGAGGTCGTTGTCGCCGGTGACGACCTTGACCGCGACACCCTTGTCGGCCAGGCCCTGGAGGGCCCGGGCGGCGTCGGCCTTCGGCGGGTCGAGGAAGGCGAGGAAGCCGACCAAGGTCAGCCGGTCCTCGTCCGCGACGGAGTAGGCAGGGCGCGGGCTGCTCATCGTGCGGGTGGCGACGGCGAGGACGCGCAGCCCCTGGCGGTTGTTGTCCTCGGCGATGCGGGTGACGTGCCGGCGCAGCTGCTCGGTGAGTTCGACCTTCCGGCCGCGGTCCGTCATGTGGGTGCAGAGGTCCAGGACCTCCTCCACCGCACCCTTGGTGATCATGACGTGCTCGGAGCGGCCGAGGTCGCCCACGATGCTGTTGCGGCCCAGTACCACGGACATCCGCCGGCGGGCGAAGTCGAAGGGGATCTCGTCGACCATCGAGAACCGTGCGTCGACGACAACCTCCTCGGCCTCGTTGACCCGGTTGATGACCGCCTGGTCCATCAGGTTCTTCAGGCCGGTCTGGAAGTGGGAGTTGAGGTAGCCGTACTCCAGGACCTCGTTGTCCTCGTTGCCGTGCACGTCCAGGTAGCGGTCCAGGACGATCCGGTCCTCGGTGAGGGTGCCGGTCTTGTCCGTGCACAGCACGTCCATCGCGCCGAGGTTCTGGATCGCGTTGAGGCGCTTGACGACGACCTTGCGCCTGGACATGGCGACCGCGCCGCGTGCCAGGTTGGCGGACACGACCATCGGCAGCATCTCGGGGGTCAGGCCGACCGCGACGGCGATGCCGAAGAGGAAGGCCTCGTCCCAGTCGCCTTTGGTGAGGCCGTTGACCGCGAACACGACCGGGACCATGACCAGCATGAAGCGGATCAGCAGGAAGCTGACCTTGCGCACGCCGTTGTCGAAGTTGGTCTGCGGGCGCTCGCCGACCAGCGAGCCGGCCATCGAGCCGAAGTAGGTGTCGGCGCCGGTGGCGACGACCACGCCGGTGGCGGTACCGGAGGTGACCGACGTCCCCATGAGGACCAGGTTGCCGGCCTCGACCGGGTCCGTGGTCCCGGGCTGCCCGAGGTCCTCGGTGCCGGGGGTCCCGTCGGCCGAGGGAGGGGGAGTGTCGGCCTTGGCCACCGGCAGGGACTCACCGGACAGCGCGGCCTGGCCGACCATCAGGTCCTTGGAGGTGATCAGCCGCAGGTCGGCCGGGACCAGGTCACCTGCGGCCAGCTTCACCACATCGCCCGGGACCACCTGGTCCATGGGCACCTCGAGGGTGGTCGGCCCCGCGCCGCTGCCGGCCCGGCGCTGCACCGCGCAGGTGGTGGTGACCAGCTTCTTCAGTGCGTCGGCGGCGCGGCCGGAGCGGAACTCCTGCCAGAAGCGCAGCAGCCCGCTGATCCCCACCATCACGGAGAGGATGACGACGCCCGGATCGGCCGGGTCCTGCCACCACATGACGGCGGCCAGGAAGACCAGGACGGCGATGAAGGGGTTCCGGAACGCCTTCGCCAGCTGGGTCCACCAGCGCGGGGCACGCTCGTGGGCGACGACGTTGGCGCCGTGCCGCTCCAGACGCAGCGTCGCCTCGGCGTGCGTGAGGCCGTTGCGCGTGGCGGAGAGGTCCTGCAGGACCTGGGCGCCGGGGCGGGCGCTGAACCCGGCGAGCTGCTCGCCGGCGAGCCGGGTACGGGACTCCAGCTCTGCGGCCTTGCGCTCGCGGCGGCCCTTGCCCGGCGGTGCGAGCTTGGCCGGAGTACGGGGGGTGAGCATGGTCATGACGAATACCTCCCTCCACTGCGGCCGGGCAGCACGAAGCCGCGCGGTCACGTGGAGTGATCACGGATCGGCGCAGGGCGGCGCGAAGCGCCGGCGGACACGCCGAAGGGCATGGATGACGCACGCCGGGCGGAACGGCCGCGGCATGCGGAAGGAAAGGCGGGGGAGGGGAAAGAGGGGATGCAGAAACGCACGGGACGGCGGTGGTGTACCGCGGCCGTGCGCACTCAGGGAAGGATCAGCTGATCAAGGTCAGCCGACGAGAGCGCTGCAAAGACTTCGATCGGGACTCATCCCGAACACCTCCTTGCGTAGCGCCTTCATTACAGGGCGCCCGATCCGGCCGGGAAGGCCGCAGAGGACCGGCGCCGCAGCGACCGTAGCACGATCTAGAGGGATGTCTCTCATACTTATGACCGGTAGTGGCCGATTCGTTCCGCGTCAGCCTCTTGACGTCTGGAGGGCCAAAGGCTCGACTTAAGGTTCACAAGTTGGAGAGACGCCGGGGTCTCGGAGCACCAAGCCGCGATCGCCGGCTCGGGGGGCGACGGTCGGCCGTCGCTTATGGGCAGGAGTGGATGAGTCGTGCAGACTCCCGGATCGCAGTCTTCACTGCACCGCGCGAATCTCGAACGGGTCGTGCGGGCGGTGCGGCTCGCGGGTTCGCTGACCCAGGCGGAGATCGCCCGGTCCACCGGACTGTCGGCGGCCACGGTCTCCAACATCGTCCGCGAGCTCAAGGACGGTGGGACCGTCGAGGTCACGGACACCTCGGCCGGCGGCCGGCGGGCGCGCAGCGTCTCGCTCAGCGGCGACGCGGGCATCGTGATCGGTGTGGACTTCGGCCACACCCACCTACGGGTGGCGGTCGGCAACCTCGCCCACCAGGTCCTGGCCGAGGAGTCCGCCCCGCTGGACGTGGACGCCTCCTGGGCGGACGGCTTCGACCGGGCGGAAGCCCTGGTCGGAGAGCTGATCGCAGGCATCGGGGTGGGCCTGGACAAGGTCATCGGAGTGGGGCTCGGCGTCCCCGGCCCCATCGACGTGGAGTCCGGGACCCTCGGCTCCACCGCGATCCTGCCGGGCTGGGCCGGGATCAACCCCCGCCAGGAGCTCTCGCAGCGCCTCGGCGTGCCCGTGTACGTGGACAACGACGCCAACCTCGGAGCGCTCGGGGAGCTGGTGTGGGGGAGCGGCCGCGGGGTCAAGGACCTCGCCTACATCAAGGTCGCCAGCGGCGTCGGCGCCGGCCTGGTGATCAACGGGCAGATCTACCGGGGGCCCGGCGGCACCGCCGGCGAGATCGGGCACATCACCCTCGACGAGTCCGGACCGGTCTGCCGCTGCGGCAACCGCGGCTGCCTGGAGACCTTCGCCGCGGCCCGCTACGTGCTGCCGCTGCTGCAGAGCACGCACGGGCCCGAGCTCACCATGGAGCGGGTGGTCGAACTGGCCCGGGAGGGCGACCCGGGCTGCCGCCGGGTCATCGCCGACGTGGGCCGCCATGTGGGTAGTGGTGTCGCGAACCTGTGCAACGTTCTGAACCCGAGCCGCGTGGTGCTCGGCGGTTCGCTGGCGGAGGCCGGTGAACTGATCCTGGCCCCCATACGTGAGTCGGTCGGGCGGTACGCGATCCCCAGCGCGGCACGGCAACTGTCCGTACTCACCGGGTCGTTGGGCGGCCGGGCCGAGGTGCTGGGCGCGCTGGCCCTGGTACTGAGCGAGATGGGCGATTCGACCCTTCTGGCCGGTTCGCCGAACCTCAAGCTCTTGCCTTCAGTTAGATAACGGATGGCACCGTTGTCATCTCGTTAAGGATTCACTCCTTGACGGCAAACTGCGGCCGAGGTTGACTCACGTCCACCTCGGCCGCAACGCTGCGGCCTCGTCAGGGAGGTTCAAGAAATGAACACGCGCATGCGCAGAGCCGCCGTAGCCGTCGCCGCCACCGCCATGGCCGCTTCCCTTGCTGCCTGTGGCAGCGCCAAGGAGGCCGGTGAGAAGCCGAAGGAGTCCGGCTCCGCCGCCGCGGGTGGCGCGATCAAGATCGGTCTGCTCCTGCCGGAGAACCAGACCGCGCGCTACGAGAAGTTCGACAAGCCGCTCTTCGAGAAGAAGGTCGCCGAGCTCACCGGCGGCAAGGCCGAGGTGGTCTACGCCAACGCCAAGCAGGACGCGACCACGCAGAACTCGCAGGTCGACACGATGATCACCAACAAGGTGAACGTCCTGGTCATCGACGCCGTGGACTCCAAGGCCATCGCCGGCTCGGTCAAGAAGGCCAAGGAGAAGGGCATCCCGGTCGTGGCGTACGACCGCCTCGCCGAGGGCCCGATCGACGCCTACACCTCCTTCGACAACGAAGAGGTCGGCAAGGTCCAGGGCAAGGCCCTGCTGGAGGCCCTGGGCGACAAGGCCAAGAGCGGTGAGATCGTCATGATGAACGGGTCGGTCACCGACCCGAACGCCGCCCTCTTCAAGAAGGGTGCGCACTCCGTCCTCGATGGCAAGGTGACCATCGGCAAGGAGTACGACACCAAGGAGTGGAAGCCGGAGAACGCCAACACGAACATGGCGGGTGCGATCTCCGCGATCGGCAAGGACAAGATCGTCGGCGTCTACTCCGCCAACGACGGCATGGCCGGCGGCATCATCACCGCCCTCAAGGCCGCCGGCATGGACCCGCTGCCCCCGGTCACCGGCCAGGACGCTGAACTCGCGGGTGTGCAGCGGATCGTCGCGGGCGAGCAGTTCATGAGCGTCTACAAGCCGTACGCCCCCGAGGCCGAGGCCGCCGCGAAGATGGCCGTCGCGCTCGCCAAGGGCGAGAAGCTGGACGGTGTCACCACCTCCAAGGTCGACAGCCCGACCGACAAGGGCATCCCCTCGGTCCTGGTCCCCGTCGTCTCGCTGACCAAGAACAACATCAAGGACACTGTCATCAAGGACGGTGTCTACACGGCCGACGAGATCTGCACCGACAAGTACGCGGCCGCCTGCACCACCCTCGGCCTGAAGTAGGCCGACCGGGCCTCACACGGGCCCCCTGTAGGCCACCCCGGCCCGGAAGCGGGCCGGTCCCGGCCGCAAGCAGGCTCCCCCCGGGCCTGCCGAGGCCCCAGCGTCCTGCCGGCCGGAGGCCCGCCCCCGCGGCCTCCGGTCCACCAGGACCCCCGCGCCTGCCCGGCGCCCCGCCCCTCTTCCCCCGCCACCCGTGGGGCGCCGGGCAGAAACGATTCCTCATCCCACCCCGCTCCTGCACTTACTGCACGACATCCCCGCCGGTCAGGCGGCGAAGGAGATGGTTCATGTGTCCGCTGCGCCCGTGCTGGCGTTGCGAGGGGTCTCGAAGCGATTCGGTGCCGTTCAGGCGCTCACCGACGTAGAGCTCGAGATCCACTCCGGCGAGGTGGTCGCCCTGGTCGGCGACAACGGCGCCGGCAAGTCCACGCTCGTCAAGACGATCGCCGGCGTCCACCCCATCGATGACGGAGTCATCGAGTGGGAGGGCAAGCCGGTCTCGATCACCAAGCCCCACGACGCCCAGAACCTGGGCATCGCGACGGTCTACCAGGACCTCGCGCTGTGCGACAACATCGACGTCGTCGGCAACCTCTTCCTGGGCCGCGAGCTCAAGCGCCGCGGCGTCCTGGACGAGGTGGAGATGGAGCGCCGCGCCCGCGAGCTCCTGACCACCCTGTCCATCCGGATCCCCAGTGTCCGCATCCCCATCGCCTCGCTCTCCGGCGGTCAGCGCCAGACCGTGGCGATCGCCCGTTCGATGCTCGGCGAGCCCCAGCTCGTCATCCTCGACGAGCCCACGGCCGCCCTCGGCGTCGAGCAGACCGCACAGGTCCTCGACCTGGTGGAGCGGCTGCGCGAGCGCGGCCACGCCGTCATCCTCATCAGCCACAACATGGCCGATGTGAAGGCCGTCGCCGACAAGGTGGCGGTCCTGCGGCTGGGCCGCAACAACGGCGTCTTCACCGTCAAGGACACGTCGCAGGAAGAGATCATCTCCGCCATCACCGGAGCCACGGACAACGCCGTGACCCGCCGTGCGGCCCGTACCGGGGAGGCTCGCAAGTGAGCACCGAACACCACACCCATGCGGAAGAGGTGGCCCAGCTCGCCAACCCCGCCGCCCCGGCGGACTCCATTCCCGCGGTGGACCCGCGCCTGCTCGTGCGCGAGCAGGGGCTGGCCGGCTACCTGAGCGAGTTCGGCCGCAAGATGAAGGCCGGCGACCTGGGCTCCCTCCCGGTCGTCATCGGCCTGATCATCATCTGCGGCATCTTCCAGGGGCTGAACGCGAACTTCCTGTCCCCGGAGAACCTCACCAACATCGCGATCACCATGGTCGCCACCGGCATGATGGCCGTCGGCATCATCTTCGTGCTGCTGCTCGGTGAGATCGACCTCTCGGTCGGCTCGGTCAGCGGTGTCGCGGGTGCCCTCTTCGCCGTCCTGGCCGTCACCCACGGGGTCAACGAGTGGGTGGCGATCCTGGCCGCCGTCGCCGGCGGTGCCCTGATCGGCGCAATCCACGGCTTCTTCTTCGCCAAGATCGGCGCGCCGGCCTTCGCGGTCACGCTGTCGGGCCTGCTCTTCTGGTCCGGCGCCATGCTGCAGATCCTCGGCAGCAACGGCACGATCAACATCGACTCCGACGGTGTGGTGGGCCAGCTCACCACGTACTTCTTCACGGACGTGGCGGCCGGCTACGGCCTCGCCGCGATCGCGGTGGTCGGGTACTTCCTGGCGAGCTTCTTCGACAACCGCCGCCGCGAGGCCGCGGGCGTCCCGTCCCGTCCGATGAGCGAGATCGCCCTGCGCACGGGCCTGCTGGCGGTCTTCACCTTCGGTCCCGCCGCGGTGTTCAACCAGTACAAGGGCCTGCCGCTGGCGGTGGTGCTCTTCGTGGTGGTGCTGGCCGGCACGGACTTCCTGCTGCGCCGCACCACGTTCGGCCGGAACGTCTTCGCCCTCGGCGGCAGCGTCGAGGCGTCCCGCCGCGCAGGCATCAGCGTCGTCGGGATCCGTATCGCGGTGTTCACGATCTCGGGCACCTTCGCGGCCATCGGCGGCCTCTTCTGGGCCTCCAAGATCGCGGCGGCCAACCAGAGCGCCGGCGGCGGCGACCTGCTGATGAACGTGATCGCGGCGGCCGTGATCGGCGGCACCAGCCTCTTCGGCGGCCGGGGCCGGACCTGGAACGCCCTCCTCGGCGTCATGGTCATCACCTCGATCCAGTACGGTCTGGCTCTCCAGGGCATCGCCACGCCGATCCAGTACATGATCACCGGTGCGGTGCTGCTGGCCACCGTGGTGATCGACTCGGTCACCCGCAAGACCCAGAAGACGGCCGGACGCGCCTGACACCGCGTCCGATGCGGTAAGACCGGTCACAGTGCCCGGTGCCACCCCGTGTGGCACCGGGCATCCGTGCGTACGTCTGCACGTACAACCGTGCGTACGCCTGTGTGGGTATACGCCTGAATGTGAGGTGTGACATCGGGGTGATCTGCACAGGGATGTCTACAGCTATGACAAAGCTGTGACCCGTGTGCGGCAGCCCGATGACCGCGGTCGCCGACGGAACATTAGACTCGACAGACCAGCAAGCAACTGCAAGGAGGCACGGGTGCTGCTGACCCGCATCAAGGGACCGCGCGATCTGGACCGGCTCAGCCAGGAGGAGCTCGACCAGCTCGCCGCCGAGATCAGGTCCTTCCTCGTCGACGCCGTCTCCAAGACCGGCGGGCACCTCGGCCCCAACCTCGGGGTGGTCGAACTGACGATCGCTCTGCACCGGGTCTTCGACTCGCCCAAGGACAAGGTCCTCTTCGACACCGGCCACCAGGCCTACGTCCACAAGCTGCTCACGGGCCGCCAGGACTTCGCCGGCCTGCGCACCAAGGGCGGCCTCTCCGGTTACCCCTCGCGCGCCGAGTCCGACCACGACGTGATCGAGAACTCCCACGCCTCCACCGTGCTGGGCTGGGCCGACGGCCTCGCCAAGGCCAACGAGGTGCTCGGCCGGGAGGACCACCACGTCGCCGCCGTCATCGGCGACGGCGCGCTGACCGGAGGCATGGCCTGGGAGGCGCTGAACAACATCGCCGCCGCCAAGGACCGCCCGCTCGTCATCGTCGTCAACGACAACGAGCGTTCCTACGGCCCCACCATCGGCGGCCTCGCCAACCACCTGGCCACCCTGCGCACCACGGACGGCTACGAGCGCTTCCTGGCCCGCGGCAAGGAGCTCCTGGAGCGCACCCCGGTCGTCGGGAAGCCGCTCTTCGAGACCCTGCACGGCGCCAAGAAGGGCCTCAAGGACTTCATCGCCCCACAGGGCATGTTCGAGGACCTCGGCCTGAAGTACATCGGGCCCATCGACGGCCACGACATCGAGGCCCTGGAGTCCGCCCTGCAGCGCGCCAAGCGCTTCAGCGGCCCGGTCATCGTGCACTGCCTCACCCAGAAGGGCCGCGGCTACACCCCGGCCCTGGAGCACGAGGCGGACCGCTTCCACGCGGTCGGCGTGATCCACCCGGACACCGGTCTGCCGGTCAAGACCGCCGCCGCCAGCTGGACCTCCGTCTTCGCCGACGAGATGGTCAAGCTGGGCCACGAGCGCGCGGACATCGTCGGCATCACCGCCGCCATGCTCCACCCGGTCGGCCTCAACAAGTTCGCCGAGGCCTTCCCGGACCGGATCTACGACGTCGGCATCGCCGAGCAGCACGGCGCCACTTCGGCGGCGGGCCTCGCCACCGGCGGGGTCCACCCGGTCTTCGCGGTGTACGCGACGTTCCTCAACCGCGCCTTCGACCAGGTCCTGATGGACGTGGCCCTGCACAAGTGCGGGGTCACCTTCGTCCTGGACCGCGCCGGTGTCACCGGCGACGACGGCGCCTCCCACAACGGCATGTGGGACATGTCCATCCTCCAGGTCGTGCCGGGCCTGCGGCTCGCCGCCCCGCGCGACGCCGAGCAGCTGCGCGCCCAGCTCCGCGAGGCCGTCGAGGTCAAGGACGCCCCGACCGTCGTGCGCTACTCCAAGGGCGTCGTCGGCCCGGCCGTCCCGGCCGTCGGCCGGATCGGCGGCATGGACGTCCTGCGCACCCCGGCACCCGAGGTCACCCTCCCCCTCGGTCCTTCGGACCTGGGAGGTGCCCCCACGGACGTACTGCTCGTCTCGGTCGGCGCGCTCGCCCCGATGTGCCTGGAGATCGCCGACCTGCTCGACAAGCAGGGCATCTCCACGACCGTCGTCGACCCCCGCTGGGTCAAGCCCGTGGACGAGGCCCTGGCCCCGCTCGCGGACCGGCACCGCGTGGTCGTCACCGTCGAGGACAACGGCCGCACCGGCGGTGTGGGCTCCGCCGTCGCGCAGGCGCTGCGCGACGCGGGCGTCGACGTGCCGCTGCGCGACTTCGGCATCCCGCAGCGCTTCCTCGACCACGCCCTCCGCAAGGAGATCATGGCCGAGATCGGACTGACCGCGCCGGACATCGCCCGGCAGGTCACCGGCCTGGTGGCCAAGCTGGACGGGCGCTACGACAGCGAGCCGGCCGCCGCCGTCGACTAGGACGGGTACCGGCCACTAGATCGCCGCGCGGTTGCACGTCACGGGCCGGGAGATCACCCTTGAAGGGGTGGGCCTCCCGGCCCGTTCGTGTGCGTCGTCACCTGTCGGAGGTGCGTCGGTGAGCAAGGACCTGAACAGCGTCTTCCGCACCAAGACGGTGGAGCAGTCCATCCGTGACACGGAGGAGCCGGAACATGCGCTCCGGAAGTCGCTCTCCGCCTGGGACCTGACGGTTTTCGGTGTGGGTGTCATCATCGGCACCGGCATCTTCGTCCTCACGGGCATCGCGGCCCGGAACAACGCCGGACCCGCCACCTCTCTCGCCTTCGTGGCGGCGGGCATCGTCTGCGCCCTCGCGGCGCTCTGCTACGCCGAGTTCGCGTCGACCGTGCCGGTGGCCGGATCCGCGTACACCTTCTCGTACGCCTCGATCGGTGAGCTGCCCGCCTGGATCATCGGCTGGGACCTGGTGCTGGAGTTCGCCCTCGGCACCGCCGTCGTCGCGGTCGGCTGGTCCGGGTACGTGCGCCACCTGATGCACACCAACCTGGGCTGGGACCTGCCCACCGCGCTGTCCGGACCGGACGCGGGAGGAAGCTTCGACCTGCTGGCCTTCCTGCTGATCCTGGTGCTGACGGCGATCCTGGTCGTCGGGACGAAGCTCTCGGCGCGGATCACCGCGGTCGTGGTCGCCATCAAGGTCTTCGTGGTCCTGCTGGTGATCATCGCGGGCCTGTTCTTCATCAAGGCCGACAACTACTCGCCGTTCATCCCCCCGGCCCAGCCGCAGGAGGCGGGCAACGGCCTGCACACGCCACTGGTCCAGCTGCTGTTCGGCTACGCGCCCACCAACTTCGGCGTCATGGGCATCTTCACCGCGGCCTCCCTCATCTTCTTCGCGTTCATCGGCTTCGACGTCGTGGCCACCGCCGCCGAGGAGACCAGGAACCCCCAGCGGGACATGCCGCGCGGCATCCTCGGCTCGCTGCTGATCTGCACGGTGCTCTACGTCGCCGTGACGCTCGTGGTCACCGGCATGCAGAAGTACTCGGAGATGTCACCGACGGCGCCACTGGCCGAAGCCTTCAAATCGGTGAACCAGCCCTTCTTCTCCGGTGCCATCAGTCTCGGTGCGGCCGTCGGCCTGATCACCGTGAGCATGATCCTGCTGCTCGGCCAGACCCGCGTGTTCTTCGCGATGAGCCGTGACGGACTGCTGCCGCGCGTCTTCTCCGTCACCCACCCCAAGTACCGCACCCCCTACCGGGCGACCCTCCTGCTCGGCGGGATCATCGCCGTCGTCGCGGGCTTCACCAGCCTGGAGAAGCTCGCGGAACTGGTGAACATCGGCACCCTGTTCGCCTTCGTGCTCGTCGCCCTCGGCGTGATCATCCTGCGCAAGACCCGCCCCGACCTGCACCGGTCCTTCCGCACCCCGTGGGTGCCGGTGATCCCGATCCTGTCGATCGCGGCCTCGCTCTGGCTGATGCTCAACCTGCCGGCCGAGACCTGGATCCGCTTCGCCATCTGGATGGCGATCGGCATCGTCGTCTACTTCGCCTACGGACGCTCGCACAGCCGCCTCGGCAAGGTCGGCGTCGACGCGGAGTTCTGAGCGGCCTCGGGGAGGAAAGACGAAGCCGGCCGTACGGGTCACCCGTACGGCCGGCTTGCGCGTGCGCGGGGGCGTCAGCCCTTGGCGGGGGAGTCCTTCGCCGCGGCGGGGACCTTCTGGTCGGTGCGCAGGGCTTCCCACAGCTGGCCGGCCTGCGGCTCCGCGACGACCACGCGGTTCGGGTCCACCTTGTCGTAGGCGACCGGAAGCATGATCGTCTCCATGGTGTCCGGGTCCACGCCCTTCATGCTCTGGGCGAAGTCGGCCAGCGAGGTGAGGGAGGCGAGGTCGGAGTCGGTGGTCAGCGACTTCGTGCCGGCGTCGGCGAGCTTGTAGAGCCGGGCCGGGTTGCCGAGCGCGTCCTGCTTCTTGATCTCCGACAGCATCGCCATCATGAACTGCTGCTGGAGGCCTATGCGCCCGAGGTCGCTGCCGTCGCCGTAGCCGTAGCGGGTACGGACGAACTTCAGCGAGTCGGCGCCGTTCAGCCGGTGCGTGCCGGCGTCGAGCTTGAGCCCGCCCTTGGCTCCGCTCATCGGCTTGTCCAGGGTGACCGTGACCCCGCCGAGCGCGTCCACCAGGCCCTTGAACCCGGCGAAGTCGACCTCGACGAAGTGGTCCACGCGGATCCCGGACATCTGCTCCACGGTCTTGACCACGCAGGCCGGTCCGGCCAGCGAGTAGACCGAGTTGAACATGACCCGGTTCGCGGCCTTGACGGTCTTGCCGTCGGCGTCCTTGCATTCGGGCCGGCTGATCAGGGTGTCGCGCGGGATGCTCACCGCGGTGGCCTTGGACCGGCCCTCGGGTATGTGCACCAGCATGGCGGTGTCCGAGCGGGCGCCGCTCACATCGCCGTGGTCGAGGTCCGCGTTGGCCCCGGCGCGCGAGTCGGAGCCGAGTACGAGGACGTTCTGCGCGCCCGCGACGACCTTCTTCGGGCGGTTGTCGCCGATCGCCTGGTCCAGGTCGACGCTGTCGATGTTGCCGTTGAGATGGCTGTAGGCCCACCAGCCCGCGCCACCGGCCGCGAGGATGAGCACGGCCACCGTCAGCAGCACGATCCGCAGGGCACGTCGCCTGCCGCCGCGCCGCGGCCTGCGCCGGGACGGGGGAGTAGTGGCCGAGGGCCGGTCGGTCATGGAGGCAGAGCCCTTCTATTATCGATGGGGTGCATCATAAGACACACTTTCGAGTGGCTGGTTCTTTCCGGTGAAGAGCCCTGTCGCTTGAGCAGGACATACTCGGCAGAAGGGCGGACAGTGGCGTGATCCGAGGCAAAAGCGGTAGCCGGGGCGCCACTTCCGACCGCGCGGCACAGGATGCAGCCCCGGCCGGACCACGTCCCCGCCGGTCGCCGTCGGTGGCCGGAAACTGGCTGTTCAAGGGGGGCGACGGCCGCCTGACGGCCTACGCGTGCACCCCGCACGGCCTGCTGCGCTGGACCGAGGCCGCGGCCCCCCACGCCGGCTGGACCGGCCCCGACGTGTTCGAGGTCCCGGGCTGGCTGGGCACCGTCTCGATGGCGCAGAGCCGCGAGGGGTACGTGCACTTCGTCGCCCTGCGGGCCGCCCAGGACGGCTCGGAGCGGCCGGAGGTCATCGTCTCCACCCAGTTCCAGCCGGGCCGCGGCATGATCGACTGGCACAGCCTCGGCACTCCCGGCCTGCGTGGCGGCCCCGCCGACGACCGGCTGGCCGGCCCGCCGCGCATCGCCGTCAACCAGCGCTCGGGCTCCACGCACGTCCTCGTCTCCCTGCGCCAGGGCGGCGTCCTGCGGCGCAGCCGCAACGCCGAGGGCGCGTGGGGCGGCTGGAAGCAGGTGGCGCCGGAGCCGTACGCGGGCGACGTGGCCCCGCTCATGTCGGCGGGCGGGCCGCTCGAGCTGCTCGCCCTCGGCCGAGCCGGAGCCGACCGCTGGGTGGGTGTCGGCCAGGGCCGCTTCCAGCTCGCCGACCGCATCCCCACGCCGGTCGTCCCCGGCACCCCGGTCCTGTGCGAGACGGGCCCGCGCAGGGTGACGTACTTCTGGCGCTACCCGGGCGACGGTTCGCTGGTCGCCTGGCGGGGCGGGCAGCAGGGCGCACAGGGCGGCGGCCTGATGGCCCTCGGTGGCGCCGGCGGCACGGGCGCGCCGGGCGTGGTCCGGGCCGTCATCGGCGGCTACGACTGCACGGTGCTGGCGCAGACCGGCGCCGAGGGGGACATCGAACTCACCGCCTACGTCACCGAGAACGAGGGCTACGGCACCTGGTGGGCCTCCCTCGGCGGCCACGGCGCGCACGCGCCCCAGGTTGCGGTCGACGCGGCAGGCCGCATCGTCGTGGCCGCCTTCGACGGGGACGGTGCACTGATCTGTACCCGTCAGGACACCACCCAGCAGGGGCTGGTCTTCGGCCCCTGGGACGCCGCCTGAGGCTCACGGCGGCGCCGGCCGGGCAGGCCGCCGCGCCGGGCGGGCCGCGCCGGCCGTCCCGAGGCCCGGCCGTCAGGCGTGCTGCGGCAGCGGCGTCCGCTGCGACACCTCGATGCTGAGACCGCCGGACTCCGTGTAGTACGGGGTGGCCGCCAGCTCCAAGCCCTGCGCACCGGGCGCGGCCGCGATCCGCACCGGCATCCGGGCCGTCGTGTCGAGCTCCCCGGCGCGCCGCGGGCCGAGCCGCACCTCCTGGGTCACGCCCTCGAAGCCGACCGCGAGGTGCAAGTCCCAGGTGCCCGGCGGGAGCGGCCAGCCGCTCGAGGTCTGCGCCAGGTTGACCCGGCAGGAGAAGCGGCCCATCGCCCGGGGCCTGCCCTTGGCGTTGGTCAGCTCATCGTCCCGGCGGGCCGTGACGGGGCAGCTCTCCATCGCACCGCTCGTACGCTCGCGCAGCACCACCCGGGTGGCGCGGTCCTTCGTCGACAGCTGCTCGAAGAACGCGAAGCCCTCCAGCAGCAGCATCGGCCCGTCCCAGCGGGCCTTCTCCAACTGGTGGGTGACCGTCATGTCACCGGTGATGTCGAACAGCTCGTCCGGCAGGGCGACCTGCGGGTCGCGGAAGAACGGCAGCGTCGTGTACACCCGGCCGTTCTCCACCGTCTTGCGGACGGCCGGACGCTCCTTGTCCGCCTCGAAGGCGGCCATCCGCTGCGCCTCGGCGAAGCGGCCCTGCGCCAGCAGGGCGAACCGTACGGCCACCGGACGCGGCAGCAGCGCCAGCGCCCCCGGGGACGCCTGGGTGCGCAGCACCTCGGCGGCGGCCCACAGGGCCTGGTCCCGCTCCGCCGCGTCGGTGGCGGACAGCAGCGCGGCCGCGGTCGCCTTGCCGAGCTCCACCTCCAGGTGGCGGGACTGGAGCTTGTCCCGGCGCGGCCCCTCGGGCAGCTGCGAGCCGACCAGGGCCAGCATCCGGGAGACCAGGGCGACCCGGTCCACCAGCGTCACCCGCTCCGTCGGCGAGGGGCCCTTGACCACGCAGGTCGCATCGCCGACGACCGAGACGTTGTCCGCCCCGATGAAGGCGCCGGCCGTGAAGGCCTGGTCGTCGCCGATCACCATGTCGGTGGGGAAGGCCAGCCCGCGGCGCTGCAGCAGGCTGGTGCGGAACAGCTTGTCCGGCGTCAGGGACCAGTAGACGCGCGAGGCGTACGCATCGGTGTAGGCCTGGTTCTTGCGGAACATCGAGGTCGCGACCGCATGGCGGCCCGAGCTCTCCAGCTTGCCGAGCACGATGTCGGCCTCGTTGGCGTCGGCCGCGGCGACCATCCGCTCCAGTGCGTCGGGCGCCAGCCGGTCCGTGGCCTCCAGGAAGATGACGTACCGTCCGCGCACCTGGCTCAGCGCCCAGTTGCGGGCGGCCGCCGGACTCAGCCCGTGCGACACCTGCCCCACGCGGACGAAGGCGGGGTACTGGTGCGCCGCGCGCGCGAGCACGGACCCGCTCTCGTCGGTGGAGCCGTCGTCGACCCCGATGATCTCCAGCCGCTCCGTGCCGATGGACTGCACGAAGACGGAAGCCAGGCAGGCGTCGAGCGCGGCGGCCTGATTGCAGACCCGGACGGCGACCGTCACGTCCTTGACGTCGGTGGGGCCGACGACGGCGGTGTTCATGGTGTCGGGATCCTCGTCAGTTCTGCGGAGCGGCGGGGCGGGGCCACGGCATCTCCCCGGTGAGTTCGGGCCATTGCCAGGGACGCGGGGTGCTGTCCGCCGGATGCTGCGGGAAGGCGCCCGGGATGTGCTCCAAGGAGCCCACGAAGACGTTCACGTGCGAGGTCAGCTTGGCGGCCGCGGCCGTGCCCACCGTGTACTCGAACCGGTCGTAGCCGGTGAAGCCGGGGGCGGGCGCGTACGTGACCCAGCCGTCCTGCGACAGCTGCGCCCGGCCGCCCCGCGGCTGCGTCACGGAGATGGCCGTGCTTCCCGCCGGCGCCGCCGACAGGACGTTGACGGTGCCCGGCCGGTCCGGTGCGGTCGCGATCCGCAGGCCACGGGCGGTGGCCGGCCGCAGCGGCAGGGGCTCGGCGGCGAGCTTCCCCGTCCGCACGAGCTTGCGGCCCGAGGCGTCCGGGATGCCCACGAGGATCCGGGGCCGGATGCTGCGTGCCGTGGCCGAGTCGGCGACGCGCAGGTGCAGGACCCCCGTCGTCTGCTCCCCGGCGTCGGCGCGGGCCCGGAACCAGCGCTGGCGGGGGAAGTACTCCAGCCCCTGCACGCCGACGATCTCGCCGACGGCGGTCAGCGGTTCCTCCGCCAGGTACGCGCAGCCGCGCGAGGCGCCCTGATCGGGTGCGACGGAGAGGCCGAACTGGACGGTCTCGCCCGGGGAGACACCGCGGCGCGGGTCGGCCGAGCTGTACAGGGCCGCGTACACGGCGCCCAGTGACGGGGTGTCGCCGACGGCCTGCCCGCGGCGGAGGAGGTTCACGCGCTGGACTCCTTGCGTGCCGCGGGCTCGGACACCCGGGACTTCGTACGGTGCGAGAACGTCTCCTCGTCCAGCCAGCCCATCTCCTCGTAGGAGAACCGGCGGCGGTCGAGGTCGCGGACCCACGGAGAGGGGATGACGCCCTGCTCGGCGAGGCTGCGGGCGACGAACCGGGCGCACTCGATCGCGCCCTCCGCCCGCAGGTGCACGTTGTCCCCGTCCTGGACGTTCTCCAGCAGCGGCTCGCCGGGCCGCAGATAGGTGAAGACGAGCTTGGACGGCTCCGGCCCGAGCTCCTCCCACCACTGCACGCTCTGGCCGTACAGGTCGACGACCGGAACGTGCTCGTCCTCGGCCAGTTGCCGGGCCGCGAGCGGGTAGTCGCCCAGGAAGCGGGCGACGTTGCCGTGCGCGTCCATGCGGCGCCGTTCGTACGGCAGCAGGATCACCGGGTGGGCCTGGCGCTCGCGCGCGCCGTGCACGAAGGCGGCCATGTTCTCCTGGAAGGTGGAGAACGGCTTGGTGTGCAGACCGGGGTCGGTCTTCCAGTCGATCTGGCCGAAGCCGAACAGCAGGTAGTCGCCGGGCTCCAGGTTGTCGAGGATCCACTGGAGCCGGCCGCGCTCGCGGAAGCTCTTCGAGCTCGCGCGGGCGCGGGCACAGTTGACGACCTCGACCGCATCGGTGAGGAAGAGGGGCAGCGCCTGGGCCCAGCCCACCATCGGCAGATAGCTGTACGGCCGGGCGACCGCCTCGGAGTCGCCGGCCACGAAGATCCTCCGCGGCGGCTGCTGCTGTCCGGGTGTGTACGTCACGCCTAGACCCCCTGGTCCTCCGTGGTCTGGATCAGTACGGACGCCAGCGCCGCCTCGAAGCCGGAACGCTGCGCCGGCGTCGTGGTCGGGTCCTGCTTGCGTACGTCGATCACGTGGCCGGTCATCTCGGACAGCAGGACGTCCAGGGAGGTCAGGGCGACCGACTCGGACGTGAGCAGCGAGGCCGAGGGCTCCTGGCCGAACGCCTTGGTGCGCATCGGGGTGGCCGTGCGCTCCGGGTTCACGCAGTTGACGCGGATGCCGTCCTCGGCCCATTCGTCGGCCAGCGCCTGGGTCAGGTTGACCATGGCGGCCTTGGTCGAGGAGTACAGGCTGTACTCGGCGCGGCCGCGGGTGTAGCTGCTGGAGGTGAAGAGCAGCAGCTGGCCCTGGGTCTCGCTCAGGTACTTGTACGAGGTCCGGGCGATGTTGACGGGGGCGAGGTAGTTGACCTCGAGCGCCTCGCGGATCGTGTCGTTGTCGGTCGCGTCGAGGCGGCCGACGCGCAGCACGCCCGCGGTGTTGACGACGTAGTCGATGCGGCCGGTCTCGGCGTAGGCCTTGGCCAGGGCCTCCTCGACGTGGTCGAGGTTCTCGACGTGCGTGCCGGTGGTGGAGCGGCCCAGGGCGAAGACGCGGGCGCCGAAGCCCTCCGCGATGCGGGAGATGTCGGCGCCGATGCCGTACGAGCCGCCGAAGACCACCATCGTCTTGCCGGCCAGCTGCTCGCGGTACGCGGCCTCGCCGGCCTGGGCGGGCGCGGCGTGGGAGGCGAGCTGGAACAGCTTGTCGGCGATGAAGACGTCGACGGGCTGGGTGACCTTCATGTTGTAGTCGTCGCCGGTGACCACGTGGACCGGGACGTCGGGCAGGTACTTCACGACGACGGAGCAGTCGTCGGTGGCCTGGAAGGAGGGGTCCGCGGCCGCCCGCTCGTACGCGGCGCGGATCGTGGAGAGCCGGAAGCCCTGCGGGGTCTGGCCGCGGCGCAGCCGGGAGCGGTCGGGGACCTCGGTGATGAACTCGCCGTCGTCGCCGTGGGTGCGGGTCACGATGACGGTGTCGGAGGACGGGATGGCGACGTCGACGGCCTGGTAGCGCTCCAGGGACTCGACGCATTCGCGCACCACGCGCTGCGAGAGCAGCGGGCGCACCGCGTCGTGGAAGAGGAGGTTGCAGTCCTCGCCCTCGCCGAGCCCGGCGGCCGCGGCCTCGATGGCGATCCGGGTGGTCTCGCTGCGGGTCGAGCCGCCGGCCAGGACCCGGGTGACCTTGCCCAGCCGGGCCCGCTCGACGATGCGGCGGGCGTCCTCCACGAACGCGGGCGTCATGAGGAGGATCACCTCGTCGACGTCCGGCGCGTTCTCGAAGACGTGGAGCGTGTGCTCCAGGATCGGCTTGCCGGCGATCTTGAGCAGCTGCTTCGGTATCTCGAGTCCGATGCGCTGGCCGGTGCCCCCAGCGAGAACGACGGCGACGGTGCGGTGGGGGACGGGCCTGGAGGACAAGGCTCCTTCTTCCTGAGCTGAGGGGTGCGGCACGGCGGTCGGGCAGGGCGGTGGGCGGGCGGTGCGACTCGAGCACCGGGGAGGCTCGCCTACACGGGATAGGGGGCCTGCTCCGGGTATTCGATGGGGAAGTCGCGCAGCCCCCGCCGGTAGAGGTTGTTGGCGGCCGCGTTGAAGCGGACGATCGACGGCGGGTACTCCTCGCCGAGGAGGTACTCCTTGAGCTGCTCGCGGTACGGGGCCATGAGGTCCTCGCGCGGGTTCAGCGTGGCTTCGATGGCCTCGGCGAGACCGTTGCAGTCCCCGTCCAGCAGGTACGAGGCGTACGCCGTGCGCTGCTCGTTGCGGAACTGGTCGTCCGGCAGGCCGTCGAGGTTGAAGATCGCGTACGGCTTCAGGGTCGCGACGAAGTCGGAGACGACGCTGGACATGTCGCCGATGAGCAGGTCGGACTGGTTGAAGCAGTCGTACAGGGCCGGGATCCGCTCGGTCACCACGTGGTGCGCGGCGTCGGGGAGGGCGCTCCAGTACAGGGCGCCGGCCTGGTTGCGGCTGCGCCGGATGCGCGCGGTCCGCTCCTCCTCGGTGAGGTCCGGGTACTTGGAGCGGACGCCGCGCTCGGAGAGGTCGGCGATGCGCTGGTCGATCCGGGCGAGCTTCTTGGCGGCGGCCTTGGAGTCGGTGAGGTTGCGGCCGAAGCGCCGGGCGTTGTCCTCCTCGAGGAGGGCGATGACGCGGCGGTGTGCTGCGGCGGCCTCGGCGGAGCGCGAGCCGGTGAGCGGGTGCGGCTTGTAGATGATGCGGATGTCGCGCTCGTAGTCGAGCAGCGCCTTGATCAGCTTCTCGCCGGCCGGGATGACCGAGGTGTAGCAGGCGTCGTCGGTCCAGCCCTCCCAGGTGGGGGCGTAGATGACGGTGGGCACGGGGCCCGCGACCCGGCCGGTCCAGCGGTGCAGGGGCATCAGCTGGGGGCGGCCGACCTCGACGATCTGGTGGTGCGACACGGCGTGCTTGATGCGCTCGTAGCGGTCGCGGCCGGCCCGGCCGGCCACCCAGATCTCGTCGAAGACCTTGCTGACGCGGTTGCTGCTCGCGAGCTTGTCGCTGTCGCCGTGGCCGATGAAGACGTGCTTGACCTCGGCGCGCTGCAGCATGTGCACGTTCTTGCCCGCGTTGCCGGGGTAGAGGGCGACACGGAGTTCGTTCATCTCGATACGGGCGAGATTGTCCGCCTTCGGAATGCAGATGACGGGAACCGAGGTGGCGTCCAGGTAGCGCAGGGTCGCCCGCTCGCGCAGCACGATGATGGGCCGCAGCTCCAGCGCCTCCAGCGACTCCAGCCACATGTTCACCTGGTACATGAAGTCTTTGGAGACGGCGGCGAACGTGAAGTAGAGCGCGACCTGGGGGCGGTATTCGGCCAGCTGGTGGTTGAGCTCCTCGATGGCCTCGTCGGTGGTGGGCAGCTTGAGCGCGTTGCGCGCGTCGGGCACCAGCACCAGCAGCGAGAAATAGGCGAGGAAGACGGTGATGATCATGCCGTACGTGACGAAGCGCCAGTCGTCCGTCGCGATGGTGGCGAGCGAGCCGGCCACCAGCGGGATGTCCAGGTGCAGCGTCTTGCGGACGTGCTTGTTCATCAGGAACGGGTGCGGCATGCGGCGGATGCCGAGCGCCTCCAGGTCCAGCCCGCGCGTGGTGAACGGGAGTTCGTTGCGCATCTTGCGGACGTGCTTGAGGAGCGCGCCGTACGCGAGCTGCAGGATGAACAGGAGGAGCAGGCCGATGGTCGTCATCTGCGCCACGAACGACTCGATGTCGGCGATGGCCCCGCACAGGCCCAGCAGCAGGAACTGCCGGATCAGGAAGCGCATGGTGAGGCCGAAGCGCGAGTCGCGCAGCTTCTCCAGCGTCGGCGACTCGGTGTTGTGGAGCATCAGGTCGGCCACGTAGCTGAGCGCGGCGCAGCCTGCGAACAGGGGGAGCGAGACGAAGGCGACGGCGACCAGCATCCCGACGAAGCTGAGGATGAGCCCAGCCGTGATCAGAACGCCGAACACGGCTCGCAGCCGCTTGGAGCCCATGGTGCGGTGCCTCCCCTGTGGAGGTATAAGGATCCTGTGAAGTGTCGCAGTAGTATAAGCAGCCTCATGGACGGCTCTAGAACACCTGGTGAACCACAGGCCAATGATTTAGGGCATCTTCACAAACGCATGTGACATCAGTCCCTCCCGAGTCCTTCTTGTGGGGGTCTCAGAGGGTGTAGCGATACAGCGCCAGCTCGCGCCGGTCCTTCGCCTTCACGGAAAATCCGACGCACAATGCCGGCCGTCCGCCGGCCAGGCTGACCGCGATTCCCTCCGGCTCCCGGTAGGCCAGATCCGGTGCCACGGTCACGAGGTGGCGCCCTTGTGCCTTGCCGGTGCGGACGTCAATTGCCGAGACATATGTATTTCCGCCGGACTTCCGCGGATTGTCCCCGTTCTGCCCGGTATACGGGTTGCCGGTCAGCACGTAGACGAAGTCCCCGTACAGTGCGCAGCCCTGGAACCACTCCTCTTCCTGGACCTGCACCCCGGCCTTGATGACCTGTGCGGGGTTGAAGCTCCCGGTCAGGAAATCCGCCATCCCGTACACCGAGAACCGGTGTACGCCCTCCTCCTCGTGGCTCACCAGGACCCGTTCGCCGGCCAGGTCGAGCGCGGGGGAGACATCGGTGGATCCGGGAACCGGATCGAAATGGTGGACGGATTCGTCGGAACTGTCGAGGACCGAACCGTCCTTGAACGGCACCCGGACCACCGTGCGGCCGTAGCCGCTCTCGGCGTCGGCCCTGCCCTCCACCCATATGTACGTGCGCTGGCCCGTCGGCTCGACGCCGCACGAAATTCCGTGGCCGAAGCCGCGCAGATACATGTGCCCGAGCGTTTTCCCGGAACTGCTGAGCCGGGTCAGGCACATATCGCCGGAGGTCTTGCGGTCGCCCGAGTCGACCGCGTCCTCCTCGCCGTCGAGCCGGATACCGGCCTGAACGGTCTGCAGGGTGTAGACCTGACCGTTCGTGTCGTCGAACGCGAACGATTGCGGACCCGTCGTATTGAACAGCGGAGTCGAAGCGAGCAGCTGCGCACCGGTCCGCATGTCGAACTCACCGGTCACCGGCCGGGAATCGTCCTGCCCGCCGTCCCCGGCGCGCAGCGCCCAGGACAGACCGCTCGTGGTGAGGCCGGCGGCCACCGCACCGCCCGCGAACAGCAGGGTCCGGCGGCTGAAAGGTGTCTTGCCATCCGCCATGGACCGTATTCTGCCAGCCCGGACGGGCGAGTTCCGCGCCGGGCCCCGCGCCGGGCCCCGCCCCGCCCCGCAGAGCGGCGGACGCCCGCCCCCACGAGGGGGACGGGCGTCCGCGGTGCTCACGCACCGCCCGGCGTACGGGCGTACGTACGGGCGTACGGGCCTCAGGCCGGGATGCTCGCCAGACCCGGGGCGAGGAACTTCTTGCCGTTCACGCGCTCCGAGACACCCTCGCGGTCCAGGTACGGCGTCACGCCGCCCAGGTGGAAGGGCCAGCCGGCGCCCGTGATGAGGCAGAGGTCGATGTCCTGGGCCTCGGCCACGACACCCTCCTCCAGCATCAGGCCGATCTCCTGCGCCACCGCGTCCAGGACGCGGTCGCGGACCTGCTCCTCGGTCAGGACGACATCGCCCTGGACCAGGAGCGCGGCGACCTCGGGGTCCAGCTCCGGCTTGCCGGAGTCGTAGACGTAGAAGCCGCGCTTGCCGGCCTTGACGACCGCAGCCAGGTTCGGGGACACGGTGAAGCGCTCCGGGAAGGCGCGGTTCAGGGTCTCCGAGACGTGCAGACCGATCGCCGGTCCGACGAGCTCCAGCAGCACCAGCGGGGACATCGGCAGGCCGAGCGGCTCGATGGCCTTCTCCGCCGTGACGACCGGGGTGCCCTCGTCGATGACGTTCTGGATCTCGCCCATGAAGCGGGTCAGGATGCGGTTCACGACGAACGCCGGGGCGTCCTTGGTGAGGACCGCGGTCTTCTTCAGCTTCTTGGCGACACCGAAGGCGGTGGCCAGCGAGGCGTCGTCGGTCTGCTCACCGCGGACGATCTCCAGCAGCGGGAGGATCGCGACCGGGTTGAAGAAGTGGAAGCCGACCACGCGCTCCGGGTGCTGGAGCTTGGAGGCCATCTCCGACACCGACAGCGAGGAGGTGTTGGTGGCGAGGATCGCGTGCGCCGGGGCGACCGCCTCGACCTCCGCGAACACCTTCTGCTTGACGGACATCTCCTCGAACACGGCCTCGATGATGAAGTCCGCGTCCGCGAAGCCCTCGGCCTTGTCCAGGACACCGGTCACCAGGGCGGTCAGGCGGTTGGCCTTGTCCTGGTTGATGCGGCCCTTGCCGAGCAGCTTCTGGATCTCGGCGTGGACGTAGCCCACACCCTTGTCCACGCGCTCCTGGTCGATGTCGGTGAGGACCACCGGCACCTCGAGGCGGCGCAGGAAGAGCAGCGCCAGCTGCGAGGCCATCAGGCCCGCGCCGACGACGCCGACCTTGGTGACCGGACGGGCCAGGGACTTGTCCGGGGCACCGGCCGGGCGCTTGGCGCGCTTCTGGACCAGGTTGAAGGCGTAGATGCCCGAGCGCAGCTCGCCGCCCATGATGAGGTCGGCCAGGGCCGCGTCCTCGGCGTCGAAGCCGGCCTGGAGGTCGCCCGACTTGGCCGCGGCGATGATGTCCAGCGCGCGGTAGGCGGCGGGAGCGGCGCCGTGCACCTTGGAGTCCGCGATGAAGCGGCCCTTGGCGACGGCCGCGTCCCAGGCCTCGCCGCGGTCGATCTCGTCGCGGACGACCTCGGTGGTGCCGTTCAGGACGTTCGCGGTCCACAGGAGCGACTGCTCCAGGAAGTCCGCGCCTTCGAACAGCGCGTCGGCGATGCCCAGGTCGAAGACCTGCTTGCCGCGCAGCTGCTTGTTCTGGTTGAGCGAGTTCTCGATGATCACCGAGACCGCGCGCTCGGCGCCGATCAGGTTCGGCAGGATGGCGCAGCCGCCCCAGCCGGGAACCAGGCCGAGGAAGACCTCGGGGAGCGAGAAGGCCGGGATGGCCTTCGAGACGGTGCGGTAGGTGCAGTGCAGACCGACCTCGACACCGCCGCCCATCGCCGCGCCGTTGTAGTACGCGAAGGTGGGGACGGCCAGCGCGGACAGGCGCTTGAAGACGTCGTGGCCGCCCTTGCCGATGGCGAGCGCCTCGTCGTGCTGCTTCAGCAGCTCGACACCCTTGAGGTCGGCGCCGACCGCGAAGATGAACGGCTTGCCGGTGATGCCGGCGCCGACGATGGAGCCCGCGAGGGCCTCCTGCTCGACCTGGTCGATCGCCGCGTTCAGGTTGGCGAGGGACTGCGGGCCGAAGGTGGTCGGCTTGGTGTGGTCGAAGCCGTTGTCCAGCGTGATGAGCGCGAAGCGCCCGGCGCCGAACGGCAGGTCCAGGTGGCGGACGTGCGCGGACGTGACGACCTCGTCCGGGAACAGCTCGGCCGCGCCCTTCAGGAGCTCAGCGGTGGTGCTCACTTGGAGTCTCCCTCGGCGTTGAAGTTCGGGTTCTCCCAGATGACGGTCGCGCCCATGCCGAAGCCGACGCACATGGTGGTCAGGCCGTAGCGGACGTGCGGCTGCTCCTCGAACTGGCGGGCCAGCTGCGTCATCAGGCGGACGCCGGAGGAGGCCAGCGGGTGGCCGAACGCGATGGCGCCGCCGTACTGGTTCACGCGGGCGTCGTCGTCGGCGATGCCGTAGTGCTCCAGGAAGGCGAGGACCTGGACCGCGAACGCCTCGTTGATCTCGAACAGGCCTATGTCCTCGATGGACAGGCCGGCCTGGGCGAGGGCCTTCTCGGTGGCCGGGATCGGGCCGTAGCCCATGACCTCCGGCTCGACACCGGCGAAGGAGTACGAGACGAGGCGCATCTTGACCGGGAGGTTGTTCTCGCGGGCGAAGTCCTCGGACGCGATGATCGCGGCGGTGGCACCGTCGTTGAGACCGGCGGCGTTGCCCGCGGTGACCCGGCCGTGCGTACGGAACGGGGTCTTCAGGCCGGCCAGGTTCTCCAGCGTGGTGCCCGGGCGCATCGGCTCGTCGGTGGTGACCAGGCCCCAGCCCGTCTCACCGGCCGCCTCGTTGGTGTTGCGCACCGAGATCGGGACCAGGTCCTGCTGGATCTTGCCGTCGGCGTACGCCTTGGCGGCCTTCTCCTGCGAGCGCACGGCGTACTCGTCGGCGCGGAGCTTGGTGATCGTCGGGTACCGGTCGTGCAGGTTCTCGGCGGTCATGCCCATGAAGAGGGCGGACTCGTCGACCAGCTTCTCGGAGACGAAGCGCGGGTTCGGGTCGACGCCCTCGCCCATGGGGTGGCGGCCCATGTGCTCGACACCGCCGGCGAGGGCGACGTCGTACGCACCGAAGGCCACGCCGCCCGCGACGGCGGTGACGGCGGTCAGCGCGCCGGCGCACATGCGGTCGATGGAGTAGCCCGGGACGGACTGCGGGAGGCCCGCGAGGATGCCGGCGGTACGGCCCAGCGTCAGGCCCTGGTCACCGATCTGCGTGGTCGCGGCGATGGCGACCTCGTCGATCTTCTTGGGGTCCAGGTCCGGGTTGCGGCGCAGCAGCTCCCGGATCGCCTTCACGACGAGGTCGTCGGCGCGGGTCCCGTTGTAGATGCCCTTCGGGCCCGCCTTGCCGAACGGGGTGCGGACGCCGTCGACGAAGACGACGTCCCTGACGGTACGAGGCACGTTGGCTCTCCTCCAGGTGCGGGTGTGCACTGCTGCGCGGGGGCGGCTCGGCATGTGTTGCTGAGCGCCCGCTCACCCGGCCCATGCTACTTGCGGGTAACCAATGTGCACACCCCCTCCCCGAGGAGCGGCGAAGGTCACACCTCCCGACGCCGCGTGAGCCCCCTCGCGCCCCGCCGTGCGCCCGGCTGATCGGAGCGCCCGGGGCTACTCGAACGGGTCGGCCGCCCGGCCGCCACGGCCACGTCGATGGCATCGGGCACACGTCCGTGCGAACCCTGGGCACGCCCCGGGCGACCGCCCTGGGCGCACCGAGCGCACGGAGCCCAATCGATGGCATCGACCGTCCTCACCGCGGCAGCCCCTGTCCTCACCGACCACCTGGTGGACCACAAGTCGACCATCCCGGCGAACTACGACACGATGGTCAAACTCTTCGTCCGGGAACGCAACGGCACCAACGGCGGCCCGCGCAGACCCGTCCTCATGCTGCACGGCAGGAGCGTCCCGGCCCTGGCCGGCTTCGACCTGCAGCACAAGAAGTACAGCTGGGCCGAAGAACTGGCCAAGGCGGGCTTCGACGTCTTCGTCATGGAGCTCCAGGGATCCGGCCTGTCCACCCGCCCGAAGATGGACAAAACGAGGAACGTTCAGCCCACCGAGGCCCAGCGCAAGCTCCTCGTCCCGAACCCGGACGCGCAGGTCGACCTGAGCCCGCCGGAGTACAAGGCGCAGCTCAACAACTCCCAGAGCGACTGGGACGAGGTCGACACGGTCGTCGAGTTCATCAAGAACCTGACCGGGGTCAAGAAGGTCGACCTCATCGGCTGGTCCGCGGCTGCCCAGCAGCTCGGGCCCTACGCCATCCAGCATCCCGACAAGGTGCGCAGCCTGTTCCTGCTGGCACCGATCTTCCCGCCGGAGGGCAGGCAGAGCCAGCCCTTGACCGACTTCGGTGCCCCCGTGGCACTGCCGGTCTCCGCACCGGCAGGGGCCTTCGGCTTCCCGATGAGCCTCGGCACCAAGCTCGGGCTCGACCGCAGCTGGCAGAACGACCTGAAGTGCCCGGACCAGCGCGAGGCCGACATGGTCGACGTGGTCTGGAAGGCGATGATGCAGGCCGACCCCGTCGGCGCCGAGTGGGGAGGGCCCGTGGCCGGGAGCCCGGAGGGGCTCAACCGCATCCGCAACTCGTACTGGTGGGGCTGGAACCGCACCACCGTCCCGCTGCACGACACGCTCGGGAACAAGGTGCCCGTGTGCATCGTGTACGGGGAGCACGACTCGATCGTCAACACCGCGCCCCACCTGGGCCTGCTGTACTTCTCGGTGCCCGAGCTCTACAAGGCCATCCCCGGCTCCAAGAAGCTGATGTTCTGCATCGCCTGCGCGGGTCACCAGATCCCCTGGGAGCGGGTGCACAAGACGGTCCACACCATGTCCGAGCACTGGCTCAAGCACGGCAAGGTCGAGGGCGCGACCAGCGGCAGCTACTACCGGGACGAGGAGGGGGTCCTCACTCCCGTGGAGGACTGAGGACCCCGTCGTACGCGTCCGTGGCAGGTCTGCTCAGGCCGTGGCCGCCAAGGCCGCGACCAGCGCCGGGGTCACCTGCTCGACCTGCCAGGGGCGGGCGCCGTGACCCGCCAGGGCCTGCGCCACCGCGTCCGCCTCGAGCCGCTGCGGCGGCTCCCAGCACAGCCGGCGGACCGTGTCCGGGGTGATCAGGTTCTCCTGGGGCAGGTTCAGCCCCTCCGCGAGCGCCGAGACGGCGGTGCGCGCCGCAGCCAGCCGCGCCGCGGCCGCCGGGTCCTTGTCCGCCCACGAACGCGGCGGCGGCGGACCTGCCGGGGTCGCCCCCGGCTGCGGCAGCGTGCTCTCGGGCAGGGCCTTCGCCCGGTCCACGGCGGCCATCCACTGCTCCAGCTGGCGCCGGCCCATCCGCTGCCCGTACCCGGGCAGGGCCGACAGCGCGTGCACGTTCGCCGGCAGCGCGAGCGCGGCCTCGACGATCGCGGCGTCCCCCAGCACCTTGCCGGGCGACACGTCACGCCGCTGCGCGATCCGGTCCCGGGACTCCCACAGCTCCCGTACGACGGCCATCTGCCGGCGCCGGCGCACCTTGTGCATGCCGGACGTACGGCGCCACGGATCCTTGCGCGGCGGCGCGGGCGGGGCGGCGGCGATGGCGTCGAACTCCTGCCGGGCCCATTCCAGCTTGCCCTGCCGGTCCAGTTCCTTCTCCAGCGCGTCCCGCAGGTCCACCAGCAGCTCCACGTCGAGCGCGGCGTAGCGCAGCCACGGCTCGGGGAGCGGGCGGGTGGACCAGTCGACGGCGGAGTGGCCCTTCTCCAGCGCGTAGCCGAGCACGCTCTCGACCATCGCGCCCAGTCCGACCCGCGGGAAGCCGGCGAGGCGGCCCGCCAGCTCGGTGTCGAACAGGGAGGTGGGGACCATGCCTATTTCGCGCAGGCACGGCAGGTCCTGGGTGGCGGCGTGCAGGATCCACTCGGTGCCGGACAGGGCCTCGCCCAGTGCGGACAGGTCGGGGCAGCCGACCGGGTCGATCAGCGCGGATCCTGCGCCCTCGCGGCGCAGCTGCACCAGATAGGCGCGCTGGCCGTAGCGGTATCCGGAGGCGCGCTCGGCGTCGACGGCCACGGGCCCGGTGCCCGCGGCGAAGGCCGCGACCACCCGGGCGAGTGCGTCCTCGTCGGCGACCACCGGAGGGATCCCCTCGCGGGGCTCGAGCAACGGAATCGGCGCCTTTTCGACGTCGTCCGGGGGGCCGCCCCCGGTGGTGGTGCGCAGGTCTGCTGCGGTCTCTTGGGCGTCGGTCACCGCTCAAGGGTATCCGCGGATACGGCGCGCCCGTCGCCGGAACGTTCCGGCGACGGGCGCGAGGTGGAGGCTCGGGTGTTTCCCCGGCTTCTCCGGGCGTTTGCCCGGGAGCCGCCGGGAGGGTGTCAGTGGATGATCCCGGTCCGCAGGGCGACGGCGACCATCCCGGCCCGGTCGCCGGTGCCCAGCTTGCGGGCGATCCGGGCGAGGTGGGACTTGACGGTCAGGGCGGACAGGCCCATCGAGACGCCGATGGCCTTGTTGGACTGGCCCTCCGCGACGAGGCGCAGGACCTCGACCTCGCGGCCGGAGAGCTCGCGGTAGCCGCCCGGGTGGCTCGGGGCACCCGGGGGGCGGCGGTGCATACGGGCGGCGGCAGCGCCGATGGGGGCGGCGCCGGGCCGGGTGGGGAGCCCGATGTTGGTCCGCGTGCCGGTGACGACGTAGCCCTTCACTCCGCCCGCGAGGGCGTTGCGCACGGCACCGATGTCGTCGGCGGCGGACAGGGCCAGGCCGTTCGGCCAGCCCGCGGCCCGGGTCTCGGAGAGCAGGGTGAGACCGGAACCGTCGGGCAGGTGTACGTCGGCCACGCAGATGTCGCGCGGGCTGCCGACGCGGGGGCGGGCCTCCGCGATGGACGACGCCTCGATCACGTCACGGACTCCGAGGGCCCACAGATGGCGGGTCACGGTGGAACGCACGCGCGGGTCGGCCACGACGACCATGGCCGTCGGCTTGTTCGGGCGGTAGGCGACCAGGCTTGCGGGCTGCTCGAGAAGAACGGACACCTAGGCCTCCTGGGGGAGTGGCGGGACGGCCGGCTCGGGGAAGGGAAGCCGGTGCGAACCGTGCGGATGGTCACTGACTCCTTCGGCACGTCACCCGCCCGGCTTTAGGGAATGATCACGATTTGGTGAGTAACAATTCGGGCAATTCGGACGCACGATCGATCATAGGGTGATCAGAAGCCCACAACGGGCGCCCGGTTCCGACACCCCGCCGCCGGCACTCGATCGGCCGTTCTACGGGGCGCGGTGCATTCGGAGGATGCGCAGACCCGGGCGGCCGCCCGGGTGCCGCCGTACGGCGCTACGGCTACGGGTGGTGCGGACCGCGCCGCTGTGGCAGGGAGACCACACCCGTCCCCGAGTCCGTCGGCCCGACCGGCGGCAGCCCCGCGATCTGGCACAGCAGCTCGCACCACGCCGACAGGTGCGCCGAGGTGTCCGGCACCCCGCCCACGCCCTCGCGCGGCGTCCACGAGGCTCTGATCTCGATCTGCGTGGCCGGCCGCCGCTCCGCGAGTCCGCCGAAGTAGTGCGAGCTCGCCATGGTCACGGTCCCGCTCGCCTCCCCGTACGCCAGGCCGCGCGCCTCCAGCGCCCCCGTCAGCCAGGACCAGCACACCTCCGGGAGGAGGGGGTCGGCGGCCATCTCGGGCTCGAGCTCGGCGCGTACGAGCGTCACCAGCCGGAAGGTCCCGTGCCAGGCCTCGTGCCCGGACGGATCGTGGAGCAGGATGAGCCGGCCGTCGGCCAGGTCGTCCTCGCCGTCCACGACCGCGGCCTCCAGGGCATAGGCGTGCGGGGCCAGGCGCTGGGGCGGTCTGGTGGGGTCGATCTCGATCCCCGGACGCAGCCGCGCCTTCTTCAAGCCGTCGACCGCGCGTCGGAACGGGAGCGGGACGGAGCTCTCCTTCGTGCTGTCCACACCGTCAGCGCCATCTGAAAATCGTCCCTGAGCCGCAGCCATGCGGGGAAGACTAGGCGGAACGAGCGTCCGTGCGGCGCAGGGACACCCGCGCCGGGCCGGGCACTTCTTCATACGTGCGAAGATTTGGCGCGTGAGCGCCAACGACCTTCCCCTCGCGCGAGGCTCCGCCCGCGCTGGGGAGACCCCACTGACGGGCCAGCCGAGTCAGACGTACGATTCCGCCTTCCTTAAGGCGTGCCGGCGGGAGCCGGTGCCGCACACCCCGGTGTGGTTCATGCGGCAGGCCGGGCGCTCGCTCCCCGAGTACCGCAAGGTGCGCGAGGGGACCCAGATGCTGGAGTCGTGCATGCGGCCCGACCTGGTCACGGAGATCACGCTCCAGCCGGTCCGCCGCCACAACGTGGACGCGGCGATCTTCTTCTCCGACATCGTCGTCCCGCTGAAGGCCATCGGCATCGACCTGGACATCAAGCCGGGCATCGGCCCGGTCGTCGCCCAGCCGATCCGCCGCCGCGAGGACCTCGCACAGCTGCGCGACCTCACCCCGGAGGACGTCCCGTACGTCACCGAGGCGATCGGCATGCTCACGGGTGAACTGGGCGCCACGCCGTTGATCGGTTTCGCCGGTGCGCCTTTCACCCTCGCGAGCTACCTGGTCGAGGGCGGCCCGTCGAAGAACCACGAGCACACCAAGGCCCTCATGTACGGCGACCCGGAGCTCTGGGCCGACCTGCTGGACCGCCTCGCGGAGATCACCTCCGCCTTCCTGAAGGTCCAGATCGAGGCCGGCGCCTCGGCCGTCCAGCTCTTCGACTCCTGGGTCGGCGCACTGGCCCCGGCGGACTACCGCCGCTCGGTGATGCCGGCGTCGGCGAAGGTCCTGGAGTCCGTCGCCTCGTACGGGGTCCCGCGCATCCACTTCGGCGTGGGCACGGGCGAGCTGCTCGGCCTCATGGGCGAGGCCGGCGCGGACGTCATGGGCGTCGACTACCGGGTCCCGCTGAACGAGGCCGTCCGCCGCGTCGGCCCCGGCAAGGCGCTCCAGGGCAACCTGGACCCGGCGGTGCTCTTCTCCACCGAGGAGGCCGTGCGGGCGAAGACCGACGAGGTCCTCGCGGCGGCGTCGGGCCTGGAGGGCCACGTCTTCAACCTGGGCCACGGAGTCCTCCCCACTACGCCCCCCGACGCCCTGACCCGCCTGGTGGACTACGTCCACACCCGGACGGCCCACTGATCCGCACAGGCCCAACAAGATCGAGAACGTCGGTACCGTGCCCTGCATGACATGGCACGGACCGACGTTTCGCATATCCGACGGGGAACACATCGACGGGGCCTGGTGCCTCGTATGGCGCAGGTACGACCGGGCCGACGAGCTCTACCCCGAGCACCTCTTCGTCTACGCGGACGGCCGGATCAGCCTCGGCCGGTCCAAGGCGACCGACCTGGCCGGGCTGGGGAAGCTGCTGGCTTCCGGGAAGATCGCACTGGACCGGCCGGACACCCGGGAGCGGCCCGCCGATCCGTCGAAGTGGGAGTCCCGCAGTCCGGAGCGGCGGACCGACGAGAGTTTCCTCCGGGAGGTCGCCGACGAGATCGTGCGGCTGGCCGGCCGGCCCACGGCCGCCGACCGGCTCCGGGAGGCCGTCCGGGCCTACCAGCGGGAGACGACCGAGACCAACCGGGCCCTGCTCCGGGAGGCCTATCTCGCCGTCCCGGCCCACCTGCGGATCTACGTCCTGGGTGACATGGACCGCCAGGACCGGCCGCTCCGGATCCTCACGACGGACATCGGGCAGGCCGTCGACGGGGACGGGCCGGTGGTGACGGAAGAGCTGCACCAGGGCGCCCGCGACTACTTCGCCCAATGCGACGAGGCCGTCGGGCAGGCCGAGGAGCGGCGGGCCGTCCGGTACGCCGACGAACCCGCCGGAGTGCCCCGTCCCCCGGTCGTCCTCAACGAGGTCGTGCATCCGAACGGACGGCCCGCCGAACTCGGCGCCTTCGTCCTGCGCAACGACTACGAGTCCCCCGTCACGTACGGGAGCCGGACCTACCCGACCGTGCTCCACGGGTACTGGGCCCTCTCCGCGGCCGAACCCGCCGACCACGACCGGATCCGCGCCTGCGCGACGGCGCGCGAGGCGCAGGACACGGGCGGACGGGCGGCGCGGCGTACGGACTGGCCGGCCGTGCGGCTCGCGGTCATGGCCGGGCTCCTGCGGGCCAAGTTCGACCAGCACCCCCGGCTCGCCGAGATCCTGCTCGCCACGGGGGAGGCGGGCATCCTCTACACCGGCATCTCCGAAGCCCCCTTCTGGCGCGCGGACGGCCCCCGCAGCGGCCAGAACTGGGCGGGCCGCCTGCTGGAGCTGGTCCGGTCCGAACTGCGCGCCGCGCGTCGGGGCTAGGTCTCAGCCGGATGCCGCCCGCACCGCCGAGACGGCCTTGCGGGCGGCTACCAGGACCGGGTCCCAGACCGGGGAGAAGGGCGGGGCGTAGCCCAGGTCCAGGGATACGACCTGATCCACCGTCATTCCGGCCGTCAAGGCCACCGCCGCGATGTCCACCCGCTTCGCGGAGCCCGCGCCGCCGACGATCTGGACGCCGAGCAGCCGGCCCGTGCGCCGTTCCGCCAGCATCTTGACCGTCATGTCCGCGGCCGTCGGGTAGTAGCCCGCCGTCGTCGTCGAGCTGATCGTCGCCGTGACGAACCGCAGGCCCGCCGCCAGGGCGTCCTTCTCGCGCAGGCCCGTACGGGCGATCTCCAGGTCGCAGACCTTGCTCACCGCCGTGCCCACCACCCCCGGGAACGTGGCGTAGCCGCCGCCCACGCCCGAACCGATCACCTGGCCGTGCTTGTTGGCGTGCGTGCCCAGCGGGATGTGCCGCATCCGGCCCGCCACCAGGTCCAGGACCTCCACGCAGTCGCCGCCCGACCAGATGTTCTCGTGGCCCCGGACCCGCATCGAGAGGTCCGTCAGGACGCCGCCGGACTCGCCGAGCGGCAGCCCCGCCGTGCGGGCCAGCGCCGTACGGGGCTCCACGCCGATGCCGAGGACGACCACGTCGGCCGGGTATTCCCCGCCTTCCGCCGTGGCCACCGCCCGGACCCCGCCCCGATCGTCCGTGAGGATCTTCGTGACCTCCGCCCCGGACACCGTACGGATCCCCATCCGGTTCATCGCCGCGTGCACCAGAGCGCCCATGTCCGGATCCAGGGTCGCCATCGGCTGCTGCCCGCGGTGCAGGACCGTGACCTCGTACCCCCGAGCGACCAGCGCCTCCGCCATCTCCACGCCGATGTAGCCCGCGCCGACGACGACCGCCCTGCGGCCCTCCGCACGCTCCGGCCCCTCGGTCAATTCCAGAGAGGCCATCAGCCGCTGGCCGTCGTCCAGGGTCTGGACGCCGTGCACCCCGTGCGCGCCGATCCCGGGCAGCCGGGGCCGGATCGGCCGGGCTCCCGTGGCCAGGACGAGCTTGTCGTAGCCCGTCCAGGATTCGGATCCGGATTCCAGATCGCGGGCCCGGACCCGGCCCCCGGCCACGTCGAGCTCCACCACCTCCGTGCGCATGCGCAGGTCGATGTCCCGGGCGCGGTGCTCCTCGGGCGTACGGGCGATCAGCCGGTCCCGCCCGGAGACCTGGCCACCGATCCAGTACGGGATCCCGCACGCCGAGTACGAGGTGAAGTGCCCGCGCTCGAAGGCCACGATCTCCAGCTCCGCCGGGCCCTTCAGCCGCCGGGCCTGTGACGCGGCGGACATCCCCGCCGCGTCGCCGCCGACCACCACCAGTCGTTCCGTCGCCATCGTCCGTCCCGTCCTCCGCACCGCCGTCTCGTACCGAACACGCTACGGCCGAATGCGTGTTCAGTCCTGGACGTGGGTCTTTTCCGTCGGGTCCGCGGACCGCGCCCCCGGTACGGCCGGGACCTTCTCCGGCGTCAGCCCCGCCTTCGGCTTCGCCGGGCGCAGCCGCCGGTACGCGCGCAAGCACAGCAGCACCAGCACGGCCGTCACCGCGAACGGCAGCAGGACCGCGACCACCAGGGTCAGGTACCGCACGATCGTCGTGAAGACGTTCCAACCGCCGCTCAGGGCGCCCAGGAAGGTCGGCTCCTCGTCCTTCGGCTTGTCCGCCGCCTTGGGGGCCGGTTCCGAGACCTCCATCGTGATCGTGCCCATCGAGGTCTGGTCCTTCAGCGCCGTCTGCTGCGCGAGCAGCGACTCCAGGTCCGACTGGCGCTTGCTCAGCTCGCTCTCCAGCATCACCACGTCACCGAGCGCCGAGGCCTTGTCCATCATCTCCCGCACCCGGGCCACGCTCGCCTGCTGCGACTTGACGCGGCTGTCGACGTCCGCGACCTTCTCGGTCACGTCCTGCGCGTCGACCTTGCGGCTGAGCAGCTTCCCGCTGCCCTCCATCGCGCCGAGCACCGCGTCGAAGCGGTCGCCCGGCACGCGCAGGGTCAGCGTGGACGTCATCCGGCCGTCCTCGCCGCGCTTGGTGGACTCGTTGCCCACGTACCCACCCGCGCCCTCCGCCGCCGTACGTGCCGCGGCCAGGGCCTTCTGCGCGTCCGTCGTCTCGAGGGCGAGCGTGGCCGTACGGATGACGTGCGGGCGTACGGCAGCCGGCTGCTGCCCGTTCTTGGCCGCATCGGAGCCCGAGGTCCCCGCGGCCGCCGGGGGAGCCGCCGCTGCCGCCCCCGGCTTGCCCCGGGCCGCGCCCTCCGGGGCGCCGGCCGCGGCCTTGTCGGCCGAGGCCGAGCCGGCGCCGTCCTGGCCGGCGCCGCACCCGGTGAGCGCGAGCGCTCCGGCCAGGGACAGGGCGGCCAGGGTGGCCGCGCCGCGGTGTCTCACAGCGGTGACTCTCTTGCTGGTGCGCATCGGTGGTACCCCCCGAGGATCGGCTGATGTCGCCGTTGTGACGTACAGGGTCCCGTCCCGGGTTTCGCTCCGGCGGTCCCGAGCCGATCCCGATGCGGTCACGGTCCGGCCTCGGTGATCGGCCGGTGAACGGTCTGAGACGATGTGTCCATGCACGAAGTGGACATGCGTACGGACGGCGCGGCAGGCGCGGCGGCGGCCCCGGCCGGACACGCCGTCGTCGTCGGCGGTGGCATCGCCGGCCTCGCCGCGGCCCACCGGCTGCTCGCCGACGGCCTGCGCGTCACGCTCCTGGAGGCCGGGCCGCGGCTCGGCGGCAAGCTGCTCGCCGGCGAGCTCGCCGGCGCACCCGTCGACCTCGGCGCCGAGTCCGTGCTCGCCCGCCGCCCCGAAGCCCTGGAACTGGCCCGGGCCGTGGGCCTCGCCGAAGCCCTCCAGCCGCCCGCCACCGCCACCGCCCACCTGTGGACCCGCGGTGCGCTGCGGCCCATGCCGCGCGGCCACGTCATGGGCGTCCCCGGCGACCTGGCCCCGCTCGCCGCCTCCGGGGTGCTCTCCGCCGAAGGCCTGGCCCGGATCGAGGCCGAACGCGAGCTGCCGCCCGCGGAGATCGGCGAGGACGTGGCCGTCGGCGAGTACGTCGCCGCCCGCCTCGGGCACGAGGTCGTCGACCGCCTGGTGGAGCCCCTCCTCGGCGGGGTCTACGCCGGCAACGCCTACCGCATCTCCATGCGGGCCGCCGTCCCGCAGCTCTTCGAGGCCGCCCGTACGCACGCCTCGCTGGGCGACGGCGTACGCGAACTCCAGCAGCGGGCCGCGCAGCAGCCCCAGCAGGCCGGTCCCGTCTTCTTCGGCATCGACGGCGGCATCGGACGGCTCCCGCAGGCCGTGGCCGAGGCATGCAGGGCGGCGGGGGCGCGGATCAGCACCGGTACCGCCGTGCGCGGGCTCCAGCGCAGCGCCGGAGGCTGGAGGGTCGTCACCGACGCGGAGGTGCTCGACGCCGACGCCGTGGTCCTGGCCGTCCCGGCCGGGCCCGCCGCCCGGCTGCTGGACGGGCTCGCGCCGGCCGCGGCCGGCGAGCTGCGGTCCGTCGAGTACGCCTCGATGGCCCTGGTGACGATGGCCTTCCGGCGCTCCGAGCTGCCCGCCGCGATCACCGAGGGCGGCGCCAGCGGATTCCTCGTACCGCCCGTCGACGGCCGGACGATCAAGGCCTCCACCTTCTCCAGCAACAAGTGGGCCTGGGCGGGAGCCGACCCCGATCTCTTCCTGCTGCGCACCTCGGTCGGCCGGTACGGCGACGAGGGCGACCTGGGGCGCGAGGACTCCGAGCTGGTCGAGGTCTCGCTGCGCGACCTCGGCGAGGCCGTGGGCCTCGCGGCCCGGCCGGTCGCCTCCACCGTCACCCGCTGGGACGGCGGCCTGCCCCAGTACCCGGTCGGCCACCTCGCCCGCGTGGCCCGGATCCGCGGCGCCGTCGCGGCCCTGCCGGGCCTCGCGGTGTGCGGGGCGCTGTACGACGGCGTGGGCATCCCGGCGTGCATCGCGAGCGCCGGCAGGGCGGCCGACGTGGTGATGGCCACGTTGGGCACCCCTGGCACCGACCACTGATCAGCACACGGGACAATGGACACATGACTGCACCAGAGAAGATTCCCAACGCGGGGAAGAAGGCGAAGGACCTCAACGAGGTCATCCGCTACACCCTGTGGTCCGTCTTCAAGCTGAAGGACGTCCTGCCCGAGGACCGCACCGGCTACGCCGACGAGGTCCAGGAGCTGTTCGACCAGCTGGCCGCCAAGGACATCACCGTCCGCGGCACCTATGACGTCTCCGGCCTGCGCGCCGACGCGGACATCATGATCTGGTGGCACGCCGAGACCTCGGACGAGCTGCAGACCGCGTACAACCTGTTCCGCCGCACCAAGCTCGGCCGCGCGCTGGAGCCGGTGTGGTCGAACATGGCCCTGCACCGCCCGGCCGAGTTCAACAAGTCGCACATCCCGGCCTTCCTGGCCGACGAGGTCGCGCGCGACTACGTCAGCGTCTACCCGTTCGTGCGCTCGTACGACTGGTACCTGCTGCCCGACGAGGACCGCCGGCGCATGCTCGCGGACCACGGCAAGATGGCCCGCGGCTACCCCGACGTCCGCGCCAACACGGTCGCCTCCTTCTCGCTGGGCGACTACGAGTGGATGCTGGCCTTCGAGGCCGACGAGCTGTACCGCATCGTCGACCTCATGCGTCACCTGCGTGCCTCCGAGGCCCGTATGCACGTCCGTGAAGAAGTGCCCTTCTACACCGGACGCCGCAAGTCCGTCGCCGATCTGGTGGCCGGGCTCGCCTGATACCTCCCCTGGGGGGAAGGAACCGGAGTACTGCTCTCTTGACTGGGGAGCGGCCTCCGGTGGATCGGGAGGCTGGTCCGGATGACGGCCTGACCCCCGAAACGACGCAGCCGGAGATCCCGCCCGGAAGTTCAGACGACTGGCGGCAGCAGAGCCCTGGGTACCTTCCCGGGGGTTCGTGCTGCCCGGTCGTCCAGCGACACCGGTGCGGGCTCCGGATGCGGCGCACACGTGACACGCCACCCCGAGGTGTCACCTGTCAGCAAGTACCGCTCCACGTGACGGTTCACGCAGCCATTGCGTCCGCCGAACACTCCGTGGGCGCCGGCCCCCTCCTCCGTGACCAGCGCGGCCCCGCTGCCGAGCCGCCGCTGCAGCTCCAGCGCGCCCGGGTACGGGGTCGCCCCGTCCCGCTCCGCCGCGACGACCAGCGTGCGGGGGATCACCGCCGGCTGCGCGCCGACCGCCACCGGCTGCTGCCGCTCGCCGGCCGGCCAGTACGCGCACGGCAGGTTCAGGAAGGCGTTGGCCCAGGTCTCGAAGGGCGCCCGGCGCGCCAGTTCGGTGTTGTCGCGGTCCCAGGTCTCCCACTCGGCGGGCCAGGCGGCGTCGTTGCACAGCACCGCCGTGTACACCGCCCGCGCGTTCTCGCGCGCGGCCGCCGACTCCGGCTCCGGGTGCGCCTGTTCGGCCAGCGGGCCCGGATCGCCGGCCAGGAAGGCGCTGAGCGCGGCGGCCCGCTCCGGCCACACGTCGTCGTAGTACGCGGCTTGCAGGAAGGCGGCCTGGAGCTCACCGGTGCCGACGGTCTCGTCCGCCGGAGTGCGCGCCACCGCGTCCCGCACGCGCTCGTAGCTCGCCTGCACGGCCGCCGGGGTGGCGCCGAGCCGGTACGTGGAGTGGTGCCGGGCCGCCCAGGCGCGGAAGTCGAACCAGCGGCGCTCGAACCCCGGTGCCTGGTCGAGGTTGTCGAGGTACCAGATGCGGCGCGGGTCCGGGTCGACCGCGGAGTCGAGGACCATCCGGCGGACGCGGCCGGGGTGGAGCGTGGCGTACACGGCACCCAGGTAGGTGCCGTACGAGGCGCCCATGAAGGTCAGCTTCTCCTCGCCGAGCGCGGCGCGGAGCACGTGCAGGTCGCGGACGTTGTCGAGGGTCGAGTAATACGGCAGGGCCGCGCCGGCCCGCTGCGCGCAGCCGCGGGCGTAGGCCCGGGCGGCGGCGATGCGCTGCTGCTTGTACGCGGCGGAGGGCTCCGCCGGGACCTGGGTGGGGCCCTTGGCCCGGACGGCCGGGTCCTCGCAGGACAGCGGGGCGGAACGGCCGACTCCGCGCGGGGCGTAGCCGACGAGGTCGTAGGCGGCGCCGATGCGCTCCCACTCGGGGAGGTCGCCGAGGAGCGGGAAGAACATCCCGGAGGCGCCGGGGCCGCCGGGGTTGTAGACGAGCGCACCCTGGCGCGCGGCGCCGCCGAGGCCGGTGGCGGCGACCCGGCTCACGGTGAGGGAGATCTGCGGCCCGTCGGGCCGGGCGTAGTCGAGCGGAACCCGCAGGCTCGCGCACTGCACGGTGGAGGGCAACTCCTCGACGGAGGCACAGCGGCGGAAGCGGAGCCCGGAGGCCCCGGAGGCTTCGGCGGCGCGGCGGGCGGCGAGTTCGGCGCCGGCGTTCGCGGCGGCCGTCCTCGCGGCGGAGCCGGCGCTTTCGGTGGCTTCCCTCGCCGCGGGGCCGACGGTGTCCGGGCCGGGGGCGGTCGCCCGGGCGGGTGGGGACGGAGTCCAGAGGGTGAGGGAGAGCACCGCCGCGGCGACTCCGCAGCGGGCGAGCGGAGTCTGCATCACGGGCCGCCTTCATCTCTTCGGATGAACCGATGAGATGCGCTGGCCGGGGCCCTGTACAGGATCACCGCCGGGTGTCGGCCGGATTCCCCCCGTTGCCCGGGCCGATGCCGCCCGTAGGGCGGGATCGGCCCGGGCGAGGCGCCCGGTCAGGAACTGCTGCTGCCGCAGCTCGAACCGGACGAACTGCTGCAGCTCGAACTGCTGGAACAACTGGAGCTGCTGCTCGCGCAGCTGCTGCCCGACGAGGACCCGCAGCCGGAGCCCGAGCCCGAGGAACAGCTCGCCCCCGACCCCGGGGAGCCACAGCCGGATCCGGTGGACCCGCAGCCGGCCCCGGAGCCTCCCCCGCCGTCGCTGCTGCCCGCGCACCACACGACGGGCAGGACCGCGGCGGAAGACCCGCAGGAGTCCGACGAGGACGAGGGCGAGGACGAGGAGGACGAGCCGCGGGGCGCGGAGCGCGACTGCGCGGCCGCCAGCCTGGTACTACGCGCGGCGGGCACCAACTGCTCCCGCAGGTACGGGTCCCGCAGGCCGCGCAGCCCGTGCAGGGCGGTCTGCACGTGCGGGGTCTGGTCGTTCAGGTACTGCGTGCGGATCTCGCGCAGCGCCGCCCGCCCCGCCGGGGTGAGCCGCTGCCTGGCCCGGGCCGCAAGGGCGCAGCCCATGACGATTCCGCCTGCCAGCGCAGGGAACACCTTGATGGCGAACGGCACCTGCGGGCCGGAGTCGAGCGCCAGCGCCACGAAGGTGAGGGGCAGCGAGAACACCACCCACACCGCGCACACCACGACCTGGATCAGCGCCCACCGCCGCCATTTCCGCCCCGAGCCGGGCGCCGCGAGCAGCCCGCGGGCGGCCAGAGCGTCGCCGGTCTCCTGGATGGCGGGGTCGACCATGGCGGCGTACCGCACCTGGTAGAGCCAGCCGGACGGGGCCTGCCGAAGGGCCTCGAGCACGGCCCGCTCCGCGGTGTCGCCGGCCCGCGCCCCGGAGCGTACCCGGACGATCCCGGGACCGCCGACCACCAGCCGGCCGTCCCCGAGCATCGAGACGAGCGCGGAGTCCACGACCGCGCCGGGGCCGCCGGCCATGAACGCGGCCTCGGACAGGTCGTGCAGGCGCGGTGCCGGACCGGCCGACGGCGGGCGGGAGCGCCGGAGGCCGCGGAGCAGCAGGACGGTGGAGACGACGACGGCGATCCAGATCGCTACGGCGAGTACGTTCATGCCGCACGCCCCACGAGGGTCCGGGCCCAGCGCACGATCCGGCGCGGCGGCCGCGCCCCGACCCGGTCCCGCCACCAGGAGGTGAGCCGGCGCCGGGCCACGGGGTCGGCGGGCAGGTCCTGGATCAGCAGGTGCTCGGCGAAGTCAAGGGCGTCGCGCCGGTATCCGGCGGTCATGGGCCGGTTGCGGGCGTACGCGAGGAAGGCCTCGCGGTACGGGTCCTCACCGCCCAGGATCCCGGGCAGCTCGGGCGCGAGCTTCGCGACGACCCCGGCCCGCTTGGCGGCCAGCGCCCGCGCCTGCACCCGTACGCGCTGCCGGTCGAACCCTTCGGGCACGGGCGTCCCGCCCACCAGCGCCGACAGCAGCGCCGCCTGCTCCAGCCCGATGCGCGTCCGGGCCCGCTCCAGCCCTTCCCCGTCCGCCTGCGGCGCGCTTTCCGGCCCCGCCGGCGTTCGAGGCGCGGGGTCCGGGGCGGAGTCCCGGGCGGGGGTCCCTCCCGGACGGAGTCCGGGGGAGGAGGAAGGGCGGGCAGGGGGCAGCCCCGCAGGGTCCAGTACCTGACGGATCGCGGCCAGTTCCCGCGCCAGTTCGGCTTCGGCCGGGAAGTCGTCGTCCCGCTCCAGCAGCACCCCCGCCGGCTCCACCCGCTTGCGCAGCTCCGCCAGGATGTCCAGCACCACCGCCGGCACCGGATGCGCATGCGTGTCGTGCCACACCCCGCCCCGCTCCACGCCCCCGGCGACGTGCACGTAGGCGAGCGCCTCCAGCGGGATCGCGTCCAGCACGGCGAACGGGTCCTCGCCCCGGTTCACCCGGTTCGTGTGCAGGTTGGCGACGTCGATCAGCAGCCGGACCCCCGTCCGCTCCACCAGCTCCGTCAGGAACTGCCCCTCCGTCAGCTCCTCCCCGGGCCACGAGATCAGCGCGGCGATGTTCTCCAGCGCCAGCGGCACCGGCAGCGCGTCCTGCGCGATCCGGACGTTCTCGCACAGCACGTCCAGCGCGTCCCGCGTCCGCTGCACGGGCAGCAGGTGCCCCGCCTCCAGCGCCGGCGAGGCCGTCCGTACGAACGCGATGTGCTCGGTGACCAGCGGCGCCCCCAGCGCCACCGCCCGCTCCCCGAGCGCGGCCAGCTTCTGCGCGTCGGGCCGCTCGGCGCCGCCGATCCCCAGCGAGACCCCGTGCGGTACGACGCGCACGCCGCGCTCGCGCAGCCGCAGCAGTGACGCTGGCAGGTGGCCGGGGCAGATGTTCTCGGCCACCACCTCGACCCAGTCCAGCCCCGGCAGCCGCTCCACCGCGTCAGCGATCTCCGGCCGCCATCCGATGCCCACCCCCAGGTGCGCCATGGTCTTCATGTCCCCTCGCCCCCCCTCATCGGTCGTGTGCCGATGTCATCGCCCCGACGGAGTCAGGCCAACCGCACCAAGGGACGTTCAGAGCAACATTTGAGGTTCCGGGTCAGCGCGAAACTCCGCCGGCGAGCCGCGCCCGCAGCGCCGGATGGTCCGCGACCACCGTCGCCGAACCGGGTGCGATCTCCGTGAATCCGGCATCCCGGACCACCGGCAGCCCGCTCCCGCTCAGCTCCGCCCACCGCTCGCGCGCTGCCGTCCGTACGGCCAGCCGGAAACCGGAGTCCTGCCAGGCGGTGCGCTCGGGGGCGGTCAGCTCCCACCACGCCAGCTGCGCCGCGTGCCCGGCCTGGGCCATCGCCTTGCCGGCGGACATCTCCAGGTCCGGGTTGAGCCACAGCACCGGAATCCCCGGGGCGGCCGGAGCGACCGGCTCCGGGTCGTCCAGGTCGGTTCCCGAGACCTGGAGCTTCGCGAGCTCCTTGGGCCAGCCGTCCAACGGCACGGGCGGGAATACCCGTACCTCCGACATGTCACCGTGCACCGTGACGCCGGGCAGGGTGCCGGCCTTGCGCCACTCGGCACCGCGCGCCCGCCGCACCACCTTCCGGATCCGCGCGTCCTGCCAGTCCCGGACCGCCTCGGCCCACTCGCCCTCGCCGTGCGCCCGCTCGTCCGTCAGCAGGACCAGCACCGCCCGGGCCGCCGTCTCCAGCGCGTCCGTCCGGGCGGGCGGCTCGGCCTTCTCGATCCGCACCACCAGGGGCAGGACGAACTGCGGTGCCTCGTCGCGGACGACGTGCTCCTGCCGGAACGGGCTGTCCGCCCCGACTGCGGGTACGTCCGAAGTGTGGTTCTGGTGCTGGCTGCTCATCCCGCCAAGGATGCCAGCCTCCAACCTGAGGATGATGCCGCGGGGTCCTGGGCCGGGTGAGGATCGGGGTCATGAAGAGCGATCTTTTTGCGTCCGAGAACCTGGCCCAGCCCGCCGCTGCTCCGGGCATGACCCTGCAGAACGCCAAGTCCGTGAAGTACACCGTCAACGGTGAAATGCTGGCCCGTCAGGGCTCGATGGTCGCCTTCCGGGGGAACCTCCAGTTCGAGCGCAAGGGCCAGGGCATAGGCGGCATGCTCAAGCGCGCCGTCACCGGCGAGGGCCTCGCGCTGATGTCCGTACGCGGGCAGGGCGAGGCCTGGTTCGCGCACCAGGGCGGCCAGTGCTTCGTCATCGACTTCGAACCCGGCGACTCGCTGACCATCAACGGCCGCAACGTGCTCTGCTTCGACCCCACGCTCTCGTACGAGATAAAGATGGTGAAGGGCGCCGGCATGACCGGCGGCGGCCTCTTCAACAGCCTCTTCACCGGTACCGGCAAGCTCGCCGTGGTCTGTGACGGCCACCCGATCATCATCCCGGTCACGGCGCAGAACCCCGTGTACGTGGACACCGACGCGGTGGTCGGCTGGAGCGCCCAGCTGGAGACGGGCCTGCACCGTTCCCAGTCGGTCGGCTCGATGATCCGCGGCGGCTCCGGCGAGGCCGTCCAGCTGATGCTGCGCGGCGAGGGCTTCGTCATCGTCCGCCCCAGCGAGGTGACCGAGACGACGGCGGCCCACTGAAACTCGACCGCGTGGGCCGCCGCTACGGAGTGCGGCGGCCCTGGGTGCTGCGCGGGGTCGACTTGGACCTGCCGCCCGGTGCGCTCGTCCGCGTCGAAGGCCGCAACGGCGGCGGCAAGTCCACCCTGCTGCGGATCGTCGCGGGGATCGACACCCCGTCCGAGGGGCGGATCACCGGGCGCCCGCGCCGGACGTCCTACGTGCCCGAGCGCTTCCCGGCGGCGCTGCCGCTCACCGCGACGGCCTACCTGACCCACATGGGCCGGGTGCACGGGCTGGCACGCGCCGAGGCGGCGGACCGGACCGCCGAGTGGCTGGAGCGGTTCGGCGCGGCCGGGTACGCGCGCACCCCGCTGGCCGAACTCTCCGAGGGCAGCAGCCGGAAGGTGGCCGTCGCCCAAGCCCTGCTCGCCGAGCCCGGGCTGCTCGTCCTGGACGAAGCCTGGACCGGGCTCGACACCGCCGCGCGTGCCGAGCTGGACCGGGCCGTCGCCGAGCGGACCGCCGCCTGGGGCACCGTGGTCTTCGTCGACCACGAACCGGCGCGGCTCGCCGGATCGGCCGATGCGCACCACCGCGTCGAGGGGGCCGCGCTGATCCCCGTGCGGGAGCCTGCCGACGCAGGGCCGTACGTACGGATCGAGGCGGCCGGGCCGCCCGGCGCCGAGCCGCCCGCGGGCCTGGCCGCCGCGCCCGCGCCCGGCGGGGGCCTGCTGCTGACGGTGCCCGCCGCCCGGTCCGACGCCGTGCTGCGCGAGCTGCTCACCGCGCCCGCGCCCTGGCACATCAGAGCCGTGGAGGAACTGCCGTGACCGGCCTGCTGCGTTAGCAGTGCTGCTGCTGCGCTCCCAGCGCTGGATCGGCCCGCTGCTGCTGTACGCCGCCTTCCTGGCCGCGGGGGTGCGGCCGGGCGATCCGCTGCTGGACTCGCTGGGCTTCGCGGCCGCCGGACTGGTACCGATCACGGCCTGGCCGGTCCGGCTCTGTGTGACCAACGAGCCCGCCGCCGCCCGCGACTGCGCGGCCGCCGCGGCCGGTCCCGTACGGGTGCACGCGGCGGCCCTGCTCGTCGCGCTGCTCGCCGGGGCCGGGGGCACGGTGGCGGTGCTGCTGATCGGCAACCCCGGGCGCAGGGTGGAACCGGAGGACGCCGCCCTGGCCGGGGTACTGGCGGTCCTCGCGTGCGCGCTGACCGGGGCGGCCGTGGGGGCGTTGTGCAGCCGGCCGCTGCTGCGGTCGACGGGGCTCGCGGTCCTCGCGGGCGGCCTGGGCTCGCTGCTGGCGTGGGGCATCGCCGGCTCCCCGGCGCGCAGCGCGGTGACCGCGCTGGTGGAGGGTTCCCGGGTGGAGGCCGTGACGCTGCCGCTGGCGGCCTTCGCGGGGTCGCTGGTGCTGGCCTGCGGGGCGGGTGCGGTGGCCTGCCTCGTCAGCGCGCGCCGGGGCTGAGTACGCTCGTGGGCATGGACGAAATGGACCTGCAGGCCGAGGCCGAGTCGTACTGCCCCGCCCCGGCGGCGCCGGCCGGACGGGTGGCCGGGCGGGTGGCCGGGCCGCCGTACGCCGACTGCCTGGAGTGCGGCAAGCCCACCGAATACGGGGTCGCGACGCCGGGCGTGGTGCTGTGTCCGGTGTGCGAGTGGCAGGACGCGCAGCGCACCGCCTGCTCCGGCTAAGGCTGTCCCGCAATCCCCGGTGGATCGGCGCGAGGTGCCGCAGCCGGCGTCGTGCGCCCGCCGGGGATTAGGGGACGGCCCTTGGGCGCGGCCTACTTCCCGATGAGCTCGGACACCTTCACGAAGCGGTAGCCGCGCTTGCGCAGCTCCGGGACGATCTTACGGATGGCCTCCTCGGTGACGGGGGCGGCGCTGCGCGTGCAGTGCATGACCACCACCGAGCCGGGCTTCACCCCGGCGAGGACCTGCTCGGCCACCGCGTCGGGGTCCTTGGCGAAGGCGTCCCCGCTGACCACGTCCCACTGGACGGCCGTGACCTTGGCCGTGGACACGGCGCGCAGCGCCTGGTCGTCGTAGCAGCCGCCCGGGAAGCGGAAGTACGGGACGGTGTTGACCGCGCCGGCCGTGCGGAAGGCGGCGAAGGCCCGGTCCACATCGGCCCGCGCGGCGGCGGCGTCGAGCGTGGGGAGCCCGTAGCAGGGCGACGTGAAGGCGTGGTGGCTGTACGAGTGGTTCGCGATCTCGAAGTTCGGGTCGGTGCCGATCGACTTGGCCTGGTCCGGGTACTCCTCGGCCCAGCGGCCGGTCATGAAGATCGTCGAGGGCACCTGCAGTTTGCGGAGGGTGGCGATCAGCTGCGGGTTGTCGAAATGCTCCCCGTCCGCGGCCCGCTTCCCCTGGTCGGAGGTCATGTCGGCGTCGAAGGTCAGCGCGACGGTCTTGTCGGTCTGCTGCTTCGCCCGCTCGAAGACGGGGGTCAGGCCGTTCGGGCCGGGCGCCAGGGTCGGGGCCTTGGCGGGCGGCGCGGTGGCGGCGGGGGAGGAGCCGGCTGCCTGCGGCGAGGCGGGGGAGGCGGGGGAGGCCGGCGGCGCGGAGGCCCCGGGGCTGCCCATACGGGCCTGGCTGCCGGAACCGGCACCGGAGCCGGAGGTGCCGCTGCCGCCTCCGCAGCCGGTGAGGGCGGTGCAGAGAGCGGCACTGAGGGCGGCCGCGACCGCCACATTGCGCACAGAAAGGGTCACGCAGGCAAAATATATGACCATCTGCAAAGCAGATCGCAGCGGCGCGGGGGCGGGCCCGTGAATCGCCCGCCCGCCACGCCCCTTCAGGTTTCGAGCAGCCGGGCGCGGCACGCCTCGACGTCGAAGCCGGCCTCGGGATAGCGCGGACCCAACTCCTCCAGGTGCTCCAGCAACAGCTTGCTGACCGCCCAGTTGCGGTACCACTTGCGGTCCGCGGGGACGACGTACCAGGGCGCGGCGTCGCTGGAGCAGCGTTCCAGGGCCAGCTCGTACGCGTGCCGGTACGCGGGCCACAGTCCGCGCTCGTCGATGTCGGCCGGGCTGAACTTCCAGTGCTTGCCGGGGTTGTCGAGCCGCTCGAGCAGCCGCTTGCGCTGCTCCTCGTAGCCGATGTGGAGGAGCACCTTCACGATGGTCACGCCGTCCGCCGCGAGGGATTCCTCGAACCGGTTGATCTGCGCGTAGCGGCGGTTCAGCTCGCTGCGCGACACCAGCTCGCGGACCCGGGCGATGAGGACGTCCTCGTAGTGCGAGCGGTCGAAGATGCCGATCTCGCCCGGCTGGGGGAGGGCCTGCTCGATGCGCCAGAGGAAGGGGTGGCTCCGCTCCTCGGGGGTGGGCGCCTTGAAGGCCCTGATACGGCAGCCCGAGGGGTTGAACAGGCCGATCACGTGTTTGACCGTGCCGCCCTTGCCGCTGGTGTCCGTGCCCTGGAGGACGAGCAGGACGCGGCGGCGGTCGCCGGCGGTGCTGGCCGCGTACAGCCGTTCCTGGAGCGAGGCGAGCGGCCCGGCCAGCTGCGCGGTGGCGGCCAGGCCCGCGGTCTTGCCGGCGGGGCCGCCGGGGGTCGCGGCGGGATCGAAGGCGCCGAGGTCGATGCGCTCGCCGGCGGGGACGCGGAGCAGCGGACGCAGCGGGGCGTCCGGGGCGGGGGGCTCGGCCCGCCCGGCCCGCTTCGGGGCCTTGCCGCGCTTCCCGTCCTTGTCGTTCTCGTCCTTCTTCTTGGTCTTCTTGGCCACCGCCACCGCCACCGCCACCTACGCCGATCCGGTCGATTCCCTCCGATCCTCCACCACATCGGACGGGGTCGCGAGGGCACGGCCGTTCAGCGCCAGGGGCCCGTCACGGCGAAGGTGGTCCCCGGCGTGTAGGCGTTGACGTACATCGTCCGTCCGTCCGGGGAGAAGGTGACCCCGGCGAACTCCCCCCACTCCGGGGCCCCGGGCCGGCCGATGTCGTCGGCGTTGCGGGCCATCGGGTAGACCTCGCCGGCCGGGGTGACGCCGAAGACGTACTGCGCCCCGCCGCCGTCCTCGCACACCATCAGGCCGCCGTCCGGGGCCAGGCAGATGTTGTCGGGGGAGTCCCCGGGCAGCTGGATGTCGGCGGCCGGGCCGAACAGCACGTCCAGGCGGATCGTGGCGCGCCGCGGGTCGTGGAACCACACCTGGCCGTGGTGGTCGGCGGCCGCGCCCTCGAGGGTGCGGGCGTAGCTGGAGACGAAGTGGACGCCGCCGTCACCCCAGTAGCAGCCCTCCAGCTTCTGCGCGTGGGTGATACCGCCCGGCCCGAAGTCCTGGAACCGGATCGGGGTGCCGGCCGCGGACGGGTCCGGTACGGGGACCCACTCGACGGGGAACTCGGCGCCGGGCTCCTTCACGACGGAGAGGTCCGGGACGCCGGGGACGCGCATGGCGTGGAGGGCGCCGCCGGCGCGGAGGGAGCCGGGGCCGCGGAGGGGCTGCGCGGGCAGGAACCGGTAGAAGAGCCCGAAGGGCTCGATGAAGGCGTCCTCGGTCTCGTAGACGGTCCCGCGGTGCGGGTCCACGGCGACGGCCTCGTGCGCGAAGCGGCCCATCGCGGTGAGCGGGACGGCGCCGGAGCGGTGCGGGTCGGCGGGGTCGACCTCGAAGACGTAGCCGTGGTCCTCGGTGTACCCGGAGGTCCCGGCCCGGTCCTCGGTCTCCTCGCAGCTGAGCCAGGTGTTCCAGGGGGTGCGGCCCCCCGCGCAGTTGACGGCGGTGCCGGCGAGGGCGACGCGCTCGGCGGTGACGCTGCCGCTCGGGTCGAGGTCGAGGAGGGTGCAGCCGCCGAGCGCGTGGGGGTCGTACGTGAGGCCGTCGACGGCGGGGACGCGGAGGGCTGCGGTGGTGCGGTTCTCGTGGTTGCGGACGAGGCGGACGCGGCCGGAGCCCGCGTCGAAGGCGGCCATGCCGTCGCAGTTGGCCGGTACGGTGCCCTCGCCGGAGCGGAGGGGGTCGCCGGCGCGGGAGATCACCCGGTAGCGGAACCCGGCGGGGAGATCGAGCAGCTTGTGCGGGTCCGGGAGCAGCGGCCCGTACCCCTGCCGGGGCGGGGTGGCCCGGGAACTCCCGGCGAAGAGGGCGCCGAGGGATCCGGTGAAGGCGATACCGATACCGATGCCGGTGCCGGCGGCGAGCAGGGTACGGCGGGTGACGGACATCGGCGGCTCCCGGGGCGAGGGGGTGACGGGGCCGTGGTACCACGCGGCCCCGCGCCCCGCGACCGGACGCGCCGGGCCGGGCCGCGGCGCCGCTGTCGGGAGCCGGCCCCCGAACCTCCGCGCCTCACACGCCGGCGGGGCGGGAACGGCGCCCCGCCGGGGCCGGCGTCAGATGAGCTCTGCGCTCAGGGTGATCGTCGTACCCGTCAGGGCCTGGCTGACCGGGCAGTTCTTCTTCGCGTCCTCCGCGGCCGCGGCGAAGCCCTCCGCGTCCAGGCCCGGGACCTCGGCGCGCACCGTCAGGTGGATGCCGGTGATGCCCTCACCCGGCTGGAAGGTCACATCGGCCTTGGTCTCCACCCGGGTGGGCGGGGTGCCGGCACCGTCCAGGCTGTGCGAGAGCGCCATCGAGTAGCAGCTGGAGTGCGCGGCGGCGATCAGCTCTTCCGGGCTGGTCTTGCCGTTCGCGGCCTCGGCGCGCGAGGGCCAGGAGACGTCGAACGAGCCCCGACCCGAGGAGTCGAGGGTGACGACACCGGCGCCCTTGAGCAGGTTGCCTTCCCAGTTGGTGTGCGCGGTACGCGTGGTGGCCATGGTGGATCCCTTCGGAGGAATTGGGAACGGCCGGACCGTCGCCCAAGGGGAACGGCCGGCGCCTCCAAACCTACTGGGACACCAGGGGTTTCGCGTCGCGTGCCAGTGCGGTGAGCCTCGAGATGGCCCGGAAGTACTTCTTGCGGTAGCCGCCGTTCAGCATTTCTTCACTGAAGAGCTTGTCGAAGGGGGCGCCCGATGCCAGGACCGGTATCTCGCGGTCGTACAACCGGTCCGCCAGGACCACGAGGCGCAGGGCCGTCGATTGGTCCGGGACCGGGCCGACGTCGGTCAGGCAGACCGCCGATATGCCGTCCGTGAGGGCGCCGTACCGGCTGGGGTGGACCCGGGCCAGGTGTTCGAGGAGGCCCGGGAAGTCGTCCAGGCTCGCGCCCTCGGTCGCGTACGCGGCCTTGGTGACCTGCTCGTCCGAGAACGGCGCCGGCGCCTCCGGCAGGCCGCGGTGGCGGTAGTCCTGGCCGTCGATGCGCAGGGGGCGGAAGTGTGCCGAGAGTCCCTGGATCTCCCGCAGGAAGTCCGCGGCGGCGAACCGGCCCTCGCCGAGCTTGCCGGGCAGGGTGTTGGAGGTGGCGGCGAGTGCCACGCCCTGCTCGACGAGACGGCTGAGCAGCGAGGAGACGAGAACGGTGTCACCCGGGTCGTCCAGCTCGAACTCGTCGATGCACAGGAGGCGGTGGCCGCCCAGGGTCTGGACGGTCTGCTGGAAGCCGAGCGCGCCCACCAGGTTGGTCAGCTCCACGAAGGTGCCGAAGGCCTTCAGTGCGGGCTCGGCCGGGGTGGCGTGCCAGAGGGAGGCCAGCAGGTGGGTCTTGCCGACGCCGTAGCCGCCGTCCAGGTAGACCCCGCGCGGGGCGGTCGCGGCCGGGGCCTTCTTCGCGAACCAGCGGCGCTTGCCGCCGCCGCTCGCGTGGGCTCCGCCCAGCCCGGCGGCGAAGCCGCTGAGCACGGTGACGGCCTCGGACTGGCTCGGCTGTCCGGGGTCCGGGTTGTACGTGTCGAAGCGCACCGAGTCGAAGCGGGGCGGCGGCACCATCTCGGCCACCAGCCGTTCGGCGGGCACCCGCGGCTCGCGGGCGCACAGGGCCTGCGGGCCGACGTCGGCCGGGCCGGCTATCGGGGGTCGCCCGTAGGTGGATCCGGAGGTGGAGAGTGATGTTGACACAGCTCTTAACTCTACGGGGCGTGGCACACTGCACCGATGCGACGCCTGTTCCCTGTGACCGATCAGACACCAGCCGATCAGACACCGGCCCGCGCGGCCAGCGCGGACCGCGGTGACCGCGAGTGGTCGCTGGACGAGCTGGCGGATGCGTACGCGTACCCGGAGCTCGGCCCGGAGGGCCACTGGCTGCGGGCCAACATGGTCTCCACCCTGGACGGCGCGGCCCAGCACGACGGGCGCTCGCAGCCGATCTCCGGCGAGACCGACATGCGGATCTTCGGCACCCTGCGGGCGCTGGCCGATGTGGTGGTCGTCGGAGCCGAAACGGTTCGCCAGGAGGGTTACCGCCCGGCCCGGGCCCGGGAGGCCTTCGCGGCCCGGCGCGCGGCCGCCGGACAGGGGCCCGCGGCCGCCATCGCGGTGGTCACGGCCAGCCTCGACCTGGACTTCTCTCTTCCCCTCTTCACCTCTCCCCTGGTGCCCACCCTCGTGGTGACCGGGGCGGCCGCGCCCGCCGACCGGGTGGCCGCGGCCGTCAAGGCCGGGGCCGAGGTCGTGGTGGCCGGCAGCGGGGCCGGCGCGGATCCGGCCCGGGTGGTGCGGGAGCTCGCGGACCGGGGGCTGCGCCGCCAGCTCACCGAGGGCGGCCCCCGGCTGCTGGGGCAGTTCGTGGCCGCCGACGCGCTGGACGAGCTGTGCCTGACGATCTCGCCGATGCTGGCGGCGGGCGGCGCCCAGCGCATCTCGGGTGGGCCCTCGGTCGCCGTGCCGCACCGGCTGGCGCCCGCCTCCGTACTGGAGGAGGCCGGGTTCCTGTTCACGAGCTACCGTCGGATCTGAGCAAGGGGCGGAATTTCTTGTTCCGCTTAGCTTCCGGTGGGCACATACCTGGGCAGACATTCCCCGCAAGGCCCCGTGCGAGAGCGGGGCAGGATGGTTTCCGCAGGGGCCGGCCGACCGGCCCTGGCCCATGAAGGAGAGGGCGTCCGTGTTCACGAGCGTATTGATGATCGAGCAGCCGCTGACCAGCGTCGACGTGGACTTCGTCACCAGCCTGCACGGGGACGACCCGGTCTCCTTCCTTGTCCTCATGCAGCCCAGGGGCGACCAGGACCGGCTGCTGCGCGCCATCGACGACGTGGCGCTCGGTGAGCTCCCGGAGGCGCTCCATGAGGCCGACGTACCCGAGGGCCACGCCGCCCGCGGCCCGGCCGAGCAGGCCCTCGCTTTCTCCCTGGAGGCCCTGCGCAAGAAGGGCGCCAAGGCCAGCGGGCAGATCATCGAGGACCATCCGCTCGACAAGCTGAAGAGCGTCGTGGAGGAGTCGAACGCCGACGAGGTGATCGTCCTGACCGCTCCGCACTTCGTCGAGGAGTTCTTCCACCGGGACTGGGCCTCCCGCGCGCGCCACAAGGTCGGGGTTCCGGTGCTCAAGCTCTTCGCCCACAACGAATAGGCTGGCGTCCGACACACGCGCCGGGACGGTCCGCACCGCCGAGACCCCCGACGTACCGACCCGCACTTTGGGGAGATCCCGTATGACGCCGCCCGGCCTGCCGAACGCCATGGAACGCCCGCACTTCATCGGCATCGGCGGCGCCGGGATGTCCGGCATCGCGAAGATCCTCGCCCAGCGCGGCGCGCAGGTCGCCGGCAGCGACGCCAAGGACTCGGAGACGGCCGGGGCGCTGCGCGCCCACGGCGCCACCGTCCACATCGGGCACGCGGCCGGCCACCTCGCCGACGACGCCACCTGTGTCGTCGTCTCGAGCGCCATCCGCGCCGACAACCCGGAGCTGGCCCGCGCCGCCGAGCTCGGCATCCCCGTCGTGCACCGCTCCGACGCCCTGGCCGCCCTGATGGACGGCCTGCGGCCGATCGCGGTCGCCGGTACGCACGGCAAGACCACCACCACCTCGATGCTGGCGGTGTCCCTGTCGGCCCTGGGCCTGGACCCCTCGTACGCCATCGGCGGGGACCTGGACGCCCCCGGCTCCAACGCCCACCACGGCGGGGGCGACATCTTCGTGGCCGAGGCGGACGAAAGCGACCGCAGCTTCCACAAGTACACCCCGCAGGTGGCGATCATCCTCAACGCGGAGCTCGACCACCACGCGAACTACGCGTCGATGGACGAGATCTACGAGTCCTTCGAGACCTTCGTCGGCAAGATCGTGCCCGGTGGCACCCTGGTCGTCGCCCACGGCCAGGCGGGCGCCGCCGAGATCGCCGGCCGGGTCCGTGGCACCGAGGGCCTGAACGTCGTCACGTACGGCGAGGAGGAGGGCGCCGACGTCCGGATCACGAAGATCACCCCGCGTGGTCTGACCAGCGAGGTCACCGTGGTCATCGACGGCCGGATGCTCACCTTCACCGTCTCCGTGCCCGGCCGCCACTACGCGCACAACGCCGTCGCGGCCCTCGCCGCCGGTGTCGCCCTCGGCATCCCGGCGCACAACCTGGCCTCCGCCCTCGGCAAGTACACCGGCGTCAAGCGCCGCCTCCAGCTCAAGGGCGAGGCCGCGGGCGTGCAGGTCATCGACTCCTACGCGCACCACCCGACCGAGATGACCGCCGACCTGGAGGCCATCCGGGGCGCGGCCGGGGACTCCCGGATCCTGGTCGTCTTCCAGCCGCACCTGTTCTCCCGCACCCAGGAGCTGGGCAAGGAGATGGGCCAGGCCCTCTCCCTCGCCGACTCCGCCGTGGTCCTGGACATCTACCCGGCCCGCGAGGACCCGATCCCCGGCATCACCAGCGAGATCATCATCGCGGCGGCCCGTACCGCGGGCGCCGACGTCACCGCCGAGCACGACAAGGCCGCCGTCGCCGACGTCATCGCGGGAATGGCCAAGCCCGGTGATCTCGTTCTCACCATGGGCGCGGGCGACGTCACGGACCTGGGTCCGGCGATCCTCGCCCGGCTGACGGACTGAGTGACGAGGGATCGGGAGAGTCATGTCGTACGAGGTCGAGAAGACGGACGAGCAGTGGCAGGCGGAGCTGACGCCGTCCGAGTACCAGGTGCTGCGCCTGGCCGGCACCGAGCCGGCGTTCCGCGGTGAGTACACCGACACCAAGACGGCCGGCGTCTACTCCTGCCGTGCCTGCGGTGCCGAGCTCTTCCGCTCCACCGAGAAGTTCGAGTCGCACTGCGGCTGGCCGTCCTTCTTCGACCCGAAGGACTCCGACGCCGTCGAGCTGAAGGCGGACGTCTCGCACGGGATGGTCCGCACCGAGGTGCTCTGCGCGAAGTGCGGCTCCCACCTGGGCCACGTCTTCGAGGGCGAGGGCTACCCCACGCCCACCGACCAGCGCTACTGCATCAACTCCATCTCGCTGCGGCTGACCCCCGACGGGGGCTGACGAACCGGCGCCGGGGCCGGCCCCGCCATGGGCCGCTCCCGGCCTGCGCCCCGCCCTCTTCGCATGACGTCGCCCCGCCGAGCTGCTGCCCGGCGGGGCGACGGCTTCCGGTGGTGGTGATCCGGTGGAAAACCCTGCGCGGCACCGGGAGGGGCGGTACTTTCTGATCACCTGTCAGACGTGCACCTGTCAGATGCGGCGGGTGGGCGAAGGCGCGTGGCGGCGGGGCCGGGTGCCCCGGAGGGGGAGACATGGCGTACCTCGTGGAGTTACCCGTGTCCGTCGTGGACGGCGCCGGGGGCGCTGTACGCACGGACGTGGTGAAGGTAGAGATCGAACAGGCCGCGGACGGGCTCGTCACGGTCTCCCGCCCGGGCCAGGTGGTGGCGCGCGCCACCCGCTCGCTGGGCGAGATGCTGGCCGGGGTCAGGCCGATCGCGCAGAACTTCGTGGACAGCTTTCGCGGTATGGCCCACGCGCCCGACGAGATCGGCGTCGAGTTCGGGCTCTCCCTGTCCGCCGAGGCCGATGTGATGATCAGCAGCACCGCGGCGCAGGCCCACTTCACCGTCTCGCTCACCTGGAACAGGCCTCCGGACGACGGCCCGGGCGCGGCCACCGCTCCGCCGCCGCCCCCGCCGGCTCCCTCGCCTGCAGCGCCTGCAGCGCCTGCAGCGGAGCCCGGGGAGTCCGCGCCGTGAGCGACGCAGCGCCGTTAGCAGGGGAGAGGCCCGGGCCCAAAGCCCTCGATGCGGCCCTGCTGCGGATCCGCGACGCCCGGGGCGAGCCCGTCGGCCTGGGCTTCCTGGTCTCTCCCGGACTCGCCCTCACCTGCGCTCATGTGGTCTCGGCCGCGCTCGGCACGCCGCACGGCGCCGAGCCGCCCGCCTCGGCCCGCCTCCACGTCGACCTGCCGCTGCTCCCCGGCGGGCAGCGCGGCGGTACGGGCGGCGTGACGGCGAGCGTCGCGAACTGGGTGCCGCCGCAGCAGTCCGGCGCCGGCGACATGGCAGTGCTGCGGCTGAGCGCACCGCTGCCCGGGGGCCGGCCCGTCAGGCTGGTCGAGACCCAGCACGAGGACCTGTGGGACGACCCGGTACGGGCCTTCGGCTTCCCGGCGGGCCGCCCGGGCGGGGTGTGGCATTCCGCCGTCCTGCGGGAAGGACAGGCCACCGGATGGATCCAGGCCGATCCCGCGTCCAAGGAGGGCTACCGGGTCACCCGGGGATTCAGCGGCAGCCCGGTGTGGGACGACCGGCTCGGGGGCGTGATCGGCATGATGGTGCAGGCCGAGGCCGGAGAGCCCCAGGTGAGCTATCTGATCCCCACGACCGGTCTGCTGGCCGCCTGGCCCGGACTGAGCGAGCTGGCCCTGCCGCCCTCACCGTTCCGCAGCCTCGCCGCCTTCCAGGAGTCCGACGCCGCCGTCTTCCACGGCAGGGGGCCCGAGAGCCGGGACCTGGCCGCGGAACTCACCGTCCGGCGGTGGGTCACCGTCGTCGGGCCCTCCGGCTCGGGCAAGTCCTCACTGGCCCTGGCCGGGGTAGTGCCGCGACGCCGGGCGGCCGGCGACGCGGTGGTCGTCCTGCGCCCCGGGTCCGGCAGCACCCCGCTGACGGCCTTCGCCGCCGTGCTGCTGCCCCTGCTGGAGCCCGGTCTGTCCGAGACCGAGCGCCTCACCCGGCTGCCCGCCGTGGCCGGGGTGCTGGCCGAGGGCGGCCTGGCCGACATCGCGGCCGGGCTGACGGCCGGGCGGCCCGGCCGACGGCTGCTCGTCGTGGTCGACCAGTTCGAGGAACTGCTCGCACGCGGCGCGGCGGGCGTGGACCAGCTGGCCGCCGTGCTCTACCACGACGCGCTGCCGTCGGACGTCCGCGTGCTGACCACCCTGCGCGCGGACTTCCTGGAGGCCGCACTCGACCACGCGAGCCTGGGGGAGGTGCTCCGGAACGGCATCCGCTACCTGGGCCCGCTCGGCCACCTGCAGCTCCACGAAGCCGTGACCGCTCCCGTTGCCGCCGTCCCCGGCGTCCGGTACGAGTCGGACCTCGCCGACCGCATCCTGGCCGACACCGGCACCGGGCACGGGGCCCTGCCCCTGCTCGGTTTCACCCTCGACCAGCTGTGGCAGCGCCAGAGCGGCGGGCTGCTGACCCACCGGGCGTACGGGGCCCTCGGCGGCGTCACCGGCGCGCTCTCCGCCTACGCCGAGGAGATGTGGGCCGAGTACGTACCGGATGCGGACGCCGCGGCGGCCCGGACGCTGTTCACCCGGCTCATCCGGGTACCGATCGGCTCGGCGGCCGCGACCCGCCGCACCGCGGCGCGCCGGGAGCTGGGCGACGACGAAGCGCGGATCGCCCAGGACCTCGCCGCCACCCGGCTGCTGGTCGCCGGCACCGATGCCGAGGGCACCGAGACCGTCGAACTCGCCCACGAGGCACTGATCACAGGCTGGGCGAGGCTGGCGGGGTGGGCGGCGGCGGACCGGTCCTTCCTCGGCTGGCGGGAGTCCCTGCGGCACGACATGGACCGCTGGGAGTCCGGCGGCCGTGCCCCCGAGCTCCTGCCGTCCGCCTCCGCACTGGCGGGCGCCCGGCAGTGGCTGGAGGCGCGCGGCGCCGAACTGACCGGTACGGAGCGCGACTACCTGGCCCGGGGCCGCACCCACCACCGCGCCCGTACCCGCAGACGCCGGGCCTTCTTCTCCGGCGGCGTGATCGTCCTGGTGCTGGCCCTGGTCTTCGCCGGGATGTTCGCGTACGCCAGCGACCAGAGCCGCAAACGCGACGCGCTGGCCGGTTCCCGCGCCCTGGCGCAGGTCGCGCAGGACGAGGCGGTCAACGACCCGGTCCGGGGCGTCATGCTGGCGATCGCGGCGTACGACACGGCGCCGACGGAGGAGGCGCGCAACCAGCTGCTGCGCCAGTACCTGACGTATGCGCAGGCGGACCGCGTGCTGTCCGGACCGTCGGGGCCGATCGCGCAGTTCGACACCAGCCGGGACGGCGAGGTGGTGTTCGCGCGGTCGACCGCGGGCCGCGCCCTGGTCATCGTGCACGCCGTCTCGGGTACGGTGCGCAGCGAACTGCTCGACGTGAAGCAGGTGGTCACCGCGCTGGTCTCGCCGGACGGCAGCCGGGCCGCGTTCGTCGCCGACGACGGAAGCGGCGGCTGGTTCGAGGTGCACGCCGACGGGGACCGGGTCATCGGTCCGGTGCACCGGCTGCCCAAGGTGGCGGGGGCGCAGCAATTCGGCGACCCCGGGCGGGGGATGGCGATGTCGGCCGACGGCCGCCGGGTCGCCGTGACGACGGAGAAGAGCCTGGTCTGGTGGGACCTGGGCACGGGCGCGCAGGGCGGATCGGTGGCGCTGCCCGGCCGGCCGAACGGCAGCCTGTGGTTCGCGCCGGACAACCGGACCCTGCTGGCGGGACTCTGGCGTGGCGAGGACATCGACCAGGGGCATCGCCTCGTAGCCCTCGACCCGGCCGGCGGCCCGCCCCGCGAGGTGGTGGGCGAGGCCTACGAGTTCGTGCCCTCCGGCGACCGGACCAAGATCATCGTCTGTCGGAAGCAGGCTGACGGCTCCGTCTTCAGCCGGCTCCGGCTCTCCGACGGCGCCCAGGAGGGCGGCCAGTACCTCTCGAAGAACCTGTGCCCCGACGGGGTCGCCGACGAGACCGGGCGCAGGGTCGCCCTCAAGGACGGCAGCGGCCTGACCCTCGTCGACCTGGACGAGCAGAAGGAGATCGCCCGCGCGACGGCCCGCGACGGGACCAGTTCCACCTCCCTGCACCTGGTGGCCCGGGAGGGGAAGATGTACCTCGCCACGATGGGCAACGACACCCCGTGGATCGCCCACACCCGGATCTGGCCCGCGCCGCCAAGCGTCTCGGTGAGCAGCCAGCGGCTCACCCTCGACGGCAGCAGTACGATCAGCGTGCTGGAGGGCGGTACGTCCCTGCAGCGGTGGCCCACGGCGGTGGGCGACGAACGACTGCTCGCCGAGGCGCCGCGGCCGCAACCGTACTTCGATCCGGAAGACACCAGGCTCGCGCTGAGTCGGGACGGCAGGCTCTTCGCCGACCGGGACGCGAAGAATGCGGTCTCCCTGCACGAGGTGTCCACCCTGCGGCAGACGGTCCGGATCTCCACCGCGATGCCGCCCTCCGACGACGCGTTCGGCTACTCGTTCCACCGGGACGGGAAGCTGGTGACCTACGCGGGGACGAAGGTGCAGCAGTGGGACCCGGAAACGGGCAGGGAACTCGCGCACTTCGATGCCAAGGACCTCCTCCCCGCAGGCGGCGCCGCAGGCAAGGAGCCGTATGTGCGGGTCAGCCCCTATCCCGCCGCGAACCAGGTGATCGTGTTCGTCTCGGGCGACCCGCTGGTGCGCATCGCCGACGTCACCACGGGCCGCACGGTGGCGACGGTGCCGGTCGCCGAGGACACGATCGGCGTGCAGTTCGAGCCCAGTGGCCGCTACTTCGCGCTGATGCGCAGCGGCGGGATGATCGAGCTGTGGCGCAGGGAACCGCTGCGCAGGGAGCTGGGACCGCTGCCCAGCGTCGGGGACTCCGGCAAAGTGCAGTTCGTCGCGAACTTCGTCGACAGCGAGGGCCGCTACGTGGTCGCCGCCAACAGCACCATCCGCACCTTCCGGATCGGGGCCCAGGGCTACCTGGGCTCCTACGACTTCGGCCAGGCCAAAGACCGCTTCGGCGGCATGGGCGGATACCAGTTCATGGATCTCTCGGAGGACGGCAAAACGGTGATCTACATCAACCCGAAGGGCAGCGGCGGCTCCCTGCGCCTCGACCCCGCCCTCTGGCAGCGCGAACTGTGCAAGGTCATCGGCGGCCGGGAGTTCACCGCCGAGGAGCGGCGGACCCTGCCCGTCCGCGTGCCGACCCGGCCGGTCTGTGCAGGGCGGTAGCCGGGGCGGCCGCGTGGGGGTCCTCGATCAGACCCCCACGCGGTCCAGGGCGGGCAGGAACTGGTCGTAGAAGGCGGTCTTGAGGCGCAGGGCGCGCTCCTCGAGCTCCCTGAAGCAGTCGGTCGACTCCTCCTGGGCGAGGAGTTCGGTGACCCGCGTGGCCAGGCGGTCGGAGTGGGAGCCGGACAGCAGGGAGAGCGTCGCCAGGGAGTGCGTCTTCGCGTCGTGGACGTGGTGCGGGTGGTAGAAGCGGGAGCGGTTCCTGCCGTCGTCGGTCAGCAGGGGGGCCATCCGCCCCCACAGCTGTCCGTACTCGACGGAGACCAGCACCTCGCCCCAGAACCTCAGGATCGTCAGCAGCCGCAGGTCGGCATTGGCATGGCCGCCCGCGTCGGCGATCAGCTCCAGGGTGTCCTCGACGGCCTGCCGCGTCCCGGCCGTGGGCCGCGAGGCCACCAGGGCGGAGCGGGAGATCCCCAGCCGGCTCATGTCCTGCGTCATGTCCTCCCGGTGCGAGGGCGTCCGGCCGCCGCCGTCCGGATACTCCTCGCGCAGGATGACCCGGGCGACCCGCAGCCCCGCCTCGTCGCGCAGCAGGTCGATCGCGAGGTCGTAGCAGGGGGTGAAGGCGAGCGAGACGAAGCGCCGCTGGAGCAGGAGCTCGGCGAAGTCCTCGTCCGGGAGCCCGGTGACGTTCGCCAGGACCGGATGCTCCTTGAACCGCTCGATGAGAGCGTCCTCGAACCGGTCCAGATCGTCCAGATCGTGCATGGCCGTACCTTTCCGTGGATCACAGGCTGATGCTTGCCACCGACGCGCGCCAGTCGAGGAGGTCTACGTCCTTGCCGATGCTCCACAGCGTGCGCAGCTCCTGCTGGACCTCTTCGCCCATGACGGTGTCGCCGCCGTCGATCTCGATCTGCGTGGAATCGATGGCGAGCTGGCCGTGCAGGAACGAGCTGACCAGCAGATGCTGGTCGACCTTGAACACGGCGATGGAGGGCAGGGAGTTGTAGAGCCGCACCTGGAGGCGTGCCCGGCTCTCGGCGGGAATCTCCCCGTTCAGCTGGGCGAGTCCTGCGAGGCAGGATTCGACGCTGGCCCTCACGTTGACCGCGAGCGCGGGATCCCGCACGGCTCGGAGCGCCTCGTCGCGCAGCCCCGCCACCGGCGACGAGGGGTGCAGGAGCAGGATGCGTACGCTGACCTGCTGATCGACGAGCGCCTTGCGCAAGGCGGCCCTGAGATGGTGCAGGTTGGGGATCCAGGTCTGCAGGATGACCAGCTCCTCCCCGGCGCGCTCGAGGAACCCGGTGAACACGTCTTCGGGGAAGCGGCTGTGCACCCCGACCACGCCGCCGTAGTGCTGCCGCTTGAGGCGCTGGGCGATGGCGTCGATGTCCAGCTTGGACAGGTGTGCCTCGACGTTCGCCGTCAGGGTCGTGATCTGCGTGCCGACGCTGGTCTCCAGAGCGGTGAACTTCGCCCCGACGCCGGTCTCCAGGGTGGTGACCGTCCGGGTCACGTCGGGGCCCAGGGCGTCCATCTTCTGCTGAACGGTGTCGAGCTTCTTCAGGCGGTCGAGCTCCAGCAGGAGGAACACCGTGACCGTGCTCAGGATGAGCAGCGTGACCTTCGGGAGCGCGCCTCCCGGAGCCAGTGCGTCGAGCCAGCCGAAGAGATCGGCCAGCAGGACCACCACACCCGACGTGGCCATCAACGCCAGCGCAGCCCGCTCCACCCAGTGGCGGAATTCGCCGCCGATACCAGCCAAAATCCTCAACCCCCGTCGGCTGTCTCAGCGTTGACCGTACACCCGCGGTACTCGGGCAAGGGCGGCTTCACGGCCAACATGTCAGATGAGGCTGTGCCGGACCGCGCAGGCCACGGCGTGGGCGCGGTTGCGGGCCTGGAGGCGGGACATCAGCTCGTAGATCACGTTCTTGACCGTGTGCTCCGAGCAGGACAGGGTGCGGGCGATCACCGCGTTGCCGTGGCCCTCCGCCATCAGCGTGAGCACCGCGGTCTGGCGGGCCGTGAGCCGGGGGGCGTCCGGCGGGGCCGCGGACCGGGACCCCGGTGCGGTCGCGGTGGCTGCTCCGGCGGCGGCGGCGATGCCGATGGCCGTGCCGGCGGTCGTGGCCGCGCCGAGCAGGCGGACCAGGGCCGGGTACGGCATCCGGCCGTCCCCGGCCTGGCGCAGCAGGCTCAGCCGGTCCGGCGCCGCGGCGACCCGTACGGGCGCGGTCTCGCGCGTGAGTTCGGCGACGGCGCTCACAGCAGGCCCACCCGGAGGGCGTAGGCGACCGCGTGCGCGCGGTTGCGCAGGCGGAACCGCTGGGTGATGTCGTGGACGACGCTCGTCACGGTGCGCGGTGAGTAGCAGAGCTGCTTGGCTATCTCGTTCGTCTCGTGGCCGTCGGCGACCAGGCGCAGCACGCTGCGCTCCCGGTCGCTCAGGCCCGCCGCCGCCCACGGGTCCGTACCCCCGTCGGACCCGCTGCCCGCCCGGCCGCCGGCGCCGGAGCGCTCCAGCAGCCGGTCCAGCAGATCCGGCGGCAGCGTGCAGTCGCCGCGGGAGGCGGCCAGTACGGCGCGCGAGAGCCGGTTGACGTCCGCCTCGCGGCGGCGCAGCAGCCCGCGGGCGCCGGCCGCTATGGCGTGCAGGGCGCCGTCGGGCGCCAACTCGCCCGCCACCAGCACCACATCGGGGCGGGCCGGGGCGTCACGGACGGTGCGCAGGACGTCGAGCTCCGGCCGGCCGACCTGGTCCACGGTCATGACCACGACCCGCGGTGCGCCGCCCGGTGCCGTCAGGCACACCTCCGGGCAGGCGGACAGGGTGCTCTTGGTTCCGGCTTCCAGCACGGGGTCGAATGCGACGACGTCGACAGGGACGGGTACTCCCACCAGGTCCTCCGATGATCATCCGCCGGCCGGGGTAGCCGGACGGGCGGAAGGGGCACTGGACACAGGCTGCGGGGCACCGGCCGGGTGGGGCATCGGGCCCCGGCCCCCACATTTCGTGAACGTGCCCCTCCGCAGGCACGGATCCTGCGCAGGCAGCCCTCGAGGCGGCCCGCGACCTGCCGGAACCGGTGCGCCGTCAGCCCGCCCGACGGCCGCCGCACCACCCCGTACGACGGGCCCGCGGGGTCCATGGGGGCGGGTCCGCGGAATATGGGGGATCGGCCCCCATGTGCGCGGCCCCGCGCTCTGCGAGTTTTCTCCTGTGACTGACACCGCCACCACCGCCGAAGAAACCCAGGTCGGCGGCCTGGCCCCCTCCTGGTGGGCCCGGGCCCTGAACCTGCGGGAGCGGCTCGCCGCCCCGGGTACCCCGGTACCCGCGCCGGCCGACGCCCCCCAGAGCCGACCGGCTTCGTGGTCCCTGGGGGACACGGAGGGCTTCGCGGCCCGGCTGGCGAGCCTGGGAGCCGGCGAGGACGTGGCGTACGCCCTCGCGGCGGAGGCCCCCGGCCGGCTGGCCGCCCGTACGGCCAAGCCGCAGTGGGCCCGGTACATCGAGCAGAGGGTGGCCGAGGCCCCCGCACAGGCCGGCCCGCCGGTCCCCGCGGCGGCGGACGCGGACGGCGCCGCGGTGTTCCTGCCCGCGCTGCGCCCTCTGGTCGCAGCCGCCTGGGCGGAGGCCGCCGCTCGCATCGACCTCGCCGAGGGCGAACTCGGCGCCGTGCGGACCGCGTTCGAGGAGCGGCTCGGCGACCGGCTGATCAGGCAGTCCGCCCGCACCCTGGTCCGGGAACTCCACCGGGCCCGTACGGAGGGCCTGCTGGCGGGGGAGACCCCGCGGGAGCGGTTCGCGGCCTTCCTGGCCCGGCTCGGCACCCGGCAGGGCCTCGCCGAACTGTTCACCCGCTACCCGGTGCTGGCACGGATGCTGGGCCAGACCTGCGGTCTCGCGGCCTCGGCCACGGTGGAGCTGCTGGACCGTTTCACCGCCGACCGGGCGGCGATCGTCGAGGGGCTGCTGCACGGCTGCGACCCGGGCGCCCTCGTACGGGTGGACCTCGGCCGGGGTGACGTCCACCAGGGCAACCGGTCCGTGGCCCTGCTGGGCTTCGCCGACGGGGCGACCGTCGTCTACAAGCCCCGGCCGCTGGACCAGCACCTCCTGCTGGACCGGGCGGTGGGCTGGGCCAACGGCAAGGTGGCGGGCCTGGGGCTGCGGACCCCGCGCTCGGTGCGCGGCGACGGGTACGGCTGGCTGGAGTTCATCGAGCACGGCTGGTGCGCCTCGCCCACCGAACTGGACCGGTTCTACCGGCGCCAGGGCGCGCTGCTCGCCCTCCTCTACGCGGTCGACGGCGTGGACATGCACTACGAGAACGTCATCGCCTGCGGTGACCAGCCGGTGCTGGTGGACGCCGAGACCCTGCTCCACTCCGGTCTCCCGGCGGCCGTGACCTGCGGTTCCGACCCGGCGGCGGACGCCCTGGCCTCCTCGGTGTACCGCACCTGCCTGCTGCCGAGCCTGCTGATCGGCGAGAACGGCGCCATGGACATCTCGGCGCTGGGCGGCGGGGACGGCGGCTCGTACCCCAGCGACGGACTGCGCTGGGAGGCCGCCGGGACGGACGGGATGCGGCTGCTGCGCGGTCCGGTGGCCAGCGCGGCCGGGCAGAACCGGCCGGCGCCGCAGGGCCGGGCGGCCGGCCACGCCGACCACCGGGCCGCGCTGCTGGAGGGGTTCCGGGCCGGGTACGACGCGATCGCCGAGCACCGGGCCGAACTCCTGGGCAGCGCCTACGCCGACGGCGAGGAGGGCGGCGCCGGTGACGGCGGTCTGCTGGCCCGCTGGGCCACCAGCCCCGGGCGCCTGATCGCCCGCTCGACCCGCCTCTACACGACCCTGCTGGACGAGTCCACGCACCCCGACGTGCTGCGCGACGCCCTGACCCGCGACGCGGTGCTCGCCGTGCTCTGGGCGGAGTCCGAGCACGACCCGGCCCGCCAGCGGCTGATCGAGGACGAGATCGCCGACCTGTGGTCCGGGGACGTGCCGCTCTTCTTCCACCACCCGGCCGACACCGCGCTGCGCACCTCCCGGGGTACCCGCCTCGACGGGGTGCTGCCGGCCCCGAGCCTGCGCTCCGCCCGCGACAAGATCGCCGCCATGGGGGAGGTGGACCGCCACGACCAGGAATGGATCATCTCGGCGACGCTCGCCGTCACCGGGGCCAACCTCAGTGTCGGCGGCCCCCGTTCGACCCTCGCCGGGCCCGCCGCGCCGGCCGTCGTACCCGAGCAGTCCCGGCTGCTGGCCGCGGCCTGCGGGATCGCGGACGAGATCGCGGCCCGGGCGGTGCACGGCGGCGGGCGGGTCAACTGGCTCGGCCTGGAGCAGGTGGCCGGCGAGCACTGGGCCGTCCTGCCGATGGGCGGCGGGCTCGCCCAGGGCTACTGCGGGGTGGCGCTGTTCCTGGCCCAGCTCGGCGCCCTGACCGGCGCCGAGCGGTACACCGCGCTGGCCCGGCAGGCCGTACGGCCGCTGCCCGCGCTGCTGACGACGCTGGCCGCGAACCCCGGGCTGGGCGCCGCGGTCGGACCCGGCGCCCTGCACGGACTCGGCGGCATCGTCTACACCCTGGCCCGGCTGGCCCCGCTGCTCGGCGAGGGCCTGGGCGACTGCCTGCCCGACGCCCTCGCCGCCCTGGAACGAGCCGCCGAGGCCGACGCCGAGGAGGGCGCCGAAGGGCCGGCCGATCTGGCCGACGGTCTCGCCGGGGCCCTGGCCGCCGCGGTCGCCGCGCAGCGCACGTACGGGGCCGAGGCGGGAGCAGTGGCGCGGCGGCTCGCCGACCGGCTGCTGGTCCGGGCCGGGAAGCGGCTCGCCGGACAGCGCCCCGCGGCCCCCGGCTTCGCGCACGGCGACGCCGGAATCGGCTGGGCCCTGCTGCGCCACGCCGCCGCCTCTCAGGAGGCGGGGCAGCCGGACGCCGCGTACGCCCGCACGGGTGCGGCGCTGCTGCGCCCGGCGCTGGACGCAGCCCTGCGCCGCCCCACGGACCTCGGCTGGCACACGGGCCTCGCGGGCACCGCGCTGGCCGCCGCCGACGTACTCGGCACCGACGTGCCCGCGGCAGAACTCGACCGGTGCGCCGCCCTGCTGGGTGCGCCCTCCGAGTCCCCCGACCTCAGCCTCCACCACGGCGCCCTCGGCTCCCTGGAGCTGCTCGGCGTCCTCGCCGGGCAGGGCCACGAGGGAGCCCGGGCCGCACTCGGCCACCGGGCCGGGGAGGTCCTCGGCCGGCTCGAGGACCACGGCCACCGCTGCGGCACCCCCGACCACGTACCGTCCCCCGGTTTCCTCACCGGGCTCTCCGGGATCGGATACGCCCTGCTCAGGCTGGGTTTCCCGGAGGCCGTCCCGTCCGTCCTGCTGCTCGAACCCGATCGGCACCTCTGCACCGCAGCACGTCAGCACTGAGCACCACTCCCCAGCACTGAGCACCACTCCCCATCAGGCAACGAGAAAGGTACTCACCACCATGCAGAAGCCCCAGGTCAACGCCCAGTCCGTCACCGCCGCCGACGAGGCCGCCGCCGACGCCGCGGCCGAGGCGCGGATCGAGGACCCGGCCGGCGGGATCACCCTGTCGGGTCGGAACAAGGCGTGCGCCCGGGCCCGTGCTCTGGCCGGTGTGGTGCTCACCAGCGGCATCGTGATCACCCTGAGCTCGATCGACACCAGCGTCTCGGCCCCGAACGTCACCTGGTAGTCCGCTTCCCGTCACCGGGCGGCCGGTGTCCGATCTTCTCCGGATCTCTCCCGGATCTCCACTCCGCCCTCGTTCGAAACGGCCAACTTTCGTCGCACAATGAGCCGTTCACATGAACTAGATTGCGGACATGCGTTCCCGTTCGCGGTACATCGTCGGTCGTGACTCGCAACTGCGGGAGATCAAGCAGGCACTGACCGACGCGGGCGAAGGGCGCGGCGGGGTCGTCTTCCTCGTCGGCGAGGCCGGAATCGGAAAGTCCCGCCTCGCCGCCGAAGCCGTGGGCATGGCCTTCGGCATGGGCGTGCGGGCCCTGCGGGGCCGGAGCAGCACCACCGGCCCCACCGTCCCTTTCCGGCCACTCACCGAAGCGCTGATGTCGCTGTTCCGCAGCGGCGAGCCGCTGGACGACCTGCCGCTGGGCCCCTACCGGCCCGCGCTCGGCAGGATCATCCCGGACTGGAGCAGCGACGCCCAGAACAACAGCTCCATGGTCGTCCTCGGCGAGGCCGTACTGCGGCTGCTCATCGCCACCGGCAAGGAGCACGGCCAGCTCCTGCTGCTGGAGGACCTGCACGACGCCGACCCCGAGACGCTCGCGGTCGTCGAGTACCTCGTGGACAACCTGGAGTACACCAACGTGGTGCTCCTGGCCACGATCCGTACGGAGCCCTGCGACGCGCTCGACATGGCCGACTCGGCCCGCAGGCGCGGCGTGGGGACCGTACTGGAACTCGCCCCGCTCACCCGCCCCGAGGTCCGCGCGGTCATCGCCGCCCAGCTGGACACCGAACCCGAGCTGGTGCCGCAGGCCGCCCTGGACCGGCTCTGGGACGACAGCGCCGGCAGCCCCTTCCTCGTGGAGGAACTGCTCCAGGGCATGATCGGAAGCGGCGCCCTCGTCCGCTTCGAGGACGGCTGGCGGGTGGTCGGCGATCTGCGCAGCGACGTGTCCACCGCCCTCGCCCGCGGGATCCTGCGCCGCATCGACCGGCTCGGCCCGCAGGGGCTGACCCTGCTGTCCGCGGCCGCCGTGATCGGCCGCCGCTTCCCGCTGACCGTGCTCCAGCGGATGACCGGCATCGACGACCGCGGGCTGCTCAGCCACCTGCACGCCGGCGTCGCGGCCCAGCTCGTCGTCCCCGACGAACCCGCCCCCGACTGGTACGCGTTCCGCCACTCCCTCACCGCCGAGGCCCTGCTCACCCAGCTCACACCGGGCAACCGGGCGACGATGTCCGGGCGCGCCGCGGACGCGGTGCAGGCGCTCTACCCGGACCTCGAGGGCGACTGGTGCCCCCTGGTCGCGGAGCTGCGCTCCCAGGCGGGCGACGAGGCCGAGGCCGGCCGCCTGTTCACCGACGCCGGCCTGCGCGCCCTCGCGGCCGGGGCGATCGGCTCCGCGGTCACCCTGCTCAGCCGCGCCGAACGGCTGCTCGCCGCCAGCCAGGACCCCGCCGGCCGCACCGACGCCCTGGAGGCCCTGCTCCCCGCGCTCGCCGAAGCCGGGGACTTCGCCCGGGCCTTCGGCTTCGCGGAGAACCTGCACACCCTCGGCGGCAGCGGCCTGAGCGCCTCCCGGCTCGCCGCGCTGCACACCCGGCTCGCCAAGGTGGCCCACACCGCGGGCCGCTGGGAGGACGGCAACAGACAGATATCCCAGGCCAGATCCCTCCTGGGTCCCCGGCCCGACGAGCGCTGCACCGCCTCGATCGATGTGACCGCCGCCTACCTCGCGCTCGACACCCCCGGCCCGGACCGCACCCAACTGGCCGAGAAACTCGCCCACTCCGCGCTCCAGGCGGCGCAGCGCCACGGCCTGGCGACCGTCGCCTGCCAGTCCCTGGAACTCCTCGCCACCCTCGCCCGCGAACGGGACTTCGACGAGGCCACCGCCCTGCTGGAATCGGCCCTGCAGACCGCCGAACAGCACCAGCTCCCGCTCCAGCGCATGTACGCGCTCACCCGGATCGGCGGGAACTACTGGCTCACCGAGGGCGCCACCGCCCCGCTGCTGGCGGCCCGCAGCGAGGCCCAGCGGCTCGGCTCGGCCACGATCGTCTACACCATCGACGGCATCATGATCCTCGACGCCGTCCTGCGGGCCGAGTTCACCGCCGCGCAGCAGTCCGCCGAGGAGTGCCTGGCCGTCGTGCAGCGCCTCCGGCTGGCCCCGGCCACCCGCTACGTCCTGATGGCCCGGGCGGCGATGGCCGCCCACCGGGGCGACCGGCCCGCGATGGAGAGCGCCCTCGCCGCGTTCGCCGACTGTGACGGGGCCGGCTCCCAGGAGGAACCGCTGACCCGCGGCCTCGCCCGGGCCTTCTGCGCGCTGACGGAGGAGGACCGGCCCGGCGCCGTCCGCGAACTGCGCGCCGTCGCCGACCTCGAGGACACCAACCCCAGTACGTACTACCTCAGCGGGCGGTACGGCATAGGCCTGCTCCTGGACGTGCTGTCGGGGGAGGCCGACCGCGCCGCGTACGAGGAGATCGCCGCCACCGCACCCGGCCGAATGCGCTGGAACCGGCAGTTCGTCCTCTTCGCCGGCGCCGTCCTGCTGGGCCGCGAACGCCGCCCCGAGGAGGCCGCGGCCGCCGCGGCCGAGGCCCTGCGCGCCGCAGCCCCGTACGCCACCGCGCTCCACCTGGGCCTGCGGCTGATCGCCGAAGCGGCGTACGAGGACGGCTGGGGCGAGCCGGTGGCCTGGCTGCGCCGCGTCGAGGAGCACTTCCACCAGGGCGGCGTGGCCGCGGTCGCGGGCGCCTGCCGCGCGGCCCTGCGCCGGATGGGCGCCCCGGTCCAGCAGCGCCGCACGGGTTCGAGCACGATCCCGGACGTCCTGCGCTCCCAGGGCGTCACGGTCCGCGAGTACGAGGTCTTCCGGCTCCTCGCGGAGCGCCTGGGCAACAAGGACATCGCCGACCGCCTCTACATCTCCCCGCGCACGGTCGAGAAGCACATCGCCGCCCTCGGCACCAAGACGGGCCGCACCAACCGCGCCGCCCTCTGCGAACTCTCCGCATCCCTGGCCTCCCCGGCGCCCTGACACGACGTCCCCCGCGACGTCCCCCGCGACGGCCCCGGGCCGGGACCACGCGGGGGCGGGCGCCCGGTCAGCGCATCTCGCGGACCGTCCGCGAGCTGAGGATCCCGATCGCCGTCACCGCCAGGACCGCCGCCGAGAGGGCGAACATCGGGCCGGTGCCCGACTGCGCCATGGCCCCGCAGACGATCAGGGAGAGCGGGGCCACCGCGTAGCCGATGACCATGTCCACCGAGATCACCCGGCTCAGCACCGAGCCGTCGATGGTGCGCTGGATCCAGCTGAGACCGAAGACCCCCTGGAAGCCCATCCCGAAGCCCATCGCCAGGACCGTCGCGAGCGCCCCGGCCGTACTGCCGATCAGGCCGAGCAGGCCCGTGCCGATCGCGAGCCATCCCGCGAGCGCGGCGATCAGCAGGCCGATCCGGGGGCGGCTGCTCACGGCGCCGCCGGCGAGGGTGCCCAGCATCGCCCCGCCGGCCAGCGCGCCGTTGAGCAGGCCGAGGGTGGTCGAGCCGCCGTGCAGGTCGATCTTGGCCAGGGTGGCGAAGCCGACGGTGAACGGGCCCGCCTGGCAGAAGGTCACCGCCGCGTCGACGGCCAGGATCGTACGGATCCGCGGATCCTCGAACGCGTACCGCAGCCCGGCGCGGATCCGGGCGCCCAGCGAGAGCCCGGCCGCCGGCGCCGCCGCGCCCCCGGCCGGGGCGTCCGGCTCGGGGCGGGGCAGCGGGCGGATCCTCGCGACGCACAGGCCGCAGAGGGCGAAGCACACCCCGTCGACGAGGAAGGCGACCGGGGCATTGGAGAAGGCCACCACCGTGCCGCCGACGGCCGGGCCCAGCACGGCCGACACCTTGGCGGCGACCGCGAGCAGGGCGTTGGCCGGGGCGAGCTGCTCCTTGTCCACCACCGACGGCAGGATCGACGCCCGGGCGGGCTGGAAGAACGCGTCGACGGCGCCGAAGGCCGCGGCGGCGCAGCACAGCATCCACACCGTCAGGGATCCGGCCAGGCCGGCCAGGCCCACGGCGGCCATCAGGCCGGCCCTGGCCCAGCTGGAGAGCGTCATCAGCGTCCGCGAGGACCACTTGTCGCTGAGGGAGCCGCCGACCAGGGTGAGCAGGGCCCGCGGCACCGCCTGGAAGGCGAGGACGTAGCCGAGGGCCAGAGTGGACTGCGTGAGGCCGAGCGTGATCCAGGAGAAGGCGATGTAGCTGAACCCGTCGCCGAGCAGGGACAGGGACTGCCCCAGCCACAACAGGCGGAACGACGGCAGCCGGGCGGGGGCGCTCAGCCGGGACCGCGCGTCCACCAGGGTGGAAGCCATGAAAGGAATCCCTTCGCCGGGGTCAGTAGCGGACGGGCAGGGCCGTCAGCGCGCGGTTGAGGAGGGAGAGCTGCCAGGTGTGCTGCTGCCGGTCGAGCAGCTCCAGGCCCGGGTACTCGCGTACGAGTACGTCGACCACCGCGCCGGCCACCAGCCGGGCGAACGCCGCCCCGATGCAGAAGTGCGCGCCGAAGCCGAACCCGAGGTGCGAGGCGCTGCCGCGCCGGACGCTGAACAGGTCCGGATCGGCGAAGCGCGCCGGGTCCCGGTTGGCCGCCGCCGTGACCAGGAACAGCCGGTCCTCGGCGCGGACGGACCGCCCGTCGAGGTCGAAGTCCCGGGCGGCGGTGCGGATCGACATCTTCGACGGGCCGTCGAAGCGCATGGCCTCCTCCACCGCCATCGACACCAGCTGCGGGTCTTCCCGTACGGCGGCGAGCTGCTCGGGGTGCTCCAGCAGGGCGAGTACGGCGTTGACGATGAGGTTGCTGGTGGTCTCGCCGCCGGCGAACGCCATCTGCGTCAGCATCCCGACGAACTCCTCCTCGCTGACCGACTTCCCGATCTGGCCGCCCGCCAGCACGGCGCTGATCAGATCGTCCTTGGGTTCGGCGCGGCGCTGTTTCACCAGGTCGGCGAGGTAGTCGTCCAGGTTGACCAGGGACTGGAGCGAGGTGCGGTACTCGCGCTCCTCCTGGGCCGCGCCCAGGACCAGATCGCCCACCCGGGCGTTCCAGTACCAGAAGGACGGGCCGTGCGCCTGGGGGACGCCCAGCCAGCGGGCGAAGACCAGCGCGGGCAGCGGCCGGGCGATGTCGGCGACCAGGTCGCCGGTCCGGCCGGGGACGGCGCGGCGGGTGAGCATGGCGCGGGTGGCGCGCTCGACGAAGGCCCGGTAGCGGCCGATCGAGCGGGCCGCGAACTGCTCCTGGAACACCTGGCGCAGCCGCCGGTGCTGCGGGGCGTCGTTGAACACCATCCAGCGGGACAGGATCGCGAAGGCCCGCTCGGCGTCCTCGCGGGCGCCCTCGGGCACGGCGTCCATCAGCGGGCGCACCCGCTCGGCGGAGACCGCGGGGTCGCGCAGGCAGTGCATCAGCTGGGCGTGCCCGGTGACGAGCCAGGCCCGGTGCATGGCGGACCAGTGCACGGGGTCATGGTCGCGCAGGGAGTTGAGGTACCCGTACGGGTCCGCGTTGACGGCGGGGTCGAGGAGGTACCGCTCGGTGAAGCCGGACGTCCGGGCCGCCGGGGCCGGTCGCGCCGGCGGGGTGGCCGGCGGTGCGGTCCTCCCGGTGATCGGGCACGCCAGGGCGCTCGTGCCCATGGTCGTGTTCGCGGCCGTGTTCGTGTTCGTGGTCAGGACGGTCATCGGCGTGCCTCCGACTGGATCCGGCCGAGCACACCAGCGGTCTTGTGCATCAGCCGTTCGGACATCATGGACATGTGGTCGCCTTCGGTGACGTGGACGGTCAGCCCGCCGAGCGCGATCTCGCGCCAGCGCTCGACGTAGGTCCGGAAGTCCACGTCCAGACCGGGCATCGGTTCGCCGTCGGGCAGTTCGGCGGCCGCGCTGCCCACCAGGAGGTGGACGTGGCCGGGGTAGGGGCGCAGTGCGTAGCCGGCCAGGGCGGTGAGCAGCGAGTGCCACACCTCGATGGGGGCGTGCTCCACCAGGGACGCCTCGCCGGGGCTCATGCCGGCGCCCAGCAGCAGGGCGGTGAGCCCGGCCACGGCCGCCTCCCGCTCCGCGGACGGAGCCAGCGCGCGGACGCGGTCGCGCATCCGCAGCCCCTGCTCCATGTCCCGGCCGACCGCGGCGAGGCGCTCGCGGGCCGCCGGGTGGGGCAGGTACGGCTCGATCAGCGTCAGCGGTGCGACGGTGTGACCGGCCTCGTGCAGCTGGGTGGCCATCTCGAGGGCGATGTTGGCGCCCATGGACCAGCCGAGCAGGTCGTGCGGTCCGTGCCCGCCGTGGGCGGCCATTTCGGCGGCGTAGTTGGCCGCGATGCCGGCGATCGTGGTCGGATCCACGCCGCCGAGCAGACCCCTGGCCTGGAAGGCCCGGACCGGCTGCCCGGGCGGGAGGGCCCGGGCGAGCGGTACGTACCAGGCGCCGCTGCCGCCACTGGGGTGCACGCACCACAGGGGGGCGCCGTCGCCCTCGCGCAGCCGGACCTCCGAGGTGACGGCCCGGGCCTTCGCCCCGGCCGGCATCTCCCCGGCCGCCTGCGCCGCCGCCTCCGTGGCGCGGGCGGCGAGCCGGGCGATCGTCGGCAGTTCGAGCAGGTCCCGTACGGAGACGCTCAAGCCCCGGGCGGCGGCCTGCGCGGCGACCCGCACTGTGGAGAGCGAACTCCCGCCGAGGGCGAAGAAGTCGTCGTGGACACCGACCTGGGAGATGCCCAGCACCGTGCGCCACACCTCGGCGAGCACCACCTCGGCCGGCGTGCCCGGCGCGACGTAGTCGGTGGCGCTGTGCAGGCGGTCGGCCGAGGGCAGCGGAAGGGCCTTCTTGTCGATCTTGCCGCTGCTGTTGACCGGCATCGCGTCCAGGAACACGAACCGTGCGGGGACCATGTACGCGGGCACCCTGGCCCGCAGCGCCTGCCGGAAGGGCTCGACGACGGGCTCCACGCCCGCTTCGGGGACCACGTACGCCACCAGGGCCGGCTCGGGCAGGTCGCGCCGCAGCAGGACCACCGCCTGCTGCACCTCGGGCAGTTCCCGCAGCCCGTGCTCGATCTCGCCCAGCTCGATGCGGAATCCGCGCAGCTTCACCTGGCTGTCGCGGCGGCCGAGGACCTCCACGGCGCCGTCGGGCAGCTGGACGCCGATGTCGCCGGTACGGCACAGCCGGCCGCCGGGGGCGCCGTACGGGTCGGGGACGAACGCGGCGGCCGTCAGGTCGGGGCGGTTCACATAGCCCCGGCCGACGGCGCGCCCGCCGAGGTAGACCTCGCCCTGCACCCCGACGGGAACGGGCTGGAGATCCTCGTCGAGCACGTAGACCTGGGTGTTGCGCATCGGCCAGCCGATCGGCGGCCGCTTGCAGTCCGGCTTGAGGAGGGTGGAGACCGACCACACCGCCGTCTCGGTGAGCCCGTAGACGTTGTAGAACCGCCGTCCACGCGCCCACTTCTGGGCCAGTTCGGCGGGGCACGCCTCGCCGGCCACCTGGAGGATCCGCAGCGCGGGGAAGCGGTCCTCGCCGAGGGCCGCCAAGGCGCTGGGGGCGAGCATGGCGACGGTGATCCCTTGCTCGAGCAGGGTGTTCGCCAGGTCGGCACCCGCGCGCAGCGCTTCCCGGGGCGGTGTGCACAGCTGGGCGCCGTTCGCCAGGGCCCACGTCAGATCCATGATCGAGACGTCGAAGCTGAGCGAGGCGAACTGGAGCACCCGGTCGGCCGGGGTCACCGGGAACAGGTCGCGCTGCCCCTCCAGCATGTTGGTCAGGCTGCGGTGCTGGACGGTGACGCCCTTGGGCGTGCCCGTGGAGCCGGAGGTGTAGAGGACGTAGGCCGCGTTGTCCGCGGTGACGGCGAGCGCCGGGGCCGGGGCCTCGAGGGGAGCCGCCCAGGTCGCCGGGTCGTCCACGACCAGGGTCGGCCCGTCGAACGGCACCTTCCCGAGCAGCGAGGACTGGGTGATCAGCACCGGCATCCCGCTGTCCTCGACGATGAACTTCAGCCGGTCGGACGGGTGCTGCGACTCCAGCGGCAGGAACGCGCCGCCCGAGCGGAGCACACCGAGCACGGCCCGGACCATCTCCGGACCCCGGTCGAGGCAGATGCCGACCGGCACCTCGGGGCCGACCCCGAGCGCCCGCAGCCGTGCCGCCAACAGCCGTACGGATGCGTCGAGTTCGGCGTACGTCACCTCCTGGCCGCCCTGCCGGACGGCCACGGCGCCGGGCGTGCGCACCGCGTGCTCGGCCACGCACTCGTGGAACATCAGCGAGGTGTTCGGCAGCTCGGGGCCGCGGCCCCACTCCTCCAGCGCCCGCATCCGCGCCTCGCCGGCCAGCACCGGCGCCGCGACGGGCGCCTGCGGCTGCGCGGTCATCGCCTTCAGCACCCCGCACATCAGGTCGGCGAGCTGCTCGGCGGTGGCCGGGGCCAGGTAGTCCGGGTCGACGTCGAGGGTGAAGGACTCCACGCTCGCGTTGAGCATCAGCGGGAACGCGGTGCGGGCGATCTCCAGCGAGTCGTCCCAGCTGTCGCCGGACAGCCGGTGGAAGTTGACGTAGTTGAAGAGGGTGTCCGCCAGGCTCGGCTCCCCGGGCCGCAGCTGCGCGAGGCGGGCCAGCGGCACCCTGCGGTACGGGAGCATCTCCTGCTCGGCGGCGAACGCCGCCTTCAGGTACTCCAGCCAGCTGCCCCGGGGCCGCCGGACGCCGAACGGCACGGTGTTGAGGAACAGCCCGCGCATCCGGTCGGCGCCGGGCACCTCGGGCCGGCCGTTGGTGACCAGGCCGACCGAGTGCCCCTCGGCGGAGCCGTCGCGCTCGGCGAACAGGCTCATGGTGTGGTGGAACGCGGCGAGCAGGACGGTTCGGCGGGGCACCCCGGCCAGCCGGGCCAGCCGGCCGATCGGCTCGGCGAGGGCGGCGTACGAGCGGCGCACCTCGTGGACGAACTGCCCGCCGTCGGCGGCCTCCGTACCGCGCCGGGTGAACCGGATCGGGCTCAGGTCGCCGAGCGCCGAGCGCCAGTAAGCCAGGCCCTCCTCGTCGACCAGTGCGGCACGCTCCAGCGCGACGTACTCGGCGTACGGGGGCGCCGCCGGCAGCTGCGGTGTCCGGCCCTGCGCCACGGCCTGCCGGTGCAGGTCGAGCAGGTCCGCGATGAGCGAGGTCAGGCTCCAGCCGTCGAGCACCACGTGGCAGTCGGTGAGCGTGAGCCGCAGCTCCTGGTCGGTGAGCCGGTGCAGGTGGATGCGGACCAGGGGCGGGGCGGCCAGGTCGAAGCGCCGGGCGAACTCCGCGTCGACGTAGCGCCGTACGGAGGCCCACTGCTCGTCGTGGGGCAGGCCGCGCAGGTCGCTGTAGCCGACCGGGAGCCCGGCGGCGGCGTGCACCAGCTGGAGCGGCTCTGAGAAGGAGACCAGGTCGATGGAGGACCGCAGGATGCTGTGGCCGCGTACGACGGTGTCCACGGCGGTCTGGAAGGCGGCGAGGTCGAAGCCCTCCGGCACAGTGATCTTGAGGTCGGTGACGTTGTGGTAAGCGCCCCGGCTCGGGTCGGCCAGCATCTCGTGCAGCATCCCGGCCTGGAGCATGGTCAGCGGGTACGCGTCGTCGAGCCCCTCCGGCAGCCGGGCCGCGTCGGCCGGGTCGAGCTGGGAGAACGGCTCCACGGCCGCGGGGCCGGCACCGTCGGCGGCCTCGGTCGCCAGCGCCGCGAGATCGCCCAGGGTGCGGGCCCGGAACAGGTCCGGGACGCTCAGCCCCAGCCCGGCGGACCGGGCCTGCCCGATCACCCGCAGGGCCAGCATCGAGTCGCCGCCCAGGTCGAAGAAGTTCGCCGTACGGCTGATCCGCTCGGCGCCCAGGACGTCCGACCAGATGCGGGCCAGCGCCTCCTCGGTCGCACCGGCCGGCGGGACGTGCCCGGCGGGCGCGGCGGCCCCGTCGGCGGCCACCGCCACCAGCGAGGTGCGGTCCACCTTGCCGTTGGCGGTGATCGGCAGCTTCGGATGCCGGACGAACAGCGCGGGCACCATGTACTCGGGCAGGGTCAGCCGCAGCCGGTCGCGCAGGTCCGGCGCATCCAGCGGCCGGCCCTCGGTCAGCACCACGTGGGCGACCAGGCGGGCCCCGCCGTGGGCATCGGGCCGGGCCACCACCGCGGCGTCCCGTACGCCGGGCAGCGCACGCAGCGCCGTCTCGATCTCGCCGGGCTCGATGCGGAATCCGCGGATCTTCACCTGGTGGTCGGCCCGGCCGGCGTACGCCAACTGCCCGTCGGGCAGCACCCGTACCAGGTCGCCGGTGCGGTACATACGGGTCCCGGCCGGACCGAACGGGTCGAGGGGGAAGCGCTCGGCGGACAGCTCCGGCCGGTTGCGGTAGCCGCGGGCGACGCCCCCGCCGGCCACGTACAGCTCTCCCACCGTGCCGTGCGGCACCAGCCGGCCCGCCCGGTCCAGGACGTACCCGTGCTGGCCGGCCAGGGGGCGGCCGACCGGCGAGGACACGGGGGAGACCGTGTCCTCCTCGGTGATCGGCCGGTACGTCACGTGCACGGTGGTCTCGGTGATCCCGTACATGTTCACCAGCGCGGGCCGCTCGCCCTCGGGCACGGCGAACCAGTCGCGGTAGTCGCGGGCGTCGAAGGCGTCACCGCCGAAGACCACCGTGCGCAGCGCGAGGGCGCCGAACTCCTCGCCCTGCTGGGCCAGATGGGCCCGCAGCCCCTTGAAGGCGGCCGGGGTCTGGTTGAGCACGGTCACGCGCTCGTCGCGCAGGACGGCGTGCACCGCGGCGGGGTCGCGGACCTCGTCCTCGGTCAGGACCACCACGCGGCCCCCGGAGGTCAGCGGGGCCCACAGCTCCCAGACGGAGAAGTCGAACGCGGGGGAGTGCAGGAGCGTCCACACGTCGTCGGCGCCGAAGTCGAAGTGACGGTCGGCGGCGCCGAGCAGCCAGGCGAGGTTGCCGTGGGTGATCTCGACGCCCTTGGGCCGGCCCGTCGACCCCGAGGTGTAGATGACGTACGCGAGGGTCTCCGGTCCGGGGAGCACGGCGGAGAGCGGGTCCCCGATGCCGCCGGCCGTGTCGTCGGCCGTGTCGTCGGCGGGGACCTCGAGCGGGATCACGCCCACCGGCAGCCCCTCCACCGCGGCCCGGCCGACGGCGTCGGCCACCACCCACTCCACTCCGGCATCGCCGACCGTGAACTCCCGCCGGGCCCGCGGGTGGGCGGGGTCCAGCGGCAGGTACGCCGCACCTGCCCGCCATACGCCGAGCAGCGCGACGGCCAGGTCGACCGAGCGGCCCAGGCAGACGCCGACCAGGGACTCCGGGCCGATGCCCGCGGCCCGCAGCCGCCGGGCCAGGGCGAGGGAGGCCGCGTCGAGTTCGGCGTACGTCAGGGTGCGGCCGCCGCCGGAGACGGCCACGGCGGTGGGGGCCAGCCGGATCTGCTCGGTCAGGCGCTCCGGCGCGAGCCGGGGCGCCGGCCCGGGTACGTCGCCTGCCGGCGGGCGGTTCGCCGGGCCGTCGGGGCCGAGCAGCGCGGCCCGCTCGTCGGCGGTGAGCAGGTCGGCCATGCCGAGCGGCACGTCCGGGGCCTCGGTGAACGCCCGCAGCACCGCGACGGTGTGCTCGGCCAGCCGGGCCACCGATGCCGCGTCGAACAGGTCGGGCCGGTACACGAACCGGAGCCGGATGCGGTCCGCGTCCTCGCTGACGTCCAGCGTCAGGTCGAACTTCGCGGTGGTCAGGTCGATGGGGAAGGCCGTGCCCGTCGCGTCGCCGAGGGTGTACGCACCCTGCCGTGCGGCGGCGGAGTGCGAGAACAGCACCTGGAACAGCGGGTTGCGCGAGAGGTCCCGCTCGGGGCTCAGCTCGTCGACGACCCGCTCGAAGGGCAGGCTCTGGTGCGAGAGGGCGCCCAGGACGCTCTCCCGGGTACGGGCGAGGAGCTGCGCCGAGGTCGGGTCGCCCGAGAGGTCGGTGCGGATCACCAGCGTGTTCACGAAGAACCCGACCAGCTGCTCGGTCTCCGGGCGCTCCCGGTTGGCGACGACGGTGCCGATCGCGATGTCCTCCTGGCCGCTGTGGAAGGCCAGCGCCGCCTGGAACGCCGACATCAGGGTCATGTACGAGGTGGTGTCGGCCCGGCGGCCGAGCTCCGCCAGGGCGGCCGTCAGCGGCTCGGGGAGCTCCACCGTGTGCACGGCGCCGACGGAGGTGCGCACGGCCGGCCGCGGGTGGTCGGTGGGCAGTTCGAGGGGGGTGAGGCCGGAGAGGGCCTTGCGCCAGTAGCCCAGCTCGGCGCTCTCGTCGGTGCCGCGCTGCCAGTGCGCGTAGTCGGTGTACTCGACCGGTGGCGCGGCCGGGGCTGGGGGCCGGCCCTGGGTTCTGGCGCGGTGGCAGGCGCTCAGGTCGCCGGTCAGGATGTCCAGCGACCAGCCGTCCGAGACGATGTGGTGCATGGCCAGGACGAGGACGTGGTCCTCGGCGGCGATCCGCAGCAGGGTGGCCCGGAACGGGGGCGCGGCGGCCAGGTCGAAGGGGCGCAGCGCCACCTCCCGTACGGCCTCGGCGATCGACTCGGGACCGCCGTCGCGGACCGCCGGGGGCAGGTCGACCACGTCCAGGCCGGGTACGTCGGCGGCGGCGAGCACGTGCTGGGCCGGTACGCCGTCCTCGTGGGTGAACACCACCCGCAGCTGCTCGTGGCGGGCGACGAGGTCCCCGATCGCGGCGCTCAGCGCGGCGACGTCCAGGGGCCCGGTGAACCGCCAGGCCGCGGGCATCAGGTACTCGACGCCGCCGGGGTCGAGCTGGTCGAGGAAGTACAGGCGCTGCTGGGCGGCCGACAGCGGGGCCTGCGCGGGGCGCGGGTCGAGCCGGGGGATGCCCGCGGGCGCAGCGGCGGCCTTGCCGCGCAGGCGCATCTCGAGGAGCCGGCGGGCCGCCGGGGAGAGACCGCCCGGGGTGCTCGACGAGGTGGTGCCGGAAGCGGTGGTGGAGGGTTCGACCTGTGCAGTGGTCATCGCAAGTGCCGTCCAATCAAGGCTGGGATCGAGGCTGTGATCGCTGCGGCGATCAGAAGTCGGAGGTCAGGGACAGGTCGATCTCGTCGTCGCTCATCGAGGAGATCTGGTCGATGAGCTGTCGTTCCACTTCGACGGCGAGCAGTTCGACCGTCGGGTGGTCGAACAGGTCGCGTACCTGGATCGGGCAGTCGAACGCGGTGCGCAGGCGGGACGCGGCCGCCACGGCGCGCAGCGAGTGGCCGCCGAGGGCGAAGAAGTCCTCCCGGATCCCGACTTCGGGCAGGCCCAGCACCTCGGCCCAGATCTGGGCCGTCACGACCTCGGTGGGGGTGCGCGGCGCCACGGACGCGGCGGGCGCGGCCAGGACCGGGTCGGGCAGGGCGGCGGTGTCGGTCTTGCCCTGCACGGTCCGGGGCAGGGCGTCGAGCAGGACGAACGCGGCGGGCACCATGTAGCCGGGCAGCAGGGTCCGGCACCAGGCGGCCAGCACCTCGGCGTCGAGCCCCTGGCCGGCTGCGTAGCCGACGAGGGCGCGCTCCCCGCGGAGTTCCCGGACCAGGACGGCCGCGCCGTGCACGCCCGGGTGCTGTTCCAGGACGGCCTCGACCTCGGCCGGTTCGATGCGGAAGCCGCGGATCTTTACCTGGTCGTCGGTGCGGCCGAGGAACTCCAGCTCCCCGGAGGGCAGTCGGCGGACCAGGTCGCCGGTGCGGTAGAGCCGCCCGCCGTTGCCGCCGTACGGGTCGGGTACGAACCTCTCGGCGGTGAGGGCGGGCTGCCCGAGGTAGCCACGGGCCAGCTCCGGGCCGCCGATCAGCAGTTCGCCGGGCACCCCGACGGGTACGAGCTGCCCGAGGGTGTCCACGACGTACGCATGGCGGGAGCCCAGCGGCCTGCCGATCGCCACCCGGCCCTCGACCGGCGCCGTGACGACATGGGCGGTGGCGGAGATGACCGACTCGGTGGGGCCGTACGTGTTGACGACCGGCACGTCGGGGAGGTGTGCGAACCAGCGGGCCAGCGGCGGCGAGGGCAGTGCCTCGCCGCCGGTGACCAGCAGCCGCAGGCTCTTGAGGTCCCCGGCGACCGTGTCGAGGCGGGAGACGATCTCCTCCCAGTAGGCGGGGGTGGCCTCCATGACGGTGACGCCCTGGGTGCGGACGGCCTCGGCGAGCTCCTCCACCGCCCAGACCTCGTCCGGCCGGACCACCACCGAGGCTCCCGCGCCGAGGGCGGGCAGCACCTGCTCCAGGGAGGCGTCGAAGGAGAAGGAGGCGAAGGCGAGGACGCGGTCCTGCGCCGTGATGCCGAAGAGCTCGCGGGCCGCGGCGGCGTGCGCGCCGAGCGCATTGTGTTCGACGCCGACGGCCTTGGGGCGGCCGGTGGAGCCCGAGGTGAAGATGACGTAGGCGAGGTCGTCGGGAGCGGGGGTGTGGTGCGGCGCGCCCGGGTCGGGCACGACGGTGTCGACGGGGACGGTCCGCGGCCCGAGGGCGGCGGCCAGCGCGCGGGTCGAGGCATCGCTGAACACGCTGTGCACGCCCGCCTCGGCGCACATGAACCGCAGCCGGTCCTCGGGCAGCCGGGGGTCGAGCGGTACGTACACCCCGCCGGCCCGCCAGATCGCGGCCATGGCGGCGACGGAGCGGATACCGCGGCGCAGGCACACGCCGACCGGCGTGCCCGGCCGTACTCCGGCGGCCGTGAGGGCGCGGGCCAGCCCGCCGGTCAGGCCGTCCAGCTCGCCGTAGGTCAGGCTGTCGTCCCCGCAGAGCAGCGCCACGGCCTCCGGCGCGCCCGAGACGGTGAACCTCGTCGCCGGTGCGGCCACTGCGGAGCCCGCGGCCCCGGCCAGTTCCGCGTACTCCGCGGCGGACAGCAGCTCCAGCCGCCCGACGGTCTGCTCCGGATCGGCCACCGCCGACTCCAGCACCCGGCCCACGTGCCCGGCGAACCGGGTCACCGTGGCGGCGTCGAAGAGATCGCTCGCGTACTCCACGTTCAGCGCGAACCGGTCCGGATAGAGCAGGAAGGTGGCGGTCAGGTCGAACTTGGCGGAACCCCACGGCAGGACGAAGTGCTCCACGTCGAGGCCCTCGACCCGCGGCCCGCCGGTGGCGCTCTCCTGTACGTCGAACATCACCTGGAACAAAGGGTTGCGGGACGGGTCCCGCTCCGGCCGCAGCTGCTCCACCAGCCGCTCGAACGGCACCTCCTGGTGGTCGAAGGCCCCGAGCACCGACTCCCGGACCCGGCCCAGGAACTCCGTGAACGACGGCTCGCCGGACAGGTCCCCCCGCAGCACCACCGTGTTCACCAGCAGCCCCACCAGCCGCTCCAGCTCCACCTGGCCGCGGCCCGCGACCGGGGTGCCCACCGCCACGTCCTGCTGCCCGGACCAGCGGCCCAGCACGATCTGCACCACGGCCAGCAGCACCGTGAACCGGGTCACCCCGTGCCGCCGGGCCAGCTCGCCGAGCGCGCTCTCCAGCTCCTTCGGCAGGTCGATCTCGACCGCGCCGCCCCGGCCCGACCAGCCCGCCGGACGGGGCCGGTCCGTCGGCAGCTCCAGTACGGGTACGCCGGCCAGGGCCTGCTCCCAGTACGCCAGCTGCCGCTCCAGCACCCCGCCGGCCATCCGGTCGCGCTGCCAGACCGCGAAGTCCCCGTACTGGATCGGGACGGGCGGCAGGTCGGCCGGGCGCCCGGCCACCCGGGCGGCGTACGCCTGCGCCAGCTCGCCGATGATCACGTCCTTGGACCAGCCGTCGGTCGCCACGTGGTGGAAGGCGATGACGGCGACGTGGTCCCCGGGGTCCAGCTCCCACACCCCGGCCCGCAGCAGCGGCGGCCCCGCCAGGTCGAAGCGGCGCGTGGCGTACGGGACGGCCACCTCCCGGAGCCGGGCCAGCCGCACGGCCTCGTCGTCGCCGGGCGGGGCCGACTGCCACACCAGCGGTACGCGGACCCCGTCGGCCACCCGCTGCGCCGGGCGGCCGTCCACCTCGACCAGGGCGGTCCGCAGCGCCTCGTGCCGGGCCACCACCTCATCGAGGGCGCCCTGCCAGGCGTCCCGGTCGAGCCCGCCGCGCATCCGCCACGAGAACCAGAGCACGTACTCGTCGCCGACGTCGGACATGCGGTCCAGGAACCACATCCGCTCCTGCGCGAAGGACAGCGGCAGCAGCCCCGAGCGGTCCACGGGTACGACGGTCGCGGCGCCCGCCTGCCGGGCGGCGGCCACCAGCGGGCCGAACTCGCGGATGCGGGGGTTCTCGAACAGCGTGCGCAGCTCCACCTCGCGGCCGAGCCGCTCCGCGATCCGGGACACGGCCATGGTGGCGAGGAGGGAGTGGCCGCCCAGGTCGAAGAACCCGTCGTCGATGCCGACCCGGTCGACGCCCAGCACCTCGGCCCAGATCCCGGCGACCACCCGCTCGGTGGCGTCGCGCGGCGCGATGAACTCGGCGCCGCCCGCGGCCGCCCGGTCCCGCTGCGCCCGCTCCCCGTCCGGCCGGGCGGCGGGCAGGGCGGCCCGGTCGAGCTTACCCGAGGCGTTCACGGGCAGTGCGTCGAGCTCGACGAAGTCCGCGGGCACGGCGTAGTGCGGCAGCCGGCCGGCGCAGAAGGACCGCAGCGCGGCGGGCTCGAGCGGACCGCCGGGGCCGGCCACCACGTAGCCGGTCAGGCTCTTGCCGCCCTGGGCGTCCGCGCCGACGGCCACCGCGGCGGCCACGACGCCGGGGCACTGTGCCAAGGCCGCCTCCACCTCGCCGAGTTCGATGCGGAAGCCGCGGATCTTGACCTGGTCGTCGGTGCGGCCGAGGAACTCCAGCTCCCCGGAGGACAGCCGGCGGACCAGGTCGCCGGTGCGGTAGAGCCGCCCGCCGTCCCCGCCGTACGGATCGGGGACGAACTTCTGGGCGGTGAGGGCGGGTTGGCCGAGGTAGCCGCGGGCCAGCTCAGGGCCGCCGATCAGCAGCTCGCCGGGCTCGCCGACCGGCACGAGCTCGTCGTGCGCGTCGACCACGTACGTCCGGCGGGAGCCCAGCGGCCGCCCGATCGGTACCCGGTCCGCGTCCCCGGCCGAGCCGGCCTCGTGCGCGGTGGCGGTGACGGTGGTCTCGGTCGGGCCGTACGCGTTGAGCACCCGTACGTGCGGGGCCCGCGCCAGCCAGGCGGCCAGCGCCGCGGCCGGTACGGACTCCCCGCCGAGGATCAGCAGGCGCAGCGGGGCCAGCAAGGCCGCGGTGCGGTCGGTGAGCGAGAAGGCCAGCTCGGCCCAGTACGTGGGCGGCAGGTTCAGGACGGTGATCCCGTGCCGCTCGACCAGCGAGGGGAGCTGTGCGGGCAGCCACTGCTCGTCCGGCCGGATCACCAGGGTGGCCCCGCAGCCGAGGGCGGTCAGCAGCTGGTCCAGCGAGGCGTCGAACGAGAAGGACGAGAAGGCGAGCACGCGGTCCCGGGCGGTGATCCCGAACTCCTCGCGGACGGCGGCCACATGGGCGGCGATCGCACCGTGCTCGATGCCGACGGCCTTCGGGCGGCCGGTGGAGCCCGAGGTGAAGATGACGTACGCGAGGTCTTGCGGGTCGGGGGTGTGGTGCGGGGCGTCCGCATCGGGCCCGGCGTCCTCCACCCGGAGCACCTGCGGGCCGAGCGCGCCGGCCAGTTCGCCGGTCGCGGCATCGGTGAGCACGCAGTGCAGACCGGCCTCGGCGGCCATGAACCGCAGCCGTTCCTCGGGCAGCGCCGGATCCAGCGGCACGTAGACCCCGCCGGCCCGCCAGATCGCCGTCATGGCGGCCACGGACCGGATCCCGCGCTGCAGGCACACACCCACCGGGGTCCCCGGGCCGACGCCCGCCGCCCGCAGGGCCGTGGCCAGGCCGCCGCCGAGCGCGTCCAGTTCGCCGTAGCGCAGGGTCTCCTCCCCGCAGACCAGGGCCACCACGCCGGGCGGGCCCGCGACGGTGAACGGCTCCGCGACCGCCGGCGCGGTGCGCCCCGAGCCCGCCATGCCGACCAGGCGGCGGCGCTCCTTGCCGGGCAACGGATCGAGCCGTCCGGCGAGTTCGGCCACCGGGGTCCCCGGCGAGGCCGTCACCGCGCGCAGGAGCTCGACGTAGCCCTCGGTGAAGCGGACCATCGTGCTCTCGTCGAACAGGGCCGTGGAGTACTGGAGCCGGGCGGCGACGTCACCGTTGGCGCGCAGGCTCAGGTCGAGGAACACGTCCAGCGGCGTGCCCGTCAGCGGGGTCCGTACCAGCGCCACGTCCAGCTCGTCCAGACGGGCCGCCGAGGGCACGGTGTTGAGCAGCGTGAAGGAGGCCTGCGCGAGGGGGTGGCGGGACAGGTCGCGCTCGGTGACCACCTCGCCGACGACCCGGTCGAACGGGGCTTCGGCGTGGGAGAAGTCCCGCAGGGCCCCCGACCGGACCCGGCTCAGCAGGGCGGCGAAGGTCGGATCGCCGGACAGGTCGGTGCGCAGCACGATCGTGTTCACGAACGGGCCGATCAGGCCGGCCACTTCGGCGCGCCCGCGGTCGGCCAGAGTGGTGCAGACGGCGATGTCGGAGCGGCCGGAGTAGCGCCCCAGCAGGGCCTGGTACACGGCGAGCAGCAGCATGTAGCGGGTCGCGCGCTGCTCGCGGGCCACCCGGTCGACCTCGGCGACCAGCTCGGCCGGCAGCTCGAAGCGGACCACGTCCCCGGAGCCGTCCCAGAACGCCGGCCGCGGCCGGTCCGCGGGCAGCGCGAGCGGGACGACCCCGGCCAGCCGCTCCCGCCAGTACCCGAGCAGCCGCTCCATGCGCGGTCCGCCCAGCCGCCCGGCCTCGGTGCGGGCCACGTCGGTGTACTGCAGGGCGGGCGCCTCCACCGCCTCGCCCCGGTAGCCGGCGTCCAGTTCGCGCAGCAGCACGTCCCAGGACCAGCCGTCCACGGCGATGTGGTGGACCACCAGCAGGAGTACGTGGTCCTCGGGCCCCAGGCGGGTCAGCATGGCCCGCAGCGGGTGCTCCTTCGCCAGGTCGAGCGGGCGCGCCAGCTCCCGGTCGAACAGCTCGGCGGTGCTGCCCGCCTCCACCCGCGCCAGCCGGGTGAGGCCCGCCGGGTCCACCACGGGTACGGGCTCGCCGTCGACGGCGGTGAAGCGGGTGCGCAGCACCTCGTGCCGGTCCACGATGCCGGCCAGCGACCGCTCCAGGGCCGGGACGTCGAGGGCGCCGCGGATGCGCAGGGCCAACGGGAGCAGGGACTCGGCGGAGCCTCCGGTGAGCTGGTCGAGGAACCACAGCCTCCGCTGCGCGAACGACACTCCGTCACCGTCACGGACGACGTCGCCGGCTTCGCTGCCGTGCCTCGCCGCTCCGCCGTGCGCTGCGACAACCTTCACTGTGGGCCTCCAAGCGGTGTTTTCCTCAACACTGCTGGCTGCGGAGATCCGTCAGTAGGGAAGAAGACGCAGCCGCGCGCGCAGCCGCCCGGGGGTAAAAAGCGCAACGGCGGCACCGCACGGTGTTGCTCTGCCGTGCGCGCCGCCGTCGTACGCGTCGCTCCGCAGGTGCGGCCGGGCCGCTCCGGTCAGCCCTCGTCCACCGCCACGAAGCGCAGCTCGGAGGTGTACGCCTCGCCCTGGTCGTCGGTCAGCCAGGCCTGTTCGGGGCTCGGCAGCATCTCGGTGAACACGGCCCGGCCCTCGGGCTCCTTGCGGGCCATCCTGCGGACCGCCTTGGCGAGGATGTTGACGTACACCGGGCTGTCGAAGTCCACGTAGAACGGGCGCGTCTCGGTGGGCAGCACGACGAACACGAACCGCGGCAGCTCGCGCCGCTCCCGCCACTGCCGGGCCCGTACGAACCGGCGCGCCTCGTCCTTCTCCTCGGCGAAGTCCATGTCCGACGGGGGCAGCCGCCAGGTCTCGCGGGCCACCACCAGCCGGTCCACCGTGACCCGGGGGGAGTGGTCGGCCGCGTCCGGCAGGATCTGGAACAGGTCCATCGCCAAGGTGGTGAGCACGTGGGAGAACACGTCCACCGCGGGGAACTCGGCCCCGTCGGGCAGGACCACCGCCAGCTCGCCGTCCGTCCGTTCGGTCACCGCCACGTCGGCGCTGAGCACCGTACGGGGCCGGCCCGGATCGGCGGTGAAGTCGACGAGGGCCACGTAGTAGTCCTCGGGGCGGACCAGGGAGTGCCGGATCCGCGCCGACAGCCGCGAGCGGTGCTCCTTGGGCAGCAGCGGCATCAGCCGGGGACCGGGATGGTCCCGGTCGGTGAGCCGGAGCAGTTCCTCGGCGTCGGGATGCTGGTTGACGAACAGCGAGGCGCCCAACGTATTGGCGGCGACGTGCAGTTCGCCGAGGACCAGCTCGAAGTCACCGCGGGCCACGGCCCGTTCGCCGGCCGCGGCGATCATGATGTCGGGGCTGAGGTAGCGGGCGGCGGTCCAGCCGCCGCCCGGGCCGCCGAACTGCTCGGCCACGGGCCCCGCGACGGCCTCCAGCGGCAGCCTGACCCGGCGGGTGCCCGGCGGCGGCGCCAGGATCGCGTCCCAGCGCCGGCGGAACTCCTGCTGGAGCCCGGCGGACTCCGTACGGGCGGCGCCGTGCAGGATCGGCATGCAGGCGAACCAGAACGCGGCCAGGTCGACCGGCCCCTGCGCGGACAGCCGGCGGTACACCTCCCGCGCCCGGGCCATCACCGCGTCGGCGAGCCGGGCGGTGAGCCAGCCGGCGCTGGTCAGCAGCGGGTCCAGCGGGGCGAGGGCCTCGTGCACGGTCCGCCCGAGGGTGGCGGTCGCCGCCCGCCGGCAGTCGGAGTACACCAGGGCCCGGCAGGGAGCCGTACCGGCCGCCTTCTCGCGCACGGCGGCGGTCTCGGTCAGCGCGACGAACTCGCCCTCCAGGTCCGTCAGCGCGGCCACCAGGGCCTCGGGCCCGGCCGCCTCCCGCACCCGGTCCCGGCCCCGCTCCAGGGCGTCCAGGGCGGCCAGGCCGCCTTCGCGCAGCTCCGCGTCCCCGACCCGGTCCAGCCAGGCCCGCAGGTGGCGCTCCGGGCGGGCGTCGGCGGGTACCTCCAGCTTCCACACCACCCACCGGCGGGCGACCAGGTCGGCCAGTACCGCGGACACGTCCACGTCCGGCAGCGCGGCGCGGATCTCGCGGGCGGGACGTACGCCGTCGCACAGCGCGAGCACGGCACGGGCCTCCTCGGCGAGGGCCTGGCGCGGGCGGCCCGGCACCGTCACGTCCGTCCCGGACCGGCGGACGAACGGCACGCGCCGGGGCGCCACCCACTCCCGCAGCTCCGGGCCGGTGTCGATCCGCGCGGCCAGGGCGTCGATCGCCCAGCTGGCGAAGTACACCTCCGATCCGGCGATCAGGCCGGTGCCGGGGGCGCCGGCGTCGACGCGGACGTCCTGCGCGGACAGGTCCCAGCGGCCCCAGCCGACGGGGCCGAAGAACCCGATGGTGTCGTTCTTGACGCAGAACCGCTGCCAGTAGTGGGCGACCAGCTCCTCGCGCTGGCGGGGCATGCTGGTACGGCCCGCCGCGGTCGGCGTCCAGTTCAGGAAGGGCGTGATCCCGGAGCCGAGGACCGGGCGGTTCTGCCAGGCCACCGCTTCCCGGAAGGCGGGCATCCGGGCGATCTCCTGGAGCGTGTGCGCCACTTCCACCTGGGCGTCGGCGAACAGAGCGGTGAACTCCCCCCACCGCTCGCCGGCCAGGGCGGCCGGGCCCTCGGCGGGCTCGAACTTGTCGGCGGCCGCGGCCAGCCCGTCCGGGGCCAGCCGCAGCACGCCCCCGGCCGGAAAGCCGGCCCCGCGCAGGGCGAATTGGTCCCACAGCCGCCAGCGGCCGCCGGGTACGTAGGTATCGGTCATGGCCGGCCCCTCATGCCTGGACGAAGTCGGCGTGGACGACGTCGGCGAGGTCCGCGGGCGAGGGGTAGGCGAAGACCAGTGCCACCGGGACCTCTGCCCCGAGTGCCTCCTCGAGCCGTGCGGTGATCCGGAACGCGGTCAGCGAATCGCCGCCCCATTCGTAGAAGTCGCTCTGCTCGTCGAGGTCGGCCACCCCCAGGGTCTCGCGGTAGATGGAGACGACCAGCTCGGTCAGGGCGGCGCCGGTCAGCTGCGCGGTCAGGTTCTCGGTCTCGGTCACGGTCGCGGTCATGAGATCTCCTCCAGGAGCGAACGGGTGGTGTGGGTGATGGGGGTGGTACAGGTGGTGCGCGTCGTGTGCGTGGGTCGGCTGGTACGGGAAGCGGTGGCGGCCGCGGTGGCGGCCGTGAGCGCCGCCGTGGTGTTGCCGCCGGAGACGACGGCCACGGAGCGGCCGGTGCCGCGACCCGCACGCATCGCCCCGGCCAGCGCGACCGCGCCGGATGGCTCGGCCTCGATCCCGCGCCGCCGCAGCAGCGCGGCCGCGGCGAGGATCTCCGCGTCGGACACGGTGACCAGGTCGTCGACCCGGTCCCGGACGACCGGATAGGGCACCGCCCCCGGCTGCTGGCCGCGCAGCCCGTCGGCGACGGTGTCACCGGGCGCCAGCCGTACGGGGTGCCCCGCGGCCAGGGACCGTGCGTAGCGGGGGGTGCCGGCGGGCTCGACGCCCACCACCCGCACCGGATGCCCGTACGCGGCGAGGCACACCCCCGCGAGCAGCCCGCCCCCGCCGGTCGGCACGTACACGGTCTCGACGTCGGGTGCCTCGGCCAGGATCTCCAGGCCGACCGTGCCCTGCCCGGCGACCACCAGTTCGTGGTCGGAGGAGGGCACGAGGACCGCACCCGTCTCCTCGGCCAGCGCCTGCGCCCGGGCATCGCGCTCGGCGACGCCGCCCGGCACACCGATCGTCCGCCCGCCGAGGGCCCGGATGAGGGCGATCTTCGCGGGGTGCGCCCCGCCGGCCAGCACCACGGTCACCTCGGCGCCGAGCGCGGCCGCCAGGCGGGCCAGCGCGATGCCGTGATTGCCGGAGGAGCCGGTGACGATCCGCCGGGCCCCCAGCGCCAGGACCGTGTTGGCGGCCCCGCGCAGCTTGAACGACCCGCCGTACTGGAGGTGTTCGGCCTTCAGCAGCAGCCGCCGGCCCGTCCGGTGGCGGTCGGGTGCGGGCAGCCCCGGCAGCAGCGGGGTACGCCGGACATGGCCGGCGATCCGCGCGGCGGCGGCCTCCACGTCGGCCGGGCCGAGCGGGACGCGCACGGCGCCGGCCGGTCCGCCGGACGTGACGGGTGCGGCGGGTGCGGCGGGCGCCGCGGGTGCGGTGGTCATGACCGGCCTCCTGACTGCGAGAGGGCACGGCGGTCGGCCTTCCCGCCGCGGGTGGTGGGCAGCTCCGCCAGCCGCACGAACCGACGCGGCATCAGGTGCGGGGGCAGACCTGCGGCCAGGTGGGCGCGCAGCGCTGCGTCGGTGGTGCCCGCCAGGTCCCCCGTGACGTGGGCGACGAGGAACACCCGCCCCTGCGCGTCGGTCTCGCCGGTGACGACCGCCCCCGTGACCCCGGCGTGGGACAGCAGAGCCCCCTCGACCTCGGCCGGGTCCACCCGGTAGCCGCGGATCTTCACCTGGCGGTCGCCGCGCCCCAGGTACTCCAGCCCGCCGGGACCCGTCCGGGCCAGGTCGCCGGTGCGGTACAGCCGCGCACCCGGCGGCCCGAACGGGTCCGGCACGAAGCACTCGGCCGTACGGGCGGGCCGCCCGCCGTAGCCGCGGGCCACGCCCGCCCCGCCGATGTAGACCTCCCCGGTCTCCCCGTCGGGCACCGGGGACATCCCGGCGTCCAGGAGCCGTACGACCACCCCGTCGATCGGGGTGCCGACGGTGTCGGTCAGGACGTCCGGCCGGGCCGGCACGGCGTACCGGGTCGAGGTCATCGTGCACTCGGTCGGGCCGTACTGGTTGACCAGGCTGCCCCGGACCAGCGGCCGCCCCCCGGCCGCCAGGAACGGCCGCAGCGATTCGCCGCTGGAGACCACCAGGCGGACCCCGGCGAGCAGCCGGGCCCCGTTCGGCTGCCCGGCCAGGAACGACAGGAACGACGGGGTCGTACTCAGCAGCGCGGTCACGCCGTGCTCGCGGACCACGGCGCCGAACTCCTCGGGCCGCAGCAGCGCCGAGCGCGGCACCACCACCAGCCGCCCGCCCGCCAGCAGCGGGGCGAAGGTGTCCCGCAGGGACGCGTCGTAGCCGAGCGGGGCGAGCTGGAGGGCCACGGTGTCGGGCCCCAGCCCGTAGTCGCGGGCGATGAAGCGCAGGTAGGCGTCCAGCCCGCGGTGCTCGACCAGGACGGCGCTGGGCTCCCCGGTGCTCCCGGAGGTGTGGCTGACGTACGCGAGCGAGCGCTCGCCGAGCGGCCCGCCCGGCCCCCCGTCCGCACCGGCCGCGCTCCCGGGCCGGTCCAGCAGGACCGGCGGCCCCGGGATCGGCAGGTCGAGCCCGCCCGCCAGGGCCGACGTGGTCACCAGCAGCTCCGCGCCGCCGCTGCGGGCCAGCGCCGACAGCCGGGCCGGCGGCTGCTCCGGGTCCAGGCCGAGGAACGCCGCTCCGCAGCGCACCACGGCCGCCGGCGCCACCACGGCGTCCACGCCGCGCTCCACGGCCACCGCGCACACCGTCTCCGGCCGGGCGCCGCGGGCCCGCAGCACCGCCGCCAGGGCGTCGATGCGGGCGGTGAGCTCCGCGTACGTCACCTCGCCGGCGGGGGTGGTGACGGCGACCCGGTCCGGGTCGAGGGCGGCGTGGGCGGCGATGTCGTCGACGAAGGTCCGCATCACGCGCTCCCGTCCGCGGGCCGCGAGACGTCGGTGACGGTCTGGTCGACGGCCACGAAGCGCAGTTCCGAGGTGAACGCGTCGCCCTGGTCGTCGGTCAGCCAGGCCTGCTCCGGGGTCGGCAGCATCTCGCTGATCTTCAGCTTGGCCCCGGGGTCCTTGCGGGCCAGCCTGCGCGCGGCCTTCGCGAGGATGGTCAGGTAAACCGGGCTGTCGAAGTCCACGTAGAACGGGCGGGGTTCGGTCGGCGAGACCACGAACACGAAGCGGGGCAGGTCGTGTTCCTCGCGCCAGTGCCGGGCCCGTACGTACCGCACGGCCTCGGACTTCTCGTCGGCGAAGGCCAGTTCGGACGCCGGGAAGGCCCAGGTCTCGCGCGCCACCACCATCTTGTCGATGGTGATCCGCGGCGTGTGGTCGCCCTCGGGACGCAGCGTGAACCGGTCCATGACGCGCTGCGTCAGCGTGTTCGCGTACACGTCGAGCAGGTCGAACGCGGCCCCGTCGGGCAGCACCGCCATCAGCCGGCCGTCCCGGTCCTCCACGGCGACGTCGGCGCACAGGACCGTGCGCGGGCGGTGCGGGTCGCCGGTGTCGTCGACCAGCGAGACGTAGTAGTCCTGCGGCCGGTCCAGCGAAGGCCTGCTGCGCGTCGACCACTTCAGCGGCAGCTCCTTGGGCAGCATCGGCAGCAGCCGCGGCCCGGGGAAGTCGCGAGTGGTCTCGGCGATCAACTCCTCGCGGTCGGGATGCTGGTGGACGAAGAGCGAGGCGCCCATCGTGTTGAGCGCACTGTGCATCTCGCCCAGCACCATCTCGAAGTCGCCGCGGGCCACGGCGTCCGCGTTCTCGGCGAGCAGCAGCACGTCCGGGCTGAAGTAGCGGGCCAGCGACCAGCCCGCGCCGGGCTCCTCGAACTCCGCCCGCACCTGCTCGGCGATGTCCGCCGAGGACACCCGTACCCGGCGCGCCCCCTCGGGCACGGCCAGGATCCGCGCCCATTTGGCGCGCAGCTCCGCCTGGACGGCGTCGAGGTCCCGGCCCGCCTCCGGGTACGGGGAGGGCAGGCAGCCCAGCCACATCGACCCCAGGTCCACCGGGCCGGCCGCACGCAGCCGCTCGTACACCTCGCGGAGCCGCGTCCCGACCCGCTCGGCGAACCGGTTGGTCAGCCAGCGCGCCGCGGTCAGGCACTGCGCGAGAGGGGTCAGCTCGTCCAGCAGGGCCGTGCCGAGGGTCGCCGTCGCCGCACGCCGCGCGTCCGAGTACACGAGCCCCCGGCAGGGCGCGGTCCGCTCGCCCTTGGAGCGCTGGGCGTCGGTGGCGGTCAGCGCCGCGAAGTCGGCCTCCAGGGCGCCGATCGCCGAGGTCAGCGCCTCGGCATCCAGACCGGCCGCCTGGACGGCGTCCCGCCCGCGCTCCAGGACGGCCAGCTTCTCCAGGGCCGGCTCCCGCAGGGCCGGATCGCCGATCCGCTCCAGTACGGCCCGCAGCTCCCGCTCCGGGTAGGTGCCCGTCGGCACGTCGAGGCGCCAGTGCACCCACCGCTTGGCCAGCAGCCACTGCACGGTCTCGGTCGCCTCCGCCACCGGGATCCCCAGCGCCTCGGCGATCGCGGCCACGGGCCGCGTCCCGTCACAGAGGTCCAGTACGGCGCGGGCGGTCTCGCCGATGGGCTGCGGCGGCCGGCCCGGCAGATGTACGGACAGGCCCTCGGCCCGTACGAAGGACACCCGGCGCGGGGGTATCCACGCCCGCAGCGCGGGGTCCGCGTTCAGCGACTTGGCCAGGGCGTCGATGGCCCAACTGGCGAAGTAGACCCGCGAGTCGGCGAGGAACCCGCCGGAGCCGGGATCGACCCGTACCCCGTCCGTGGCGAGATCCCAGCGCCCCCAGCCGACGGGGCCGAAGAACCCGATGGTGTCGTTCTTGACGCAGAACCGCTGCCAGTAGTGGGCGACGAGTTCCTCGCGCTGGCGGGGCATGCTGGTACGGCTCGCCGCGGTCGGCGTCCAGTTCAGGAACGGCGCGATGCCGGTGCGCAGCACGGCCGGGTTCTGCCAGGCCACGGCGGCCCGGAAGCGCGGCGAGGCCGCGATGTCCTGGAGCAGCCCGGCGGTGCGGACGGCGCCGGTGTCGAAGGCCCCGGTGAACGCCTCCCAGTCCGGGCCCGCGAGGGTGTCACCCGGCCCGAACTTGTCGGCGGCCAGGGCGAGTCCGGGCGGGGCCATGCGCAGGACCCCCTCGGCCGGGAAACCCGGACCGCGGAGTGCGAAGTGCTCCCACAACCGCCACCCGCCGGTGGGCAGGTGCACGGTCTCTGGGGTGTCCGACATGGCGGAGCTCCTTCCAGCCTGATGGGGTGGCGTGGCCGGCGGCGCTGTACCTCTCGGACGCCACCCTGGCTGCCCCGAACACTGCCGCCGCGCACACCGGCGTCACCAGGGAAGGAGCGGCAGCACCGACCGCCGGTCCTTCTGCGCGTTTGTCCCTATGGCGGCCCGGGCCGGAGCGGCACGCTGTGACCCACTGACCGGATGACGGAATGACCGAATGCCTGCGGGAGGACCGAAGCGATGAGTGACACCGACGAGAGCGGCTACCGGGTCGTGCGCAACGACGAGGAGCAGTACTCCATCTGGCGTGCGGACCGCGAGCTGCCAGCGGGCTGGCACGCCGAGGGAACGACGGGCACGCGGCAGGAATGCCTGGACCACATCGCCGAGGTGTGGACGGACATGCGCCCTTTGAGCCTGCGCCGCCGGATGGCTGAGGCGGGCGCCTGAACGGGCGCCCGAACGGGGGCTCGAACGCCGGTCGGCGTGGCTGAGGCGCGGGGGGACCGAGCCCCGCCGACCGGTGCACCCCCTGCGGGGCACACAGCCCCCTCCACCCCGGCCCCGGTCGGACGGCAGGCCATTTGGGCGATAACGGTACTGTTTCCTTCCGCGCACATGGATCATGCGGAGGGGGCGCACGGGCATGGGACTGACCGAAGAGATAGCCGATTTCCGGGAAGGCCGGGGGGATCCGGGGCGATTGGTGGGCGAGTTCCGCCGCGCTGCCCTGCTCGTTCCGGTTACCGACGTCGCGGCCCGTGCCGGTGACTCCGCCGGTGGCCTGATGTCGGCCGTGTCGGGCGGAATCCGCTGGTTCTACGCGTTCACCGACGAGGAGGCGTTGTTCCGGTTCGCCCGGGCCCGTGGGGAGGACGGCCGGGAGTGGCCGTACCTGGCGGTCCTCGGCGCGCGGCTGGTCGACGCGGTCGTTCCGCAGGTCGACGGGCCGGCCGGGGTGGCGGTGAACGTGGCCGACGCGGACGGCTCGATGATGTTCCCGCCGGTCGCGGGGATCGTCCCCGATGCCTGCGCCGTCGATGTCGCCGCCGGCCGGGCAGCTGATGGGGCGGTGGCCTGATGGCGGGCGACGGGGATCTGGAGGTTTCGCCGGCGGCGGTCGCATCGATCCAGGTCGGGCTGCGGGCGGCGATATCGGAGTTGCGGGAGTCCGGCGATGCGGCCGGGGCCTCGCAGGGTGCGGGTTTCGAGAACCTGTCGATGACGGGGATGGAGACCGGGCACGCGGGACTGGCCACGGACTTCGAGGACTTCTGCGAGCGCTGGGAGTGGGGCGTGCGCGCCCTGATCCAGGACGCCTCCACCCTGGCCGGGAACCTCGGCATCGCCGCGGGGACGATGTGGGAGGAGGACCAGTACATCCAGGGCGCGTTCAAGGTCGCCGCGAACGCCGCGTACGGCAATCCGCACGCCACCGAGGACGAGATCGAGCAGAAGTCCTGGGGCGACATCTTCAGCGCGGACGTCTACAAGCCGGACTACAGCGCCGAGTCCTTCGAGAAGGGCGCGCAGGACATCAAGCAGACCTGGTCCGACACCAAGGACACGGTGACCTCCACCGGCAAGATCGGTTCGCTCAAGGACCTGCTGGACCAGGCGAAGGGCGACGGGGGCGGTAACTGATGGGCTGGCGCGACTACATACCCGACTCGGTCGAGGACGTCGCCGAGGACGCCGTCGAGGGAGTCGGCGACGCCATCGAGTGGGCCGGCGACAAGACGGCCGACCTGGCGGAGGAGGTCGGCCTCGACGATGCGGGCGACTGGATCCGGGAGAAGAGCCGCTCGGCCGCCAACCGGCTCGGCGCGGACGTGGAGGAACTCGAACTCGGCCAGACCGAGGACCCGAAGAAGCTGGTCTACGGCAGCCCTTCGAAGATCCGCGAGCAGGTCGCCCACCTCAACGACTTCAGGAAGGCCTTCGAATCCGTAGGCAACGGCCTGAAGAGCCTCACCCGGCCCGACGGGCTCAAGGGCGAGACCGCCGGCGCGTTCCGCGATTCCGTCGCGAAGGAGCCGCCGCGCTGGTTCAATGCCGCCTCGGCCTTCGAGAAGGCCGCCGACGCCATGGGCCGCTTCGCCGAGACCGTGGAGTGGGCGCAGGGGAAGGCGAAGGAGGCCCTCGACGACTACAACAAGGCGAAGAAGGCCTCCGAGGACGCCCGCACCGCCCACAACAAGCTCGTCAAGGAATACAACGACGCGTACGAGGCGAAGAAGGAGAACCTGCCGCCCCGCCCGGGGAACGACTACCCCGACCCGGGCAAGGCCATGGCCACGGCCGCGCAGGACAAGCTCGACAACGCCCGCAAGCAGCGCAACGAGGTCGCCGAGAACCTCCGCACCGCCATCAAGGCCGCCCGGGACGCCGCCCCGCCGAAGCCCTCGTACACCGAGCAGCTCGGCGACGGCCTCGACTACCTCGACCTCGCCACCACCCACCTGCTCGGCGGCGTCGTCAAGGGCACGGCCGGGATCGCCAACTTCGCCCGCGCGCTCAACCCGCTGGACCCCTACAACCTCACCCACCCGGCCGAGTACCTCACCAGCCTGAACTCGACGGCCGCGGGCCTGGTCACCATGGCCAACGACCCGTGGGGCGCGGGCAAGCAGATGCTCGACGAGTTCATGAAGGACCCCTCCGAAGGCATCGGCAAGCTCCTTCCCGAACTCGTCGGCTCCAAGGGCCTCGGCTCGCTGAAGAAGGTCGGTTCCGCCGCCCGCCACCTCGACGACATCAAGGGCCCGAAGGTGCGCGACCGGGTGGAGGAGTCCCCGGACGGCACGCACAACACCGCGGACGGCGACCGCAAGGACGGCGGCGACCCGGTGGACCTCGCCACGGGCCGCATGTACCTGCCCCAGACCGACTTCGAACTGCCCGGCATCCTGCCGCTGGTCTTCACCCGCCGCACCGAATCCGGCTGCCCGGTCGGGCGCTTCCTCGGGCCGGCCTGGACGTCCACGGTCGACGAGCGGCTGGAGATCGACGAGGCCGGCGTCATCCACGTCACCGCCGAGGGCCTCCTGATCGCGTACCCGCACCCGGCTCCCGGCGTGCCCACCCGGCCGGACAAGGGCGGGGCCCGTACCCTGCTGGCCCGCGGCGCCGACGGCGACTACACGGTCACCGAGCCCGACAGCGGCCTGATCTTCCACTTCACCGCCCCGTCCGGCAGCGAACCGGGAGGCGACGGCGAAGCCTGGCTCTCGGCCATCACCGAACGCAACGGCCACACCATCACCGTCGACCGTGACGAGAACGGTCTGCCGCTGGCCCTGGTGCACTCGGCGGGCCACCAGGTGAACATCACCGTCACCGACGGCCTGGTCACCGCTCTGTCCCTGGCCGGCGCGGGCGCGGGCGGCGCGGACCTGCCCCTGATGGGCTACGGCTACGAGGACGGCAACCTCACCGCGGCCGTCAAGCCCTCGGGCGCCACCACCACGTTCGTCTACGACGACCGCCGCCGCGTCATCGCCTGGATCGACTCTAACGGAAGCCGCTACGACTACGTCTACGACGACCGCGACCGCGTCGTGGCGGAGGGCGGCGAAGCCGGCCACATCCAGATCACCCTGTCGTACACCGAGCCGGACCCGCAGACAGGTCACCACACCACCACCCTGACCACCCCCGACGGGCACGCGACCCGCCACCTGTTCGGCCCCGGCTGCAAGCTCCTGGCGATCACCGACCCGCTCGGCCACACCACCCGCTTCACCTACGACCCGCGCGGCAACCTGCTGTCCCGCACCGACCCGCTGGGCCTCACCACCGTCTTCTCGTACGACGACGACGGCCGCGTCGTCCGCGCCGTCCGCCCCGACGGCAGCGAACTGCACACCGTACGCGGCCGGTTCGGCCTGCCCGTGGAAGTCTTCGCGCCGGACGGCGCACGCATGCTCCACGAGTACGACGAACGCGGCAACCGCACGGCGGTCACCGACCCGGCCGGCGCCACCACCCGCTACACCTACGACCACGCCGCCCGCCTCACCTCCCTCACCGACGCCGAAGGCGCCACCACCCACGTGGTGTGCGACGCGGCGGGGCTGCCCGTCGAGGTGACCGACCCGGCCGGCGCCGTCACCCGCACGGAGCGGGACGCCCTCGGCAGGCCGGTCCGCATCACCGATCCGACGGGTGGCGTCACCCGCCTGGAATGGGATGCCGACGGGCAGCTCGCCCGGCGCACCGGACCCGACGGCGCCACGGAGTCGTGGACGTACGACGGCGAGGGCAACCTGCTCGCCCGCACCGACGCGTCCGGCGGGGTGACCCGCTTCGAATACACCCACTGCGACCTGCCGGTCTCCCGCACCGGACCCGACGGCGCGCGCTACGAGTTCGAGCACGACTCCTCGCTGCGCCTGACCCGCGTCACCAATCCGCACGGGCTGACCTGGACCTACGAGTACGACGCCGCCGACAACCTCGTCTCCGAGACCGACTTCGACGGCCGCACCCTCACCTACCGGCTGGACGCCGCGGGCCGGCTGGCCGCCCGCGTCGACGCGCTCGGCGGGACCATCGCGTTCGAACGCGACCAGCTCGGCCAGGCGATCGTCAAGGACGTCGACGGCCGGGTGACGAACTACGCCTACGACCGGGCCGGACGCCTCCTGGAGGCGTCCGGCCCGGACGGGGAGCTGCGCTACCAGTACGACCGCCGCGGACACACCAAGACCGAACTGGTCGACGGCCGCCCCATCAGCTACGCCTACGACGCCGTGGGCCGCCGCACCCGCCGCACCACACCCACCGGACACGTCACCTCCTACGCCTACGGCGCCGACGGACAGGCCCACCGCCTCACCACCGGCGGTCACCGCGTCGAGTTCACCCACGACGCCGCCGGACGCGAGCTGGCCCGCGTCTTCGGCGACGCGATCACCATGACCTCCGCCTGGGACGAGGCCGGACGGCTCTCCGAGCAGCACGTCACCGCCGCAGGGCGCGCCGTCAACAGCCGTGCCTACGGCTACCGCGCCGACGGCCATCTGACATCCGTCGCGGACCGGCTGGCGGGCACCCGTACGTTCGACCTGGACCGGGCGGGCCGGGTCACCGCCGTCCACGCCCAGGGCTGGACGGAGCGGTACGCCTACGACGACGCCGGCAACCAGACCTCGGCGTCCTGGCCCTCCGGCCATCCCGGCGGGGAGGCCACCGGACCGCGCACGTACACGGGAACCAGCCTCACCCGCGCCGGAGGCGTCCGTTTCGAGTACGACGCCCTCGGCCGCGTCACCCTGCGGCAGAAGACCCGGCTCTCCCGCAAGCCCGACACCTGGCGCTACACGTGGGACACCGAGAACCGCCTCACCTCCGTCACCACCCCCGACGGGACGCGGTGGAGGTACCGCTACGACCCGCTCGGCCGCCGCATCGCGAAGCAGCGCCTCGCGGCCGACGGCGAGAGCGTGGCCGAGGAGGTCCGGTTCGCCTGGGACGGCATGACCCTGTGCGAACAGACCAGCCACCAGCCGGACCAGCCGAACACGGTCGCCCTCACCTGGGACCACCGCGGAGGCGTCCCCCTGGCCCAGACCGAGCGCATCCTCACGGCCGACGACCGCCAGGAGGAGATCGACCGCCGTTTCTTCGCCATCGCCACCGACCTCATCGGCACCCCCACGGAACTGATCGACGAGTCCGGCGCCATCGCCTGGCACTCCCGGGCCACCCTGTGGGGCACCACCGCCTGGGCCCGCGACAGCAGCACCTACACCCCGCTCCGCTTCCCCGGCCAGTACTACGATCCCGAGACCGGCCTCCACTACAACCTGTTCCGCCACTACGACCCGGAAACCGGCCGCTACACCTCCCCGGACCCCCTCGGCCTGGCCCCCGCCCCGAACCCCGTCGCGTACGTGGGCAACCCGCACAGCGGGTGCGACCCGCTGGGCCTCATGCCCAAGTACACGAAGGAGGAGAAGGCCCAGAAGCGGCTCGACAAGGTCGTGGACGACGTGATCGCGAAGGCGGAGGACGGGGGATTCAAGAAGCACAGCAGCTATCACGGGGACACGAGGCACGGTTTCAGTGACGAACGAGTCACCGAAATCCTGAAGAACCCGGATGCCGTGTACCAGTCGACGGGAACAGGCCAAAGGCTCATCTTCCGGCAGGGCGAGGACATCGTCGTGCTCGACGGCCCCGGGAACACCCAGGGCCAGGCCATCACGGCCTACGGTTCGTCCGGCATCAAGGGCGATTCCGGGGCGAAGGCGCTCGGAGGCAATCCCACGGACCCTCACCCTCCGATAACCCACGAGGACGTAGTGGAGGGCAGGATTCCTCTCAAGGACGGATACATGGCCCCGGGAAGGCAGATCAGGTGAGGCAGGAATGACCATGAAGCTGGCGTTCGACGGAGACTGGCGCGCGACGGTGACGGACGAGCCGATGAGCATCAGGCCCCGCTTCACTGGTGACGCCTCCGTCGACATCGCGCCCTACGCGGATGTGGCGGAGCGTGAGCGCTTCCTCGCGGACACCTTCGGCAGCCAGGAGGCGCTGTGGGACGCACCCGACGTCCTCCGGTTCGACACGGACAGCCGCGAGCTGGTCGCGGCGCAGTTCCACTGGCCGGAGGAGTCCGCCTCCGCCGCGGAGGTCGCCCGGCTTCCCCTCCTCCCCGAAGTACGCCCGGGCGGGCTTCGCGCCGATGAGGCCCGCGACTTCCGGCACGAGAGGTGCTCGGTGCTGTGCCGGGCCCCCGGGGACGCTGTGCTCACCGGCCTGCGCGACCTCGACGTGCTGGACGAGCCACTGGACGCCCGTATCGGCATCGCACCCGATGTCGCCCTCCTGGTCCAGCGCGGCGTCGTCGTCGGCTGGAGCCTCACCGATCCCGCGCAGTATCTGACCAGCAGCTTCGTCGACCCTGATCCGGGTCCGCCGTCCCCGGCCACCCGCCGCCTGCTCACCGAGTGCCTGGACCTGGTCACCACGCCGATGGTCGAGGACGTGGTGGACGGCGAACCGGCTGCCCTGGCCCGGCTGCGGGCCACCGACGAGGCCCTGCGCGCGCAGCGCGAGGACCGGCACCGGGCCGACGCCCTGCTCCAGCTGATCGCCACCTATGTGGAGGACTACGGAAACCGGTGACACGCGACGCCCTGCTCGCGCGCATGCCGGCCGCCGATGACCGGGGGCAATCGGGGGACAGCCGGGGCGCGTTTTCCGTAGGGTGGCGGGGACATGGGGGAGGGGTGCATGGGGGCACGGCAGTTACCCGCGCTCGCGCAGTATCGGACCGATGGGGTGACGCGGCACCTGTGCGCGGGCGCGCATCTGGACGAGGACTTCGCCCGGGACGTGGACGTGGAGCTCACCGAGGACCGGCTGCGTGCCACCGGCCTCTCCCTCGGCATCGACCTGGTGGCGCTGGCCCGGCACGGGCGCGCCGCGGTGCGGCGGATCGACGTACGGGACCGGCGGCTGGCCTGGATCTGCGGGGTCGGGGTGTGGGCTGCCGTGCCCGTGCTGCTGTACGCGCTGGTCGGCGGGCTCCGGGGGCTCGCGTACGCGGCCGTGGGGCTCGTCGTTCTCGCGTACGCGAGCGCCTGGTGGCTGGTCCACCAGGCCGAGAGCCGGGCCCGTACGGCCGCGCTCACCGTGGAGCACGGCGCGGACCGCCCGGCCGACCTGGCCCCGGCCGTCGAACCGGAGGTGGAGCAGCGGCTGTTGGCGCAGAAGCGGGCCAACGTGGTCCCGTACACCGCGAGTGCCGAGCGCACCAATCCCTTCGTCGGCAGCGGCTCCAAGCTCAAGGAGATGGTCTGGCAGCCCATCGACGTCAGCCGGCCGGCCGACGACCCGGCCGGCAACGGCGCCAAACTGGCCATCAAGCCGTTCGACGCGGTCGACCTGCACACCTACGTGGCCCGCGAGATGGAGCACATCGCCGGCCTCAAGGGCCTCCAGGTCCGCAACCGGCTCTACGTCATGGGGACCAACGTCCCGTACGTGGGCGCGGAACTGCTGCCGGACCCGCTGAAGCGGCCGCTCGCCCAGATCCCCAAGCAGCTCGTCCAGGCGGGCCTGATGCAGCCAGGCGCCGGCATGCGCACCTACCTCAGCCTGGTCCGGGCCGGTGAGGGCGGCCGTGCCATCGTCTCCATGCACCTGCGCGCCCGCCTCCACCACCCCAGCCTCACCTGGGAGGTGTCGGCGTACGGCATCCCCCCGCTCCAGGGCCGCTTCGACCGGGTGAACCGGCTGCCGGTGGACGGGTTCGAGCGCTGGTGGAGCCTGGTCGCCCATGCCACCCGCGCCGCCGGGCCCGCGCTGCTCGGCGCCGCCTCGCGGATCTCCCGCCGCTCCTCGGACCGGCGCCGGCGCGCCCGCGCCCTGGAGAAGGTACGGCGCGAGATCGACAAACGGCACGCGCTGTACGACTACGGCGCCGTGGACAGCATCCGCGAACGCGTCGCGGACTGGAACCGGCTGGGATTCAGTGAACGCACGGACTCCCAGGACTTCCTGCAGCGCCTCCAGCAAGGTGTGCTGATAGCGACGGAGCGGTTCCTGAAGGACCACCACATCGACACCAGCTCCTACGACCAGGCGCAGCAGGTCATCAACACGCACACCTACACCTTCCAGGGCAGCGTGCAGGCGGGCGTCATCGGCGACAACGGCACGGTCAACCACCACAACGGATCCGGTGCACAGGCCGGGCTCCCCGGACAGGGCCGAGGGACGCCCTGACCGGCACCACCATCGGGAGGGACAGATGGGCACCTTCAACTTCAACGAGAAAGTCACCGCCGGCATCATCGGCGACAACGGCACCGTCAACATCGGCCGGCAGGACACCGCCGCGGAGACCCTGCGGCTGGCCGCCGAACTCGCCCAGTGGCTCCGCGACCAGGGCGCGGCCCAGGAGCGGATCGCCGCGGCCGAGACCCTGCGCGGCGAACTGGACCGGGCCGCGCAGGAGCGGCGCGCCGCCGAGCCGGGGGTGATCCGCCGCTCGCTGGAGACCATCACCCTCGGTCTCGGCGCCGGCAGCGGCGGACTCGCCCTCGCCCAGGAGATCAGCCGCCTCCTGGGCAACTGACCTCCCCGGGAGGCTACTTCGACCGTACGACGGCTCGCGCGCCGCCGAAGTCCAGCTCCAGGCCCGAGCGCAGGGGCACCGTCTGCCCCGGGTCGATCCGCTGGGTGGAGCCGTCCGCGCGGGTCCCCGTCCATGCCGATGCCGACCGGTTCGCCAGCCCGAACCGGCCCGGCTTCTGCGGGTGTTCGGTCAGCTGCGCCACCAGCGTCGCATCGCCGTAGTCGTGCCGGGCCGGCTCCGGGGCCAGGTGGTGGGCCTGCACCCGGGAGGACCGGTGCAGCAGGATGTGGTGCTCGGTACGCGGCGGGGGAGTGGTCAGCACCAGCCGCGGCGGCAGCACCAGTGTGCTCCCGCAGTTCCAGCAGGTGCCCGGATCGGCGGCCCGCGGCTCGGTCATGTTCTGCTTCCCGCACTGAGCGCACTCCACCACCGCGTCGAGCACGGCCCGCAGGGTGTCCCGCCACTGCGACTCCCGGACCCGGGTCGCGGGATCGTGCAGGCCCGCGGTGAAGTTCTTGGTGAACAGGTCCCGCAGCGAGTCCGGGGCCGCCGCCCAGGTGGCCAGTACCGTCGCCTGCTCGGTGGGATCGGGTGCGTTGGACCGGTCCTGCGGGTCGAAGACGAACAGCGGCTGCTTCCCGTACAGCTTGCGCTCCGCCGCCTCGTCGAGGCAGTGGATCGCCAACTCGCGCATGCCCTTGAGCGGATGATGGTTCATCAGCAGCATGAACAACAGCACGGACAGCGAGTGCAGATCGCTCTGGGTGCCGGGGGAGACCCCCGGGTCACCCCGCACCAGCTCGGGCGCCATGAACTCCATGGTCCCCGAGATGCCGGTGCTGTCGCCCTCCACCACCGCGTTGTCGTTGTCGCAGACCAGCACGTCGCCGGTGGCCGGGTCGAAGAAGATGTTGCCCCAGGAGATGTCCCGGTACGCGATCCCGCGCGAGTGCAGGGCCTGGTACGCCTCGACCGTGTACAGGCAGGCCGTCAGCAGGGCCCGGGGCGTGGTGCGCAGCTGCCGCCGGAACAGCAGGGGCAGGCCCTTGAACCGGTCCGGGCGGATGTCCATCAGGTACCCGAACCCGCCGCGCCCGTCGGCCACGAAGTCCAGGGGCCACAGGAAGCGGTCGTCGTCGAAGCCTCGGCCCACCAGCTGGCGGACGATGTCCTCCTGCGCGGGCGTCGCGCAGGTCGGGTAGTACCACTTGAGCGCCTGGTACCCGGCGGGGGTCCGCACCCGGTAGACCTCCCCCTGGCCGCCTGCGCCGAGCAGGCCGAAGACCTCCACGCCCATGCCGCTGTCGGTCGTCAGCAGGGTTCCGCTGTCGAGCATGCCGCTCATTCGTCTCTCCCGTGCGGGTCGGTCGGTGGTGCCGCGTCTGTGGTCGTCGCCCCGGCGGCCCCGTGGGTCCCGGCGGCCCCGTACGCCCCGGTGGCCCCGTACGCCCCGGTGGCTGCCGCCGGTGCCGGATGCCAGGCCGCCACCAGGGTCGTGTCGTCCCCGGAGTGCTGCGAGGCCTTGGCCAGCCATTCCGGCAGGACGGCCCGGACGGTGTCCGCGCCCTCCGCCGACAGCCGGTCGTCCAGCCCGGCCATGAACTGCAGGAAGCCCCGGTCCGAGGCGAAGCTCTTGGACAGCCCGTCGGTGGAGACCGCGACCAGCCGGGGCGCCCGCGAGGGGGCGGTCACCGGTGCCCAGTGCGTCCGTACGCGCAGCCACGCCGCCGGGCTGCACAGCGACTCCGTCTCGTCCCCCAGGTCCGCCTCGGCGGGTGCGAGCGGTACGGTCACCCGCCCGTCGTCGTCCACCACCGTCAGCTCGCCGTCGCCGAGCTGCCAGGCCGCGAACACCCGGGGCGTGAGCACCGCGCCGACCAGCGTGCTCCCGTACAGCAGCAGCTTGTGCTCCTCGGACAGGCCGGGCTCCTCGTGGGAGCTGGTCCGCTCCCAGTTGCCGAGGACCTTCTCCCGCCATGCGCTGACCAGCTGGCGGGGGAAGGCGTGCTCGGCGTAGTGCATCAGCCAGGCCAGGCTCGGTGGCCGCTCCTCGCCGCGGGGCTGGGCGAGCGCCCCGAACCGCCGGGCCTCCTCCACGAAGAGGTCCACCGCGAAGCGGGAGCCCAGATGGCTGCGAGCGTGCACCGCGGAGCCGTGGCCGTCGGCCACCGCCATGATCAGCGGCTCCTCGGCGGTGCCGCGGCCCGCGACCTCGCAGTAGTCCTGGTTGCGGGTCTTGTTCACGCCCTGGACGCTCTCCCGGAGCGTCGCCCAGAGCGGTACGGGCGCCAGTGCGGGCCCGGGGGCGCGGTCCGGTACGGGCGGTGGTTCCGGTGACACGGGCCCGCTCACCACACGTCGTCATCGTCGTCGTCGAGCACCGGCGGAGCGTACGGCGGCTGCTTCGCCATCGCGTCCGCGGAACCCGCCACCGGCTGCGAGGCCGCCTTGACCGCGGCCGTCGAGGCCCAGCGGATCGCCGCCGCCAGCTGCTTGGGGCTGTTCGCGTCCAGCGGCTGGAGCTCCGGATTGCCCAGGAACTCCTGCAGCACGGTGCGGTCGGCGTCCGCGCCGATCGCGATGGCGACCCGTACGGCCTTGCGCCCCCACGGGGTCGCGTCGACCGCCCGCAGCCCCGCCTTCCAGTCGTCCGTCGGCACCCCGTCGGAGACCAGCGCCAGCACCGGCTTCAGCGCCCGCTGCGGCATCGGCGGCGTGTCCAGCTCCCGGGCCGCCAGCTGGAGGGCCTCGCCCAGATTCGTCATGCCGTCCACCTGGACGTCCTGCCAGGTGAAGTTCTCCACCGGAACCGGGTCCTGGTGGTGCCAGCGGGCCGTGGTGGAGAACGTCATCGTGCGCAGCAGCAGTTGGGCCGCCGGATTGTCCTGCGCCACCGAGCGCATCTCCGGAACGGCTTCTCTGATCGCGTAGTTGAGCTGGCCGATCTTCTCGCCCTGCATCGAGTACGAGCAGTCGAGCAGCCAGATGAAGTGGACGGGCCGGTTCGCCATCGGCCCGCCGGGGATGTCACTCACCGCTGATCTCCTTCAACTCCCGAGCCATTGCGGTACGTACCGCACGAGCGCCGCCAGCCCGGCGGCCGCCGTCATCGCGACCGCCACCACGAACAGGACCAGCATCAGCAGCCGCCCCCGCGCGATCTGCGGTGTCACCATGGGTGTTACTCCCTTGCTCCTGGACCCTACGCGGCCCCGGGGAGGCCTTCGGCCCGGCCCGCGTCACAGGCTTGATCGATCTGCTGCCGGCCGCCCGGTACCGCCCCGCGGCCGGGGCAGCCGGGGCAGCCGGGGCAGGCGCGGAGCCGCGGCCGCCGCCCCGCCGATCCGCAGCCCCGTACGGGACAGCAGCCACAGCACCGGCTCCGCCGCCCGCCGCTGCTCGGACGCGAGCGCGCCCGCCCCGGTGGCGGCATGGGCGCTGACCGCCCAGTAGCGGGCCGCTGCGAAGTCGTGGCCCAGGGCGCGGACCAGCTCGCCCAGCCCGATCTCGGCCAGCCAGGCGTCGACCGCACCCTCCGGCCGCGGCAGCGAGTCCAGCCGGTCCAGCACGTCCCGTTTGGTCACCACCGCCGCCACGCCGAGGCGCCGCCGCCGGCCGCCGAGGCCCTGGAGCTCCCCGGTGAACCCCGCGTACGTCTCCACCGGACCGAGGTCGGCGGGCCGGGCGGCCACGGCCAGCTGCCCGTCGCCCCCTCGCAGGGTGCGCCGTACGGCGGGCGAGGCCAGCACGTCCGCGACCAGCAGGACCCCGTCCGCGTGCGCGAGGTACTCCTGGCGCCGGGTGGTGTCCGCATCGCGCAGCGACTCGCCCATCGGGTCGTACAGGTACAGCAACCGCTGCCGCCGCAGCAGGCGCAGCCGTCCGCGCCTGCGCCCGACGAGCAGCATCAGCGCCCGGGGCTGTCCGCCCTGCGTCTTCAGCGCCCACCCCGTCGACTCCACCTGGCGGCCCAGCGTGTTGGCCTCGCGCCGGTCGGCGGGGGACGCGAACTCGACCGTCAGCGGCGACTCGTGCGACCAGGCCCGCAGCCCGTCGAGCAGCGCGGCCATCAGCATGGTCTTCCCCGCGGAGGTGCCCCCGATCAGCGGCACGTGCACCACCCGCGTGGTGCCCACGGCCGGCGGCAGCCCCTGGTCGCAGTGCGGGCAGCGGGCAGTGAGCTTGCGCCTCCCGGCGAGCGCGGTGGTGGGCAGGGCCCGCCCGCAGCCGCAGACGTGCCGCAGCGCCCCGTACCGGCCGGGCCGCAGCTCGCGGTGGGCGGCGCCGCAGCCCGGGCAGATGTGCACGGCCAGCGGGAACGGCCGGTAGCAGCCGGGGTACGGGCACTTCATGCGGATGCCGCGGGCCAGCCCCCACAGCCGCTCCGCGCTCCGCCCGGCCAGCACCCCGGCCAGCGCCACGGCAGCGACCAGCAGCAGCTGGGCGGCGAACGCCAGCGCGACGCCGAGGAGCAGGGCGGCGGACAGCACGGCGGACAGCAGCGCGGCCAGCGCGGTCGCCGGTGCGAGCAGCCGCAGCAGGAGCCGCCCGAGGACGTGCTCGGCGCGGTCCCCGGTCGATCCGTTGCGGCCGCTCAGCAGCCGGTGCCGGACGATCTCGTCGAGCCAGTGGTGGACCAGCAGGTACCGGACGGTGTGCGCGGCCGCCTGCGCCGCGGCCCCGGCGTCGATCCACATCTGCCGCGCCCAGTAGGCGGGTTGCCCCGGCTCCGTGCCACCGTACGGGCCGACCCGCGGGTCGGGGGTCCCGGGCGTGCGCGGACCGAAGGCGGTCCAGGCGGCCCCCAGCGCCAGCGCCAGGAACCGCCACAGCCCGTACCCCAGGCACACGGCCGCCCCGATCGCGCCGGTGGCCACCCCGAGGATCTGCAGGACGAGCCCCGCGTTCACGGCCACCGGCCCTCCTCGGCGGATTCGCCGGGGGCGATGGGCCCACCGGAGCCGCCCCGCAGCGGCCGGCCGCCGGGCGCGGGCTTCGCGCCGCGGCGCCCGGAGCCGCCGAAGCGTTCGCGGAGCCGTCCGAAGGCGCCGGGCCGCTGCCAGCCGCGGAAATCCTCCGCCCAGCGGCCGCCGAGCCGGGCCAGGGCCTCCTCGAGCGCCTTGAGCTCCGCCGGCGCCAGGCTCCGTACGACCGGGCGCAGTACGCCGTCGAGCAGGTCGGTGCGGGCCTCCTGCCACACCGGGCCCGCCTGGGGCTGGGAGGACCAGGCGGCGAAGCACTCCGCCGCGTACCGGGGGTCGTGCCTGAGCCGGTCCGAGACCTGCGGCTGCCGGGCGGCCCGCCGGTACGCGGCCAGCAGCTCGGCGTCGTTGCTCTCGACCAGAGCCCGCAGCTCGCTCCCGGGCCGGTCCTCGGCGAGCAGCCGGCCGACCACCGCCGCGTAGGCGTGCTCCCGCGCCGTCGGCGTGGGGTCCAGTGTGCGCAGGTCCAGGGCCTGGCGGACCCAGCCCGGCCCCGCCTCCCCGGCCCGCAGGTTCCGGGCCAGCTCCAGCAGCAGCAGTGACGACCGCAGCGGGGCGGTGAGTTCCGCGGAGAACCGCCGCAGCAGCTCCAACGCCAGCTCCTCCGCGTACCGGTCGCCGGCCGGGGCGCGGACCGCAGCCTGCGCGAGCAGCTCCCAGGTGCCGGCCTCGCGGTGGGCCCGGTCGCCCAGCGCGGCCAGGGCCAGCCAGGCCTCGCCCGCTCCCGGCGGCTCGCCGCCCCACACCAGCCGCATCGCCGTGCGCAGCACCAGCGGCTCCTCCTCCAGCGAGGCGCCGGAGTGCTCCACGAGCCCGGTCAGCGCCTTCACCCGGTCCCCGCCCGACCCGGCAGCCCCGCCCGCCGCGGGTGCCTGCGCGCACATCCGCAGATGCGGCAGCACCTCGGCCCCGGTCAGCCGCAGCGGGGTGAGGGCGAACAGCCGGGCCCCCGCGGCCGGATCGCCCGCCGCGAGCGCGTCCAGCCGGTCGAGTACGAGCCCCCGCAGCTCGGCCTGCTCCCGCAACTGCGCCGGCTCCGCCAGCGCGGCCCGTACCGCCTCCCCGTACGACCGCTCCGGATCGGCGATCAGGGCGCGCGCCAACTGCCGTGCCACATCGGGCAGGAGATCCGAGCTGCCCACCCCGAGTTCGGCGGCGGCCCGCAACAGCCCGACGCGCTCGTCCGGTGCGCGCTCCGGGTCGGTGAGCGCCACCCGCAGCTCCGGCCCCAGCTGGGCCGCGAGCCGGGCCCGGGCGTCCTCGCCCAGCGCCCCGGCGGGCGGAACGGCTCCGCCCGAGCGGACCGCCCCGGCCAGGGCCAGCTCCACCAGCGGCTCGCTCACCGCCGGGGGTGCCCAGCCGGCCAGGGCCGTCAGCAGCCGCCCGCTCGCGGCGGCCTCCTCGGGTCCCCGGTCACCGGCCGGGCCGCCCAGCGCCCGGGCCAGCGCGTGCAGCCGTACGCCGTCCAGCGCCTCCCGGTGGCCGGCGGCCCAGTCGGCGGCCGCGGCCCGGCCCGCCGAGTCCAGGCCGATGCCCGCGGCAAGAGCGAGCGCGGCCAGCGGGCCCGCCTCGTACGGGCCGGACCGCTCGCCGGGCAGCCGCCGGACGTCCGCGAAGAGGTCCTGCCGCTGCGCCCGCCAGATCAGCGAGGCGGTCTGCGCCCACGGGTCGGGGTCCGGTGCGGGGGCCGCCGCGCGGGCGGCGTCGTACACCCGGTAGCGGTGCTCCTGCCCGGCGAGGCCCAGGCCGTCCTCCGGCACCACGCCGATGATCTGCTGCCGGGCGAGCTGCGGCCGCCGGGTGTAGGTGGTGAAGGTGAGCCACTGGCCGCGGCGGTGCGGCAGCACACTGCAGGCGAGCAGGATCCACCAGGCCACGGCCTCGCTGTCCTGCTCCACCAGGACGAGCTGAGGGGCGGCCGGGTCCTCGACGAGCCGGCGCACATCGGCGAAGAACCCGGCGAGCCAGCGCCCCCGGGCGGTCACGAAGGCCGCCAGCGCGCCGACGTCGAGCGGGCCCGGGGCCGGCACCGAGGCCAGCGGCTGCACGGGCACCCCGGCCGGCGGGGAGTCGGCCGCCCACTGCCGGGAGCCCCAGGAGGTGATCGGCAGCGGCCATTCGGCGGGCCGGTCCGGGTCGGCGGGCTGCGGCAGATGCACCGCGTGGGCGTGGAAGTTGCCCCAGCGGCCGCTGTAGTCGGCGCCCGTGTACACGGAGCGGGCCAGCAGCCGGCTGCCGTCGGAGAGCACGTTCAGACTCAAGGCCTGCGGGAAGGCGCCCAGTTGGTCCGCGCTCGGGCGCGGCGGTGCGTCCCGGGGCGGCTCGTACCCGATCAGCTGCTCGGCCTCGCGCAGCAGCGAGGCGGGCACCCCGGGGCTGACGGCGGTGAACCGGAAGCCCGATCCGTCGGGACCCGGCGGCGCCGAGGTGTAGTGCATCTGGGCGAGGTTCACGCCTCTCCTCCCGACGCGTGCGACCGGCCCGCCGTCGTGCCGGCGCCGGCGGCCGCCGCCGCCGTACGCCGGCCCGCGCCGCCGGTCCCGGTGCGCGGCAGCAGCCCGTCCAGCCCCAGCAGCCACAGCAGCGGGTCCTCGACGCGCAGCGGCTGCGGCCCCGACTTCGGGGCGTCCGCCGGGGCGTGCGCGGGCGGCGGGGAGCCGAGCGCCGAGAGCCCGAACAGCGACAGCCGGGCGAAGTCCCGGTCCAGCTGGCGGTACAGCGCCCCCGAGTCCCAGTCGTCGAGGAGCCCCCGCATCTCCTCGTGCACCGCCAGCCGGTCCTCGTCGTCCACCGTGCCACCCGCGTGCCCGGCATTGCGCCGCAGCGGGGAGTGCGGCCCCACCAGCGAGAACAGGGAGTCCGTCTTGGTCACCGCCACCGCCACGGGCGTGGTGACCCGGCCGCGCGAGGTGCCCCGCCCATGGGCCCGCAGCTGCGCCGCGAGGTCCGCCGCGATCTGCTGCGGCGGGGTCTCCACGGTGGGCAGCGGCAGTCCTGCGTCCACCGGCAGCTGGTCCCGTACGGCCCGCATCTGGAGCGGGTCCACCAGCAGGATGATCCCGTCGGCGGCCGCCAGGTAGTGCGTGTAGCGGTCCATGGCCTCGGCGCTGCCGAGGTCCTCGCCCGCCGCGTCGAAGAACACGAGCGCGGTGTGCCGGCTGCCGTCCCCGCGCAGCCGGCGGCGCAGCGGCAGGCTGAGCCGGTACAGCAGCGGGTCGTTGAAGCCGAGCGCCGCCGGTCTCGTCGCCTCCGGCAGCCGCAGCCGGTCGTACAGGTCCTCGGCCATCTCCCGGTCCCGGCGCTGGGTCTCGCCGCCCATCGCCGTGATGGAGGCGCCGTACGCCCGGCCCACCCGGTTGCGCAGCTCGTTGATCAGGACGGAGACGTACGTGCTCTTGCCCGAGGCCTTGGGGCCCAGCAGGGCGATGATCCGGGTGTCCTGGTCGGTGTAGTCGCTCGGGAAGTCGCTGTGGCAGCGCAGGCAGACCCGGACGGGGGTGGACACCCCGCAGTGCGGGCAGTCCGCCCGCGCGGCGCCGCCGCTGCCGAGACGTCCGGCGAGGCCGCGCGGGGCGGTGAAGACCGGGCCGCGCATCGTCAGCGCGGGCGGCACGCTCGGCCCCATGAACTCCGCCCATATGTCGTCGAGTTCCGCAGTGCACGGCTTGCCGCCGCGCACCCCCGTGGCGGACATCTGGCAGCGGAACGGCAGCCGGGCGGCGGCCGAGCGGTCGAAGCAGTAGGGGCAGACGACGGAGGTCATGTCAGCGGACCACCAGGGAGGTGAGGGAGGGCTCGTCGAGCCGGACGGAGGCGGCACGGCCGCCGAGGAGGAAACCGCGCACGGCGTACGGGCCGCCGGGCGCGCGGGGGACGATCTCACGCTCGACGGTCCCCGAGGCCGCGAGCTCGGCGCCGGTCACCCGGCACAACTCGGCGCCGTCGACCGGCCGGTGGGGCCGGGCCGCACCGCCGCCCGCTCCGGCGACGAGGACGAAGTCGGGCAGCCCGGAACCGGGATCCCCGCCGGGCGCGAGGAGGGTCACCCGGAGCACGGCGGGACCGCGCCGCAGCATCCGCCGGGGCCCGGGCAGGAGTCGGTACGCGATGGCCACGTCCGCCGGGAGGACGGCCTGCTCGGTGTCGCGCGGGGCGGCCGCGGTCGCGAGCGCGCTGCGCGGAGCGGCGTAGGCGATGACGCGGACGGCACCGGGGCCGACCGGCAGCTCCAGCCCCTCGCGCAGGAACACGGCCCGCACGACGGGGTGTTCCGTGCGCTCGCCCCCGGACTCGGGGGTGACCGCGACCGTGACCCGGCCGGCGCCGTCGGGCCAGCCGAAGCTGATCCGGGCCCGCCCGGCGGTGGTCCGCCGGACCGTGAGCCCGGTGACCGGCTCCGGGGCCTCGACCACCAGGCCCGGCCCGGCCAGCGCCCGGTCGCCCAGGACGGCCACGGCGCTGACGGTGGCCAGCGTGCCGGGCGGCGGTTCGGCGATGCCGTCCGCATCCACCCAGGGCAGTGCCGCGGGCAGGGCGCCGACCGCCAGCTCGGCCCCTTCGGCGGGGACAGCTCCCGGCCACTGCACGAGCCGTACGTCGGCCCCCGCGCCCCCCGTCCACCGGAACTCCAGCCCGCCCGAGTCCCGGGCCGCTGCGGCGAGGGTGAGCACCGGGGCCGGCCAGGGATGCACGACGACGGCCGCCTCGACCCCGCCGGACAGCACCTCGTCCGCGCCGCCACGGCCGGCCGGCCGGTAACGGCACTGCACCCGCAACACGTATGCCCCGGCCTCCAGTCCCCCGGCCCGCACGGACTCCCGCCCGCCCGTCCCACCCGCTCCGGCTGCGCCGGCCCGCCCGCCCGCGCCACCCGAACCGGCTGCACCGGCCCGCCCGCCCGCGCCACCCGAACCGGCTGCACCGGCCCGCCCGCCCGCGCCACCCGAACCGGCTGCACCGGCCCGCCCGCCCGCGCCACCAC
>NZ_JBVING010000015.1:0-32573 GCF_055579465.1 Streptomyces sp. NPDC032745 | reverse complement strand
CCGAACGGGCTCCGCCGGCCGTTCCGGGCGCGTCGGTGCCTTGGGCCGTGCCGGCCGCGCCGGTCCCGGGCGCAGCTGCTCCGGCGGCCGTATCCGGGCCGGCTGCGACCGGGGCGCCGAGTTCCACGGTGCGTCCCTGCGGGTCGGTCAGGGTCACGCGTATCCCGACCGCGCCGGGCGGTCGCACCCACGAGGCCTCGATGCGGGACCGGCCGTCGGCGAGGCGGAGCTCCGCCACCTCGGGGGCCACCAGCAGCGGGGCGCTGATCAGCGGGGTGCCGTCCCCGGCCGGGAGGGCCACGTACCGGACCTCGCGCCCGAGCGGGGCCCGGCGGTCCGTCAGCGGTCCCGTGCCGAGCGGCCCCGGTACCTCCGGGAGCGGTGTGGTGAGCGGCTCGCGCCGGGTCAGCCGGACCACCCGCCAGGTCCCGTCCGGGCCGGCGCCGGGCGGTCTGCGCAGGGCGACCCCGCCGGGCAGGGGCCACGCCTCCAGCGGCCCGGGGTCCCCGTCGGCCGGGCGGTGGGTGCGGACCAGGCCCCGCACCGCGCGCGGGCAGTCCCAGGCCAGCCGGGCCGCCTGCGCGTACGCCGCGGCGGCCTGCTCCGGATCCTCCCGGTCCTCGTACTCCCCGGCCTCGTCCAGCAGCGCATCGGCGGCCCGTACCCGCCCGGCCAGCGCGGTCAGCCGCCCCGCCAGCAGCGGGTCCCCGCCGGCCACCGACGGCGGCAGCAGGGCGGAGCTCCGGGCGGCGGCGCGCACCCGACCGGCCAGCCACGCGTCCTCCAGCCCCTCGGCGGCGGCCCGCTGCGCCGGATCCAGCCGGGGGCTCCCCGCGGCGGCGTGCACCAGGGCCGGCGCCTCGTCGGGGTCGACCCCGAACCCGGCGGCCGTGGCCGGAAGATCCCCCCGGGGGTGGTCGTGGAGCAGCTGCACCAGCTGGTACAGCAGGATCCGCCGCAGCGCGGCCGGATCCCGCTCCTGGATCCCGACGAGCCGGTCCAGCAGCGCACCGGCACCGGCACCGGCACCGGAGCCCGCCCCGGCCCCGGCCCCGCTCCCGGCAGCCCCCCGGGAGGCCCGCAGCGCCCGCAGGGCATCGGCCCCCACATGGCGCCGCCGCCCCGGCCCCTCGACGGCGAAGATCCCGTCGAGCACCCGGAACCGCCCGCCGGCCGGAACCAGTAACTCGCCCAAGTGGCGTAAGCCCAGAGCCTGTTGCACCGCCACGAGTTCCCCGTACCGTGCCACCAGCGGAGCAGCGGGCAGGCCGGAGAGCGCGCGGGACCGCCCCAGGGCATGCCCGAACTCGGTCCCCGCCATCTGCTCCGCACCCCCCGTGCAGTGTGTTTGGGAGGTCATTTCAGCAGATGCGCGGACCGTCCGGGAGGTCTTTCCGTTCTCCAGCTGTACCGCGCGGTGTCACGAACTGATCTCCGTCCGGTACCCCGGGACCGCTGTCCTTGGGTCGCCCCTCGACACCCCCCCTCACTCGCAGAGGTCGTCCCCCATGGCTGAGCTCAATCGCCGCAGGTTCCTGCAGATCGCAGGCGGAACCGCCGCCGCAGCGATGCTGAACGAGAGCATCGCGCGCGCGGCCGCCATCCCGGCGCAGGGCAGTACCGGCACCATCCAGGACATCGAGCACATCGTGGTCCTGATGCAGGAGAACCGGTCCTTCGACCAGTACTTCGGCTCGATGAAGGGCGTCCGGGGCTTCGGCGACCCGCGTCCGGTGCTCCAGGACAACGGAAAGTCCGTCTTCTACCAGTCCAACGGCACGAAGGACATCCTCCCCTTCAACCCGCAGGTCAACGACCTGGGCATGCAGTTCGTCGAGGGCCTGAACCACGACTGGGCCGGCGGCCACGCGGCGTACAACAACGGCAAGTACGACAAGTGGGTCCCGGCCAAGACGGCCACGACCATGTCGTACATGACGCGGAACGACATCCCGTTCCACTACGCGCTCGCCGACGCCTTCACGGTCTGCGACGCCTACCACTGCTCCTTCATCGGCGCGACCGACCCGAACCGCTACTACATGTGGACGGGTCACACGGGCAACGACGGCACCGGCGGCGGCCCGGTCCTCGGCAACCAGGAAGCCGGCTACGGCTGGAAGACCTACCCCGAGCGCCTGGAGGCGGCCGGGGTCTCCTGGAAGATCTACCAGGACATCGGCGACGGTCTGAACGCGGCCGGCTCGTGGGGCTGGATCAGCGACGCCTTCCGCGGCAACTACGGCGACAACTCGCTGCTGTACTTCAACAACTACCGCAACGCCGCGCCGGGCAGCCCCCTGTACGAGAAGGCCCGTACGGGCACCAACGCCAAGGCGGGCGACGGCTACTTCGACAAGCTGCGCGCCGACGTGGTGAACGGCACGCTGCCCCAGGTCTCCTGGATAGCCGCCCCCGAGGCCTTCAGCGAGCACCCGAACTGGCCGGTCAACTTCGGTGCCTGGTACATCTCGCAGGTCCTGGACGCGCTGACCGCGAACCCGGCGGTGTGGGCGAAGACGGCCTTCTTCATCACCTACGACGAGAACGACGGCTTCTTCGACCACGTCGTCCCGCCGTACCCGCCGGCGTCCTCGGCGTGGGGCCTGTCGACGGCCGACGTCTCGAAGGACCTCTACGCCGGGGGCGGCGGCTACGCGGCCGGCCCGTACGGCCTCGGGCCGCGCGTCCCGATGATCGTGGTCTCCCCGTGGAGCAAGGGCGGCTACGTCTGCTCCGAGACCTTCGACCACACCTCGGTGATCCGCTTCATGGAGAAGCGCTTCGGCGTGCAGGAGCCCAACATCTCGCCGTGGCGCCGAGCCGTCTGCGGCGACCTGACCTCGGCGTTCGACTTCTCGAGGGCGGACGCCTCGCCCGCGGCCCTGCCCTCCACGGCGGGCTACATCCCGCCGGACCACAACGCCCACCCGTCCTACCACCCGGTCCCGCCGGCGACCGGGACCCTGCCCAGGCAGGAGGCGGGCACGAAGCCGACGCGCGCGCTGGGCTACGCCCCGTACGCGGACGGCAAGGCCACCGTCTCCACGGGCAAGTTCACCCTGACCTTCTCCTCCGGCCCCACCCTGGGCGCCCACTTCCACAGCACCTCGGGCAACCGGACGGACGGCCCCTGGCCCTACACGGTCGAGGCGGGCAAGACCCTCTCGGACACCTGGAGCACCAGCAGCTCCACCGGCAACCAGATCGACCTGACGGTCTGGGGCCCGAACGGGTTCCTGCGCACCTGGAAGGGCCCGGCGAAGAAGGCGGGCCCGGAGGTCACGGCCCGCCACGACGCGGCCACCGGCAACCTGAAGCTGACGCTGGCCAACTCCGGCTCGGCGGCGGTCAACCTCACGGTGACCAACACCTACGGCGGCGCGGCCCAGACCCTGCGGGTCGCGGCGGGCGGCACGGCCACGTACACGGCTGACCTGAGCACCACGGGCCGCTGGTACGACGTGAAGGTCGTCTCCGACGCGGACAGCACCTTCCTCCGCCGCTTCGCGGGCCACGTCGAAACGGGCGCGCCGGGCCTCTCCGACCCGGCGATCAAGACCGTCTGACGCGGTCGTCCGGTGTGCGCAGCAGCCGCCGTTCCAGGACCGGGAGGTCGGTGGGGCGGTGGCTGCGGGCGTGCTGGAGCAGGAGGTCGCGGGCGGTGTCCGGGACGCGGCGGCGCTTGGGGTGGCGGGTGGTGAACTCCTCGCTCGCGAAGAACCGTACGGCGGCGTCCAGCCCGCCGCGGTCCGTCTCACGCACCGCCCAGGCCAGCTCCGCCGTGCCCGCTCCGGTCAGCAGGCGCAGCGGGGCCGCGTCCGCGAGGAGGGACGCCGCGTCCGCGGGGTTCTCCCGGGCAGCACCCTGCCAGGCGAAGGCGATCGACAGCGCGATGTCCGCCGGGGGCTCCGGCTCCTCGCCGCGGGCCATCGCCTCGGCGTAGCCGCGGAGCCCGCCGGGTGCGGTGGCAGCCCACCGGGCGCGGTGCCGGGCCGGGATGCCGTCCGGGGCCCTGCTGTCGAGCAGCCGGGCGAGCGGCTGCGGCCGCATGACGTTCGGCAGCTCGCGGATCCGTGGGTCGTCGGTGCCGCCCGGCTCGTCCTCCTGGCACATGCAGGAGAGGAACTCGATGCCCGGATCGGACGGTTCGTGCGTCCCGGCGGCTGCGGGCTCGTCGGGCCAGAGGGCGAGTACCTCCGCGATCTCCTGCGGATCGACGATCTCGTAGTACGCGGGGTGGTGCGGGTGGCCGGCCCCGGTCTTCGCGTCGCGGATCCTGATGCGCTCCACGGGCACGGAAGGAGGTATGGGTATCACGGTGTGATGGTAGGGCCGCTGGGCAGAAGGTACGGCGTCCGGCTCCGCCACCCCCGCCACCGAGGGAGAACGCATGGCCATCGCCCACCGCAGGATCGGCACCGGCCCCGTCCGCGTCATCGTGCTGCACGACTGGTTCGGCACATCCGCCAACTGGGGTTCCGTACTGGACTACTTCGACCCCGAGGGGTTCTCGTACGCCTTCCTCGACTACCGCGGCTACGGTGACCGCAGGGACGTCGCCGGCCGCCACACGTCCCCGAGATCGCCGACGACGTGCTCGCGCTCGCCGACGAGATCGGCTGGGACACCTTCTCCCTCATGGGCCACTCCATGGGCGGCAAGGCGATGCAGCAGGTCCTGGTCCGGGCCCCCGAGCGGATCGAGAAGCTGGTCGGGATCAACCCGGTCCCCGCCGGCCCGTACGAGATGGACGACGCGACCCACGCCCTCTTCCACGGCGCCGCCCACAGCGCCGAGAACCGGCGGACCATCCTCGACCTCGTCACGGGCCACCGCGCGAGCCGCCACTGGCTGGACCGGATGATCGCGCACTCCCTCGCGGTCTCCCGCCCGGAGGCCTTCGCCGCGTACCTCGCGAGCTGGCAGCCGCTGGACCTGTCCGCAGCCGTGAAGGGCAGTACGGTCCCGGTGCTGGTCCTCGTCGGGGAGTACGACCTGGCCCTCACCCCCGAGGTGATGCAGGCCACCTGGCAGGTCTCGTACCCCAACTGCCGGGTCCACCCCGTCCCCGGTGCCGGTCACTACCCGCCGCACGAGACCCCGGTCGCCTTCGCCGCCGCAGTCGAGGCGTTCCTGCAGGGGTAGCGGGGGGACGCAAAAAACCCCCGGGGGTACGAGGAGACCTCGTACCCCCGGGGGATCAGGGTGAGTGACGGGACTTGAACCCGCGGCCACCTGGACCACAACCAGGTGCTCTACCAACTGAGCTACACCCACCACGAAGGGCGGCGGACCGTCCGTTCGATGTGCATGCACAGCATAGCTGATCAGGAGGGCGGTCCCGCCACGCGTTATCCGGCCGCGGCGTGCGCGACGGCCGCCGCCGCGAGCGCCCTCACGACGGGGTGCGGGCGCCTTCCGTCCCCGGACAGCTCGGGCTGGAACAGCGTGGCCAGGAAGAAGGGGTGTCCCGGCAGCTCGGCGATGCGCGCCTGTCCGTCCTCGTCGTGCCCCGACAGCCGCAGCCCGTGGGCGGTGAGCACCGGCAGGTACCCCGGCTCCGGACCGTAGCTGCAGTGGTAGCGCTCCAGCGACCGCTCCGCGCCGAGCACGGACTCGGCGAGCGACCCGGGCTCGGCCCGCACGAGGCCCTCGTGGCCGACGAGCGAACAGGCGAGCGGGGCGATCAGCAGGTCCTCGGCCCCGGGGTCGTTCTCCGCGTGCGCGACGCCGGCCAGCCCGCAGACCGAGCGGGCGTACTCCAGCAGCGCGTGCTGGAAGCCGCCGCAGGTCCCGAGGAAGGGGATGCCCTCCTCCCGCGCGACCCGGATCGCTGCGAGCGCCCCCGCCTCGCTGGCGTACGGGCTGCCGGGCAGCAGCCAGACCGCGTCGAACCGGGCCAGGGCCCCGGAGGCGGCCTCGGCCGCGGCGTCGCCGGTGGGGATCCAGTACGCGTCGAGGACGAGCCCGTCACGGGAGGCGAGGGCGTCGAGGAGCGCGGGGACGCGGGTGTGGGACTTCACGTGCGGGGAGCGGTCGCCGACGAGGGCGATCCGCGCGGTGGCGGTGGTCATGCCGATCATCGTGCGACGCGGAGCCGGTTCAGCGCCAACGATTGTTCCTGCACGTTCGATAAGGAGAACTGATCAGTGCTTCAACGCGGCCTTGGTGGCCACGAGCACCAGTCCGAGGACGAGGTTGACGACCCCCTCGGTGGCCAGCTGGCCGCGGGTGGCACCGGCGCGGGCGGCACCGAGGCACGCCCAGACGACCTGCTGCACCACCGCCACGCTCATGGCCAGCCACGCCGTCGCCACGTAGTCCAGCCCGAGGAGGCCGCTGAGGGCGACGGCGGCCGCGGGCAGGGCGGCGGCCTCGACGATGGGCCACTCGTGCAGGGCGACGCGGCGGATCTCGTGCCGGCTCCAGGGCTCGCCGACCAGCCGCTCCCCTGCCAGCTGGGCGTATACGTGCGTGGCCCAGAACACCAGCCCCGTGACGATCAGGAGAACCACGAGCTGAACCCGCGGATACTCGCCGGCCGTGCCGGCGGTGGCCACCACGGAGGTGGCGAGGAGGGAGCCGTAGACGGCCCCGGCGGAGTCGGTCCGGCGTGCGCGCTGTGGCCTGCTGCGGCCTGCGGACTGGCCACTGGGGATGCTCACCCTCCCACGATAGGGAGCCCCCACCCCGCCACCCCCCGGCCACGCCGTAGGTACGCCCGCCCGCGCATCCCGGCCCGCCTCGCCGCGGCCGCCCCCCGGCGGACCGGGCGCCGCACACCGGAACCCCGTACCGGGCCCCGGAGGGCGCGTGGGCCGGGCCCGGGGCGCAGCGGTGGCACGCTGGCGCCCATGGACCCGCACCTGCTCCGTACCTTCGTCGCCGTCGCCCGGCTCTCCTCCTTCTCCGCCGCCGCCCGCGAGCTCGGCTACACCCAGTCCGCCGTGTCCCAGCACATCGCCGCCCTCGAGGGCGACCTGCGCGCCGAGCTCCTCACCCGGCGGCCCGTGGAGCCGACCCCGGCCGGGGTGCGGCTGCTGGAACACGCCGGGCCGCTGCTGCTGCGGCTCGACGCGGCCCGGGCCGATGTGCTGCGGCTGGCCGCCGCGCCCCCCGGGCAGGTCACCCTCGCCGTGTCCCCGCTCTGCGTCGGGCCCCGGCTGCTGGCCGCGCTGCCCGCCACCGGGGTGGCGCTGCGGGTGCTGCCGGCCGCCGAGGTGCCGGCCGCCGTCGCCACCGGCGGCTGCGACCTCGGCCTGGTCGACGGCCTCGCCGCGCCCAGCGACCCGCTGCGGCTGCCCGACGTGGCCCCGCTCACCGTGACCGGCGTCGGCGAGGAGGAGCTCGCCGTACTGCTCCCGGCCGGGCACCCGTTCGCCGGCCGGGCCGCGATCCGGCTGGACGACCTCGCCGACGCCCGCTGGATCGACGCCCCCGGCGCGGTGCCGCTGCCCGCCGCGGTCCGGACCGCTCCGGCCCTGCGCTATGACGGCACCGACCTGCACGCCCTGTGCGCCCTCGCCGCCGCCGGGCACGGCCTGGTCCTGCTGCCCCGCCGGATGGCCCGGGCCGCCGGGGCCGGGGTCGCCGTACCGCTGTCCGGCCCCCGCCTGGTGCACCGTACGGAACTCCTCGCCCCCGGCACCCCGACCCCCGCAGCGGCCGCCCTCGCCGCCCGCCTCACCGCGGCGCGGTAACCACTCGCGCGCGGCCCGGCGCGGCGGCAGGATCGCAGCATGGACCTCGAACCCGATCCGTTCACGCACGCCGACTACGCCGCCCGGATGGCCGCCGCCGCGCAGAGCGCCGCCGATGCCGGGCTGGCCGGGCTGCTCATCGCCCCCGGGCCCGACCTCGCCCACCTCACCGGCTACCGGCCGGCCGACACCGAGCGGCTGACCCTGCTCGTGCTCGCCGCCGGGCAGGAGCCCGTCCTCGTCGTGCCCGCCCTGGAGGCCCCCGACGCGGCCAAGGCCCCCGGGGCTCCGGCGCTGACCCTGCGCGACTGGGCCGACGGGAAGAACCCGTACGGCGTCACCGCGCCGCTCCTCGACGCCGGCGGGCGCTTCGGGGTCAGCGACAACACCTGGGCGCTGCATCTGCTCGGCCTCCAGCGGGAGTTGCCGACCACCTCGTACGCCCCGCTCACCGACGTCCTGCCGATGCTCCGCGCGGTCAAGGACCAGCGGGAACTGGAGCGGCTCGCGGCGGCCGGCGCGGCCGCGGACGCGGCGTACGAGCAGATCCTCAAGGTCCCCTTCGCCGGACGCCGGGAGACCGACATCGCCGCCGACCTGGCCGCGCTGCTACGCGAACACGGCCACTCCCAGGTGGACTTCACGGTCGTCGGATCCGGCCCCAACGGGGCCAACCCGCACCACGAGGCCGGTGATCGCACCATCGCGCACGGCGACATGGTGGTCCTCGACTTCGGCGGGCTCAAGCACGGCTACGGCTCCGACATCTCGCGCACCGTGCACGTCGGCGAGCCGAGCGCCGAGGAGCAGCGCGTCCACGACATCGTCCGCGAGGCCCAGCAGGCCGCCTCCGCGGCCGTCCGCCCGGGCATCGCCTGCCAGGACGTGGACCGGGCGGCCCGCGCGGTGATCACCGAGTTCGGCTACGGCGACCGGTTCATCCACCGCACGGGCCACGGCATCGGCGTGACCACCCACGAGCCCCCGTACATGGTCGAGGGCGAGGAACAGCCCCTGGTCCCCGGGATGTGCTTCTCCGTGGAGCCCGGCATCTACCTGCCCGGCCGCTTCGGGGTGCGCATCGAGGACATCGTGACGGTCACCGAGGACGGCGGCCGCAGCTTCAACAACGCCCCTCGGGAGCTGGCCGTCGTGGAGTAGGAGCCGGTGCCGGAGCCGTCACAACTCCCCGGCGACGACCAGGCGGTAGCCGTAGTCCACGCTCTCCTGCCCGAGCAGGCGGGCGTGGCGCCGCTCCCAGGCCCCGGAGGCCAGGTCCGCGCGGAGCCGTTCCATCGCCGGCTCCACGACCGAGGGCGGCAGCGTCGCGAAGGTCGAACTGGCCGCCCGTACGGCCGGGTCGAGATAGGCCTCCGGCCGGCGCCAGTAGGCGGTCTGGAGGCCGTCCGTGAAGTCGTGCGGGATCGGGAACGGCAGCACGGTGTGCGCGTCCAGCGCCTCCACGACCTCCGTCACCGGCGTGAAGCGCATGCGGTCCAACTCGCGGATCTCCGGCAGGTATTCGTCCACGAGCCACAGCTCGGGGCGGTGCTCGGGATCCCAGGTGAAGACGGCCTGCCGGCGCGAGACCCGGCGCAGCTCGCCGAGCCCGCGGTGCAGATCGTGCCAGTGGTGCACGGTCAGGACCGCCATGGCGGCGTCGAAGGCCCCGTCGGCGAACGGCAGTTCCTCTGCTCCGGCCTTCACCTTCCGGGGGCCGGGATGCTGGTCGAGCATCACCTGAGACGGGTCGACGGCCGTGACCTCGGCGTCCTCCGGCTCGTACGACCCGGCCCCGGCACCGACGTTGACGACGGTGCGCGCGCCGCCCAGCGCCTGCCGGACCAGCGCGCCCAGCCGGGGATCGGGCCGCCGTACCTGCTTGTAGCCGATCCCTATCCGGTCGTACGCGGCCGTCGGTCCCTTTTCCTCTTCCCGTACCTGTTCCATGGGGCCGACTGCACCAGAACAGCCCGGCATGATCAAGTGGTTCCGCGGAGGGCCGAAGCCGTCACGGTCCCAGCAGCACAGCCGACTCGCCCGGTACGTGGACGCGGCCGTCCGGGCCCGGGTGCTCGACGGGTTCCCAGGAGGCCAGGACCCGGACCCCGTTGCGGCCGAGGGCGATGGTCACCGGGTCGGGCGAGAGGTTCACGGCCACCCGTACGTCGCCCCGCCGGAACGTCACCCAGCGGCGCTCCTCGTCGTACGCCACGCGGACCGCCGCCAGGTCCGGATCCCGCAGGTCCGGGTGGGTGCGCCGGAGCGTGATCAGGGTCCGGTACCAGGCCAGCAGCCGGTCGTGCGGTGCGCGCTCCGGCTCCGCCCAGTCCAGGCACGAGCGGTCCCGGGTGGCCGGGTCCTGCGGGTCCGGGATCTCTTCCGCCTTCCAGCCGTGCGCCGCGAACTCCCGGCGCCGGCCGGTCCGTACCGCCTCGGCGAGTTCCGGGTCCCCATGGTCGGTGAAGTACTGCCACGGCGTGCCCGCGGCCCACTCCTCGCCCATGAACAGCATCGGTACGAACGGCCCGGTCAGCGCCAGCGCCGCACCGCAGGCCAGCAGCCCGGGGGAGAGCGAGCCCGCGAGCCGGTCGCCGAGGGCCCGGTTGCCGATCTGGTCGTGGGTCTGCGTGTAGCCGAGGAAGCGGTGCGCGGGCGTGCGGCGCCGGTCCACCGGCCGGCCGTGGCTGCGGCCCCGGAACGAGGACCAGGTGCCGTCGTGGAAGAAGGCCCGGGTCATGGTCTTGGCCAGGGCGGCGAGCGGCGCCTCGGCGAAATCGGCGTAGTACGCCTGGGACTCACCGGTCAGCGCACAGTGCAGGGCGTGGTGGAAGTCGTCGTTCCACTGGGCGTGCAGGCCCAGGCCCCCGGCGGCGCGCGGGGTCGTGGTGCGCGGATCGCACCGGTCGGACTCCGCGATCAGGAACAGCGGGCGGCCGCTCTCGCCGGCGAGCTCGTCCACGGCCGCGGACAGCTCCTCCAGGAAGGTCAGCGCCCGGCCGTCGGCGAGGGCGTGCACGGCGTCCAGCCGGAGCCCGTCGATCCGGTAGTCCCGCAGCCAGGCCAGGGCGCTGCCCAGGAGGTACGCACGCACCTCGTCGGAGCCGGCGGCGTCCAGGTTGACCGCCGCGCCCCACGGGGTGTGGTGCGTGTCCGTGAAGTACGGGCCGAAGGCCGGGAGGTGGTTGCCGGAGGGGCCCAGGTGGTTGTGGACCACGTCCAGCACCACCCCGAGCCCGGCCGCGTGGGCCGCGTCCACGAACCGGGCGAGCCCGGCCGGGCCGCCGTACGGCTCGTGCACCGCCCATGGCGCGACCCCGTCGTACCCCCACCCGTGCCGGCCGGGGAAGGGGCAGACCGGCATCAGCTCCACGTGCGTGATCCCGAGCGCGGTGAGGTGCCCGAGGCGGGCGGCGGCCGCGTCGAAGGTGCCCTCGGGGGTGAACGTGCCGATGTGCAGCTCGTAGAGGACCGCGTCCTGGAGCCGCGTCCCGGGCGCCGCGGCCTGCGGGGTGAGCGGCTCGAAATCCACCACCGCCGAGAGGCCGTCGGGCCCGTCCGGCAGCCGCCGACCCCGCGGGTCGGGCCGTACGATCCCCTCCCCGGGGGCCACGCCCAGCAGGAACCCGTACCGGTCCCCGTCGGCGGCCGGGGCCTCGGCGAGCCACCAGCCGGCCCGGTCCGGATCGCGTGCCATCTCGTACGTCGCGTCGCCGAGCCGCAGCGCGACCCGGTCTGTCAGCGGTGCCCACACCTCGAACTGCACGGACGGTTCCCCTCGTCTGTGGCGGTACCCGGAACGTGTGCCTGCCCCATCATCGCCGGACGGCCGGAGGAGTTCTGGACACTCCGGCCCTGACGGGCCGACAATCACCCTGTGACGTCGAGTTTCGAGTTCCCCGCCTTCCCGGCACCGCGCCTGTCCGACGCGGAGCGTGACCGGGCGCTGGAGCAGCTCCGCGAGGGTGCGGCCCTCGGGAAGCTGTCCCACGACACGTTCCTGCGCCGTATGGAACTCGCCCTGGTCGCCCGCCGCTCCGAGGACCTCGTGGTCCTCACCGCCGACCTCGAGGGCCGCGGGAGCGGCGAAGGCCCGTGGACCCGTCGCGTCTTCGCCTGGGTGGGCCGCGCCTCCGCCGTCTCCGCCGGCGTCCGGCGGGCGTGGACCGCCGAGCGGCTGCCCAAACTGCTGCTGCCGCACCCGAGCGCGCGGGCCCTGCGGATCGGCCGCGACCCCGGCAACGGGCTGCGGCTCACCGACGAGACCGTGTCCCGCGTGCATGCCGAGCTCGGGCTGCGCGACGGGGTGTGGGTGCTCACCGACCTCGGCTCCTCCAACGGCACCACGGTCAACGGACGCCGCGTGACCGGCTCGGTGGCGGTCCGGGACGGGGACCAGATCGGCTTCGGCCGGATGAACTTCCGACTGTCCTCGAGCTAGGTGGCTTCCTGGGCGGCCCCCGGCTCCGGGATCCCGCCGGGGCCGATGATGGTGTCCATGGAACACGGAGACCCGAAGAGCCCGAAGGAACACCCGCCCGTCGTGCGCCCCGCGCGCCCCGAGGACCTGCCCCGCCTCGTCGAACTCGTCCACGAGCACGTCGCGTACGAGAAGTCCGCGCCCCGGCCGGCGGACCTGGCCGACCGGCTCGGGCCGCAGCTGTTCGCCGAGGGCGCCCGGCTGTGGGTGCTGCTGGCCGAGGCCCCGGACGGCTCGGTCGCCGGATATGCCGCCTGCTCCGCCGAGTTCGCGTTCTGGGACGCCCGGCACTACCTCCACATGGACTGCCTCTACCTCGCCGAGGAGGCCCGCGGGCACGGCCTCGGCGCCGCCCTGATGGACGGCGTGGCAGGCCTCGCCCGCGAGCTCGGCCTCGACCAGGTCCAGTGGCAGACCCCGGACTGGAACGAGGGCGCGATCCGCTTCTACGACCGGCTCGGCGCCACGGGCGCGTCCAAGCGCCGGTACGCCCTGTCCGTACCCGCCGCGGCGCCCGCGCCCGCCGGGGGGTGTGTTGCCGGCCAGGCCGGGCTCGCGGCGTCCGGTCCCCGATCCGGCCTGACCGACGAGACACCCCCTACGCATTGACCGTCCCGGCCGCCACGAGCCGTTCGTAGGCGGCCAGGACGGTACGGGTCTGGTGCTCGACCTGGGTGGCCACCGGGACCCGGCGTGCCTGGAACCGGGCGGCGAACTCCTCGCACCAGCCGGTGACGAGCCGGTCCAGGCCGGGCGCCGCCGGGTGGCCCTGAGCCCGGAGCACCCGCAGCAGCATCGCGGCGGCGCGCAGCGACAGGCGTCGCCCGAAGGCGTCGATGCTGCCGATGGAGGCCGCCGTGGCCTCGGTGGGCGCCCCGGGGCCGGTCCACTCCACGGTGATCCGGGGGATGAGGGCGAGCGTCCAGTCGACGGCGCGCAGCAGCGCGGCCGTACCGGGGTCCCCGCCGGAGCCCGGGCCGGGGCCCCCGCCGGGCTCCGGGGCCCCGGGCACCCGGTCCCGTACGCGGGCCACGAGCGCGGCGTCGGCGGTGAGCCGCCCCGCCAGGAGCCGCAGGGCGCCCCGCGGGTCCGGATGCGGGGCGGGGTCGTCCACCAGGTCCGAGGCCCACATGGGGACTTCGACGATGGCGGTGGTGCCGGCGTACCGGTGGGCGTGGTACCAGGTGCTGAGCCGGGTGTCCTCCGGGTGGAACGCCCCGGCGAGGTCGGCCCCGGGCTGCGGCATCACGAAGATCCCGGGCCCGGGGGAGGGCCAGCCGGCCGCGTCCGAGGCCCCGGTCTCCACCGGGATCCGCAGCTCGGCGGCCGATTTGGCGAACGGCTCCGCGAGGCCCGGTATGTCCCGGGTGAGCTGCACCCAGGACCCGCCGAGGTCGGTGCCGTGGAGCGAGACCTGGAGGACGGGCCGCAGCTCGTCGATGAGGGCCGTCAGGACCAGGGTCTCGGGCGGCAGCCGGTCCGGAGGCAGTAAAGACGGCGCCCACTCGGGCTGTTCCGGACCGGGGGGCCGGAAGAAGTTCCGGTGGTAGTCGAGCAGGGAGTGCGGGCGGGGCGTGCGGTGCAGGGCCGCCCCGTCGGGATCGGCGCACAGCAGGAAGTGCCAGCCCCGCCCGGCGCGGACCGCCGGGTCGTGGAGGACGCGGCGGGCCAGCGCGAGCGCGGTGGCACCGCCGACGGGCTCGTTGGCGTGGGCCCCGGCGACGACGAGCACGCCCGCGCCCCGCGGGCGGCCGCTCGGCTCGACGGAGAGCAGCCACAGGGGCCGGCCGCCCCGGGAGGTGCCGGCCTGGCGGAGCCGGGCCGGGCCGGGGTGCTCGTCCGCCAGCGCGCGGGCGGCCAGCGCGAGCTCGGACGGAGTGGGGTAGCACATGTCTCGGAGGAGGGTCACGTCTGATGCAATGCCCGCCGCGCACGCCCCCTACTGCTCCGCACGCCCCACACTTCCCGGAAACCCCTGGCCAACGCCTTGTGCCGAGGACGCCGCCACCGGGCCGGCTACTGCTGGTGGAGGCCGCGGCCGGCCAGTGACAGGAAGGCCTCGCCCACCGCTTCCGACAGCGTCGGATGGGCATGGACGTGGCGGGCCACGTCCCCCGGCTCGGCGTCCCAGCCCACGATCAGCCGGCTCTCCGCGATCATCTCGGAAACGTGCGGCCCCACCAGGTGGACGCCCAGCACCCGCCCGTCCCGCTCGGCGACCACCTTCACCGTCCCGCCCTGTCCGTGCACCATCCCCTTCGCCACCGCGGTCAGCGGCATCGTGTTGACGACGACGTGGGCCCCGTCGGTGAGGACTGTGCGCTGCTCTCCCTCGACCCGCCGTGGCACCGCCCGCTGGCGGTGTTCTCCCGGGTCCCGCTCACCGGCGCCGCCGCGGCCTTCGCCGAGCTACTCCTCGCCCCGGCCGCCGTCGCGCAGTAGGAGCGCGACCGGGCGGGCCGAGAGCAGCTCCGCCAGCCGCACCTCGCCCTCGTACGAGGCCCCCCGGTCCAGGAGCGCCGTCCACCGCCCCGGCGGGAGGGCCAGGGCCGTGTCCCGCCAGCCGCCGGCCGCGGCCAGCCGGTACGAGAGCCGGGTCGCCGCCGCGACCAGCCCGGCCGGGCGGGCGAAGGCCAGGCAGTGCTCCGCTGCCGGGCCCCGGGCGGACAGGGGGGCGTAACCGGTGAACAGATCGGGCCGGTCCCGGCGCAGCCGCAGCAGGGCGGCCGTCAGCGCGAGCTTCTCCTGCGCCTGCCCCTGCGGCGCGGTCCCCGCGTCGAGCCGGGCCAGGGCCTCGCGGGGGAACCGGGCCGGGCGCCGGTTGTCCGGGTCGACCAGGGCCCGGTACTCCGTCTCGGCGCCCTGGTAGACCTCCGGGACCCCGGGCATCGCCAGGTGCAGCAAGGTCATGCCGAGCAGGTTGGCCCGGGCCGCCCGGGCCAGCTCCGCCGGCTCCGCGGGCTCCTCCGGATCCGGGACGTATCCCGCGACGGAAGCCTCGTACGCCGGGTCCTGATCGGTCCAGCTCGTGTGCAGGGCCGCCTCGCGGACGGCCTTGAGCAGCGCCTGTACGAGGCGCTCGGCGCGCTCGGGGACCTCCCCGAGCCCCAGCGCCGTCTGCCGGGCCACCCAGGCCAGTTGGGGATCGGCGCCGACGGGCCGGCCCATCAGCTCGGGGGCCTGGGAGAGCGCCGAGATCCGGGCCCGGACGTCCGCGCTGCGCTTGGTGTCGTGCGTGGACAGCACCGTCCCGGAGCCAGGCCAGTCCCGGTCGAGCGCGGTGCAGTACGCGTGGAACTCCGCGGTCGAGACCACCGGTTGCCCGGGGTCCCCGCCGACCTCGGTGGCCGACAGCAGCGGGGCGTGGCGGTAGAAGGCCCGGTCCTCCAGCGACTTGGCCCGCAGGGCCGCCGAGGTCTGGGCGAAGCGCGCCGCGAAGGCGGGATCGCGCAGCACGAGGTCCCGTACGCCGGCCACCGCGCCCGGACCGGCCGGCGCGGCGGCCTCCGCCAGAGCCTGCGGGTCGAGATCCGGCTCGCCGGGGTACGGCCGGTAGACCGGATAGGCGATCAGCAACTCCCGTACTCCGGCCGAGAGTTGCGGACCGGCGGCCCGCTCCAGGGCTGCCAGCTCGGCGGCCAGGTCACCGGTCAGCACCTCCCGCGCGCACGTCCGGGCCGTCTGCTCCCATTCCGGCATCCCGGTGAACTCCGTGTACCGCCGGACCAGTTCCGGGGCGCCGGCCGGGTCGGTGAACACCCCGTCCACCCGGTGCAGCGCGTCGTACCCGGTGGTCCCCGCCACCGGCCAGCCGGGCGGCAGCCGCTCCTGCCGGGCCAGGATCTTCTCGACCACCACCCAGCAGCCCCCGCCCACGGCCGCCCGCAGCCGCCGCAGGTACCCCTCCGGATCCGCCAGCCCGTCGACGTGGTCGATCCGCAGCCCCTCGGCCACCCCGTCACGCACCAGCTCCAGCACCTTCGCGTGCGTCGCCGCGAACACCTCCGGGTCCTCCACCCGGACCCCGATCAGCTCCGAGATCGTGAAGAACCGCCGGTAGTTGAGGCCCGTCCGGGCCTCCCGCCACCAGGCCGGCCGGTACCACTGCGCGGCCAGCAGCTCCGGCGCGGCCAGCCCCGCCGTGCCCTCCCGCAGCGGGAACTCCAGCTCCCCGTGGCGCAGCACCCCGCCGTCCCGGTCGGCCGTGAACGCGCCGGGCTCGGCCGGGCCCGGGAGTACCGGCAGCAGCACCTGGCCGCCGCCCGCCTCCCAGTCGATGTCGAACCAGCGCGCGTACGGCGACCGCGGCCCCTCCCGGAGCACCTCCCACAGGGGCCGGTTCAGCCGCAGCGGGGACGGTACCGCCATGTGGTTCGGCACGATGTCCAGCACCAGGCCGAGTCCGTGCCCGCGGGCGGCCGCGGCCAGCGCCCGCAGCCCCGGCTCGCCGCCGAGCTCGGCCCGCACCGCGGAGTGGTCGGTGACGTCGTACCCGTGCGCCGAGCCGGGGACCGCCTCCAGCACCGGCGAGAGGTGCAGGTGCGACACGCCGAGCGAGGCGAGGTACGGTACGGCTGCCTCGGCCGCCGCGAACGGGAACTCCGGTCGCAGCTGAAGGCGGTACGTCGACGACGGCGCTGACGGGGACACGGCAGTGGGCGGGTACGGCTGGCTCATTTCTACCTCCTTGCGTGGAAACCCCCGGCTGCAGTCGAGGGCGGGGAGGGGGGACCTCCCACTCGTGGCGGAGATGCGCGTCCCCGGCTCGGAGCCGAGCAGCGCCGGGCGCCGCTGCGTGATGCTGTGACCTGCGCTTGTGTTCGGATCCCGACGGGCCCTAGCGTCCCGGATGTGGGGGCCGATTCTGTGAAGCGGGCGTTCAAGTACCGTTTCCGTCCGACCAGTGCGCAGGCGGCTGAGCTGTTGCGGACGTTCGGGTGCGTGCGGAAGGTCTACAACCTCGCCCTCGCCGCCCGTGCCGAGGCGTGGAAGTCGAGCCGGACACGGGTGGGCTACGGACAGACATCGGCAATGCTCACCGCTTGGAAGAAGACCGAGGAATTCGCCTACCTGGCTGAGGTGTCCTCCGTGCCGCTGCAGCAGGCGCTGCGGCATGTGCAGAGCGCGTTCGTGGGGTTTTGGGAGAGGCGGGCGCAGCACCCGCGCTTCAAGTCGAAGCGGAAATCCCGTGCTTCGGCCGAGTACACGCGCAGCGCCTTCCGTCACTGCGCCGGGCGGATCACCCTGGCGAAGATGGCGGAACCTCTGGACATCGTGTGGTCCCGCCCGCTCCCCCAGGGCGTGGAACCCACCACCGTTACGGTGTCCCGCGACAGGGCCGGCCGCTGGCACGTGTCGATCCTGTGCGAGGACACTCCCGCCCCGATGCCCGCCACGACGACCGCGGTGGGCATTGATGCCGGGCTGACGGCCTTGGTCACCCTCTCCACCGGAGAGAAGGTCGAGAACCCCCGGCACGAGCGTCGGGACCGGGAACGACTGGCCCGTGCGCAGCGGGCGCTGGCCCGGAAGGAGAAGGGCAGCAACAACCGGGCCAAGGCCCGCACCCGAGTGGCGAGGATCCACGCCCGGATAGCCGACCGCCGCAGGGATCACCTGCACAAACTGACGACTCGACTCGTGCGCGAAAACCAAACGCTCGTGATCGAGGACCTCGTCGTCCGCAACATGGTCAAGAACCACAAGCTCGCCCGCGCCATCCATGACGCGGCCTGGCGTGAGCTGCGGTCCATGCTGGAGTACAAGGCGGCGTGGTACGGGCGTGAACTGATCGCCGTCGACCGGCGGTTCCCCAGCACACGCCTGTGCTCCGCCTGCGGGGCACTCGCCGAGGTGATGCCCCTGTGCACCCGTGAGTGGACGTGCGAAGGCTGCGGGGCGGCCCACGACCGGGACGGGAACGCCGCTGTGAATCTTCTGGCCGCCGGGCTGGCGGTCGCTGCCTGTGGAGCGGCTGTAAGACCCCATCGGGAGTCCTTCTCTCGGTCGGGGCGGTCCGTGGTGAAGCAGGAAACCCCACCCGCGAGGGTGGGATCCGCTCCCTGTAGGGAACGGAGGAGGCCAAGAGAACGTACGTACCCACCTTTCGCCTTCCCGGATTCCGTGCCATGACCCAATGCGCCCGAATGGCTGCATCGCGTTAGCGTTGATCAAGTGGCCGGAACCGTCAACACCTATCGAAGAGTCATCGCCCTCACCGGGCCCCTACTCCCGTTCCTCTCCTTCCTCGCGCGACTGCCCGTTGCAATGACCCAGTTCGGGAGCGTGCTGCTGGTCGCCGAGACCAGCGGCTCCCTCACCACCGCGGGCATCGTCGGTGGCACCCTCTCCGCCGGACAGGTGGTCTTCGGGCCCGTCCTGGGCCGGCTCGCCGACCGGTACGGGCAGCGGCCCGTGGTCCTGGCCGCCGCAGCGGTCAACGCGGTCGCCACCGGCGCCCTGGTCGCCGGGGCCCTCGGGGGCCTCGCCACCGCCCCGCTCGCGGCGATCGGCGCCGTCACCGGGGCCTCCGTACCGCTGATCGGACCACTCGCCCGCACCCGCTCCGTGGCCCTCGCCCACCGCGCCGAGGCCGACGAGGGCGTGGTGGGCGCCGTCCACTCGCTCGAAGGCACCCTGGACGAGGTCTCCTTCGTCTTCGGGCCGGCCCTCGTCGGACTCGCCGCGCTCGCCCTGCACCCCGCGATCGCCCTCGGCGGGGCCGCCGCCCTCGTCGCCGTCTTCGGCACCGCCTTCGCCCTGCACCCGACCGCCGCCGTCACGGCCGGGGCGGGATCGAAGGAGCGCACCCCGCGGGGTCGGAGCGCCCGGGCCGGCGCGGATACCGCCGGTGCCCCTGCCGGCGTCGGGCGCCGCAGCCGGCAGCCGCGCGTCGTGTACGCCGTACGGGGCTCCCTGCTGCTCCAGGGCGCCATGTTCGGCGCCTGCCAGGCCGGGATCGCCGCCCTCACCGCTCGTCTGGGCGTCCCCGGCCAGGCGGGAATCGTCTACGCCGCCATGGGCGTCGTCAGCGCCGCCGTGGGCCTCGCCCTCGGGGCGCTGCCCGCCCGCATCGGGCTGCGGCTGCGCTGGCGGGCGGCCACCGCCGCCGCGCTGGTGCTGTCCGTACCGCTGCTCTTCACCGACACCCTGTGGCCGCTGTACGCGGTCGTCACCGTGCTCGGAGCCGCCTACGCCCCCCACCTGATCACCGCGTTCGCGCTGACCGAGCGGGTCGTGGAGCCGACCCGGCTCGCCGAGGCCACGGCCTTCGCCGCCAGCTCGCTCGTGGCCGGGCAGGCCGCCGCGCTCGCCGCCTCCGGACGGCTCGCCGAGTCGTACGGGCCCGCCGGGGCCTTCGCCGTGGCCGTCGGGGCGGCCGCACTGGCCCTGCTCCTGGCCCTGGTCACCCGGGTGCCGGCCGCCCGGACGCACCCCGCCGCGCCGAAGGTGTTCATCCCGGCGCAGCAGACGGCCTCCCCGAACGCGACCGGGAGCCCGTCGGGCCCGTCCGGTTCCTCCTACGCCGGGCGCTGAAGCACCACCAGACACCGTCCTGTCAGCGCCACCCGGTCCCCGGCCGCATACTGCGGTCCGGTGCCGGGTGGCAGTACGTCCGCCCGCGCCGTGTCCACGACCAGCCGCCACTGCGCCCCGTGCCCGGCCGGCACGGTGAACTCCTGCGGATCGGCGCCCGCGTTGAACATCAGCAGGAACGAGTCGTCCGTGATCCGCTCCCCGCGCGAGCCCGGCTCGGAGATCGCCTCCCCGTTGAGGAACACCGTCAGCGAGCGCGCGTGTTGCGCCTGCCAGTCGCGGGCCCGCATCGGCTCCCCGTGCGGGGTGAACCAGGCGATGTCGGAGAGCTCGTCGTTGGTCCCCTCCACCGGCCGGCCGTGGAAGAACCGGCGCCGCCGGAACACCGGGTGGTCGCGCCGCAGCCACACCATCCGCCGGGTGAACTCCAGCAGGGAGGGCGCCGGTTTGCCCGGCTCGGGCCAGTTGACCCACGACAGATCGTTGTCCTGGCAGTAGGCGTTGTTGTTGCCGCCCTGGGAGCGGGCGAACTCGTCGCCGTGGCTGAGCATCGGCACGCCCTGCGAGAGCATCAGGGTGGCCGTGAAGTTGCGCATCTGGCGCTCGCGCAGCTCCTGGATCTCCGGGTCCTCCGTCGGGCCCTCGACCCCGCAATTCCAGGACCGGTTGTGGGTCTCCCCGTCCCGGTTGCCCTCGCGGTTCGCCTCGTTGTGCTTCTCGTCGTACGAGACGAGGTCGTTCAGGGTGAAACCGTCGTGGCAGGTGGTGAAGTTGATCGAGGCCAGCGGGCGGCGGCCGTCGTCCTGGTAGAGGTCCGAGGAGCCGGTCAGCCGCCCCGCGAACTCCGCGAGCGTCCGCGGCTGCCCACGCCACAAGTCCCGTACGGTGTCCCGGTACTTGCCGTTCCACTCGGTCCACAGCGGCGGGAAGTTCCCCACCTGGTAGCCGCCCTCGCCCAGGTCCCAGGGCTCCGCGATCAGCTTCACCTGGCTGACCACCGGATCCTGCTGGACCAGGTCGAAGAACGAGGACAGCCGGTCCACCTCGTGGAACTGCCGGGCGAGCGTCGCGGCGAGGTCGAAGCGGAACCCGTCCACATGCATCTCGGTGACCCAGTACCGCAGCGAGTCCATGATCAGCTGGAGCACGTGCGGGGAGCGCATGAGCAGCGAGTTCCCGGTCCCGGTGGTGTCCATGTAGTGCCGGGGGTCGTCCGCGAGGCGGTAGTACGAGGCGTTGTCGAGCCCCCGGAAGGACAGCGTCGGGCCCAGGTGGTTGCCCTCGGCGGTGTGGTTGTAGACCACGTCGAGGATCACCTCGATCCCGGCCTCGTGCAGGGCCCGCACCGCCGACTTGAACTCCAGGACCTGCTGGCCCCGGTCACCGGAGGCGTAGCCGTTGTGCGGGGCGAAGAAGCCGATCGTGTTGTAGCCCCAGTAGTTGCTCAGCCCGTCGTCGACCAGCCGGTGGTCGTTCACGTACTGGTGCACCGGCATCAGCTCCAGCGCCGTCACCCCGAGCTTGGCGAGGTGCCCGATGACCGCCGGGTGTGCGAGGGCCCCGTAAGTGCCGCGCAGCTCCTCGGGCAGATCGGGATGGCGCATGGTCAGACCCTTGACGTGCGCCTCGTACAGCACGGTGTGGTGGTACTCGTGGCGCGGCGGGCGGTCGTTCGCCCAGTCGAAGTACGGATTGACCACGACCGAACTCATCGTGTGCGGAGCCGAGTCGAGGTCGTTGCGCGAATCCGGCCGGCCGAAGTGGTAGCCGTACACCTCCTCGCCCCAGTCGACGCTGCCGGCGACGGCCCGCGCGTACGGGTCCAGCAGCAGCTTGGCCGCGTTGCAGCGCTGCCCGCGCTCGGGCTCGTACGGGCCGTGCACGCGGAAGCCGTAGCGCTGCCCCGGCATCACCCCGGGCAGGTAGGCGTGGCGTACGAAGGCGTCGGTCTCGCGCAGTTCGACGGCGGTCTCCGAGCCGTCCTCGTGGAGCAGGCACAGTTCGATGCGTCGGGCGGCCTCGGAGTAGACCGCGAAATTGGTGCCGGCGCCGTCGTACGTGGCGCCGAGCGGATACGCCTGTCCCGGCCAGACCTGCATGGATACGACTCTTCCCCTCGTTCCCCCGACTGTCGGGCTGATGGTTCGGGCTGATCCGGCGTGGACCACGTCCCTGCAGATCTTCCCCGAAAGTGGGCCCGCACGCGGGGACTTGGGATGCTCCTCCCGGGTGACCCGGAGAGCTGATATGCGGGTCAGCGGACTATGCGGGCATCGGATAATGGGTCAACGGACCTCCGGTGTAAGGGCCATCGGGCTGCATCGGGCGCCGCGCTCGGAGTACCCTTCCGTGATCACTGGAGACGGGCGTCCAGACGCAGAAGGCGGTGCACGGGTGAGCTCGGGAGGTCTGGAGCTGCCCCCTGGTGACAGCGGTCACGAGGGCGGCCCGGCGGACGCCCCAGGAGGTGCACCCGGTGGTGCGCCCGGCGGGGTGTCGGGCGGCGTGTCGGGAGGCGTTCCCACCGGCGTGCCGGCCGGGGCGGTGTCGCTGGCACCGACGGCGGCCGGGAGCGTGCGGGCCGGGGCCGAGCTGGACTGGGGCGCGGACGCGTGGAGCGAGGTCCGGACCCGGGCGCAGCGCGCCGGGCGGGCGTACATCTGGCTGAACCTGATCGAGCAGCGGCTGCGCGCCGTCGTCGGCGCGGTGCTGCGGCCGATCTACGAGCCCGTGCACGGCGGGGACGACTGGGTGGTCGCGGCCGCCGGGCCCGCCGGGCAGGAGTGGGTGCAGCGGGCCGTCGCGGTCCGCGAGGTCAGCCGGCGCAAGGGCTACCTGCTGGACCCGGCCGACGACAACGTGCTGAGCTTCCTGACGCTGCCGCAGCTGCGGGAGCTCATGGTCCAGCACTGGCCGTGCTTCGAGCCGTACTTCGACGACCGGCGGGAGATCGAGCTCGCGCTCGACGAGCTGGAGGTCACCCGGAACGTGGTCTCGCGCAACCGGGCGCTGTCGCGGGCGGTGCTGGAGCAGGCGGAGCGGGCCTCGGCCCGGCTGCTGGAGGTGCTGGGCGGCGGCGCGGGCTCCCCGGCGGCGGACCGGCTGCCGATCGACGCCGTCGAGGACCTGGTGGGCGACCGGTACGCGGACGTCATCTCGGTCCACCCGGACCGGGTGCGGCTGCAGCGCCAGCTCCCGGCGGAGGACCTGTTCGGCGGGGCGCGGCGGCTCGACGCCATCGGCATAGGACTCAACCTGCTGGTGCAGAACTTCTCGGGCCGAAGACTCGTGCGCCTCACGGAGGCCGGCTGCCGGGTCCGGCTGCTGTTCCTGAATCCGGCCAGCAGCGCCGTGAAGCGGCGGGAGCGGGAGCTCGGCCTGCGCAAAGGCGAGCTGAGCCGCTCCGTGGAGATGAACATCCTGCACGTGCGCCGGGTGCGGGCGGGGCTACGGGATCCCTCGCGGTTCGAGATCCACGTCTTCGACGAGACGCCCCGCTTCACCGCCTACCTGGTGGAGGGGGAGTCCTCGGGCATCGCCGTCGTGCAGTCGTACCTGCGCCGGGCGCGCGGTATGGAGGCGCCGGTGCTGGTGCTGCGGGGCGGGGGCGCCCGCGGTTCCTCGCGGGACGCGGAGCACGGACTGTTCCCGACGTACCGGGAGGAATTCGAGTCGATCTGGCAGGACTCCCGCCCGGTGTCGTGACTGTCAGTGCCCCGTGACAGGCTGAAAGTCGTTGACCGAAGGTGTACGGGGTGCACGGGGAGTACGGGGGAGGGGCACGGGGTGGAGAACTGGCGCGGCACGGGGGACTGGCACGGCGGTGTGCTGATCGGGTTCGACCTGGAGACGACCGGCACGGAGCCGGGGGAGTCGCGGATCGTGACGGCGGCGGTGGTCGAGGTGCGGGCGGGCGAGGTGCGCGGACGGTGCGGCTGGCTCGCGGATCCGGGGATACCGATTCCCGAGGGCGCCTCGGCGATCCACGGGATCAGCACGGAGCGCGCGGTGGCGGAGGGCCGGCCGGTGCGCGAGGTCGCGGACGAGGTCGCGCAGGCGCTGGTCGAGCACTGGCGGCGGGGCGCGGTGGTCGTCGCGTACAACGCGGCCTTCGACCTGACCCTGCTGACGGCCGAGTTGGCCCGGCACGGGCTGCCCTCGCTGGCCGACCGGCTGGGCGGGGCGCAGCAGACCGGGCCGGTGGTGGACCCGCTGACCATCGACCGGGCCGTGGACCGCTACCGGCGCGGCAAGCGGACCCTGGAGGCGGTGTGCGGGGTGTACGGGGTGACCCTGGACGCCGCGCACGACGCGGGCGCGGACGCGCTCGCCGCGGTGCAGGTGGCCCGCGCGATAGCCGCCCGCCACCCGGAGGTGGCGGCGCTCACCCCGGCCGACCTGCACACCCGCCAGGGCGGCTGGCACGAGCGCTGGGCCCGCGACTTCCAGTCGTACCTGCGCCAGCAGGGCACCCCGGACGCGGTGATCGACACGGCGTGGCCGCTGCGGAGCCTGCTGCCGGCCTCGGCCTGAGGGCTACGCCGGCCACTCCGCGCGGTACTCGAGGTGCAGGTCGCGGTCGGCGGGATCGCAGTCCACGCTCCGGCAGTAGTGCCTGCCCCCGTGGTTGAACACGTCCCCGGGGCCCTTGCGGGCGAGGCCGGCGAACTGCACGGCGGCCTCCCGGAACGTCCGCGCGCTGCCGGTCATGAACAGCGTCTCGCTGTGGATGTCCTGGCGGAACCGGTCCCGGTTCTCCCGGTGGTGCCGGTCGGCTGCGCCGGCCTGCGCGTCGGGGTCGGGGGCGGGCAGGTCCACGGTGCGCGGGCGCCCGGGGCCGAGCCGGCCGCGCAGCTGCTTCCACCGGGACGGGGCGAACTGCAGGGAGTGGTGCAGCAGGACGAGGTCGAGCGGGCGCCGCGCGCCCGTGTCCGGTCCGCCCGCCGCGTTGGCCCGGATCGGCAGGTGGACCAGCGACCGGGGCGAGGTGGCCGCCAGGGCCCACAGCCCTGCGGTGATCTGTGCGGCTTCCTGGTCGAACCAGCCGTTCAGGTACCAGGGGTCGTCGACGAGCACGGCCCGGACCGGGGTCCGCGCCGGGCGGATGACCTTGAACTCCGTCGTGCCCAGGCGGGCGGTGTGGATCGTGGTGTGCAGTCTCATATGCGGTTCTTGATACGGCACGGCTAGAAAGCGTGCCAGCGCATTTCCGGGTCGCCGTCGCGCAGGGAGGCGACCCGGCGGCGGAATTCGGCCAGCGCCTTCGGGTTCGTCGGGGCGTGCTGGGCGACCCAGGCGCAGCTGGCCGTTTCGCGGGCGCCCCGGAGCACCGCGCAGCCCGCCCAGTCGCGCACGTCCCATCCGTACGCCGCCACGAAGGCCTCGTACGACTCCGGCGGCAGCCCGTACCGGTCGCGGGAGAGGGCCATCACCACCAGGTCGTGCTCGCGCAGATCGGCCGAGACGGTCTCCAGGTCCACCAGGACCGGCCCGTCGGGGCCCACGTGGACGTTGCGGGGGAGGGCGTCGCCGTGGATCGGGCCCGACGGCAGGTGGGGGGTGAGCGCGGCGACCTCGCCGGCGTACGCATCGCGCCGGGCCCGCAGGTACGCCGCGTCGGCCGGGTCGACGGCTCCGCCCGCCAGCCGCAGCCAGCGCTCGACCCCGCCCAGCAGGTCCCGCGCGGGCAGCGCGAACGGCGCCGCCGGGAGGGCGTGGATCTGCCGCAGCAGCACCGCCAGGTCCTCGGGACCGGCCGGCCGGACCGCATCCGCGAGGCGGTGCCACAGGGTCACCGGGTGTCCCGCCACCAGCCGCGGCCTCGGCTCGGCCGCGCGGACCGCCGGGATCCCGGCCTCCTCGAGCCAGCCCGACACGGCGAGCTCCCGCTCGGCCCGCTCCAGCAGTGCCGCCTCCCGGCCGACCTTCATCACCAGATCGCCGGCCGCGAAGACCGCGTTCTCGCCCAGCGCCAGCAAAGCGGCCGGCCCCGTGAGCCCCGCCGCCGCCAGCACACCCCTGGCCTGCGCCTCGTCCATGCCACCTCTCCACATCCGGATCACCGCGAATCCGCCAAGTCTTGCATTCCCGTGGCGCGGGGGCGTGCGGGTGGAGTCCGGCTCCGGGAGGCCGAATATCTCCGTTGCACGAGACGTATCGTCTCGTTAGCCTCGTTGCATGACCTCAGCCGAACCCGCACACATCGCCATGTTCTCCATCGCCGCTCACGGGCACGTGAACCCGAGCACCGAAGTGATCCGGGAACTCGTCGCCCGCGGCCACCGCGTCAGCTACGCCATCCCCGCCTCCTTCGCCGAGAAGATCGCGGAGACCGGCGCCACACCGGTGATCTGGAACTCCACCCTCCCCACCGAAGACGAGCCCGAGGCCTGGGGCACCGAGCTCATCGACAGCATCGAGCCGTTCCTGAACGACGCCGTCCAGGCCCTGCCGCAGCTCGCAGCCGCCTTCGAGGGCGACGAGCCCGACCTGGTCCTCCACGACATCACCTCCTACCCGGCGCGCGTCCTCGCTCACCGCTGGGACGTCCCCGCCGTCTCCCTCTCCCCGAACCTGGTCGCCTGGACCGGGTACGAGGAGGAGGTCGGCGAGCCGATGACGGCCGGACTGCGCGCCTCCGAGCGCGGGCAGGCGTACTACGCCCGCTTCCGCGCCTGGCTCGACGAGAACGGCATCGAAGAGGACAGCGACCGCTTCGTCGGCCGGCCGCGCCGCAGCATCGTGCTCATCCCGCGCGCCCTCCAGCCGCACGCCGACCGCGTCGACGGGTCCGTCCACACCTTCGTCGGCGCCTGCCAGGGCGACCGCAGCGCCGACCAGGGCACCTGGCAGCGCCCGGCGGCAGCAGAGGGGAAGAAGGTGCTCCTGGTCTCCCTCGGCTCCGCCTTCACCAAGCAGCCCGCCTTCTACCGGGCCTGCATCGAGGCCTTCGGCGACCTGCCCGACTGGCATGTCGTCCTCCAGATCGGCAAGTTCACCGACGAGGCCGAACTGGGCGCCGTTCCCGCCAACGTCGAGGTCCACCGCTGGGTTCCCCAGCTGGACATCCTGCGCCAGGCCGACGCCTTCATCACCCACGCGGGCGCCGGCGGCAGCCAGGAAGGCCTCGCCACCTGCACCCCGATGGTCGCCGTCCCACAGGCCGCCGACCAGTTCGGCAACGCCGACATGCTCCAGGGACTCGGCGTCGCCCGGCACGTTCCGATGGGGGAGGCCGACGCCCCGACCCTGCGGGAGGCCGTCCTCGCGCTCGTCGCGGATCCCGGGGTCGCGGCCCGCGCCGAGGCCGTCCGCAGGCAGATGGCCGCCGAGGGCGGTACGCGGCAGGCCGCCGACCTCATCGAGGCCGAACTGCCCGCACTGTCGGTGCGCCGTCCTATCGTTCGGTCATGACCACGAAGAAGTACGCGGCCCTGCTGCGCGGAATCAACGTCGGCGGGGCCAAGAAGGTCCCGATGGCCGAGCTGCGCGAGGTCCTGGCGGGCCTCGGCCACACCGACGTGCAGACGTACCTGCAGAGCGGCAACGCCGTCTTCGCCAGCGCGGAGAAGGACACGGCCGCCCTGGCCCGGGAGCTGGAGCGGGCCATCGAGTCCCACTTCGGCTTCGCGGTGCGCTGCCTGGTGGTCGACGGGCCCTACCTGCGCGCCGTCGCCGAGGCCTGCCCCTTCCCGGCCGCCGAGCTGGAGGGCAAGCAGCTCCACGCCACCTTCCTCTCCGAGCAGCCGGCCGAGGAGAGGTTCGCCCCGATCGACGGGCCCGCGTACCTCCCGGAGGAGTACCGGATCGGCGACCGGGTCGTCTACCTCTACGCCCCGAACGGGCTGGGCCGCTCCAAACTGGGCGAGGCCCTCGCCAAGCCCGCCGTGTTCAAGGGCATCGACGCGACGACCCGCAACTGGAACACCGTCGCCAAACTCGTCGAGCTGACGGAGGAGAAGCCGTAACCGGCCTCCCCGAGGCCGCTCAGCTCCAGTCGATGTCGGCCGGGCTCTCCAGCGGACTCCGGTCCTCCACGGCCTCCGGGACCACCAGCGTGTCAGCCTTGACCAGCGTGGCGGGGAACTTGAGGCCGGTCCGCTTCTGGACCTCGCCCAGCTTGACCTGGAACACCCGGAACTCGTCCAGCTCCAGGACCTCCGCCAGGACCAGGTTCTGGGTCAGCAGGAAGGCCTTGGCCTTGAGCGTGCCCTTCTCGGAGTACACGAGCACCTTCCAGAACTCGCGGGGAAGCTGCACGCCCCGGAAGACACGGTCGTCGTCCTGGAACACCGGCCCGCCGAACACGCTGACCCTCAGGCCCTCGACCTCGATGTCCTCGAAGAGGGCGTTCTCCAGCTCACCCCAGATGCCGGCCTTCGCACTCTGGTTGAAGTCGTCCATCTGCGGGGTGATGTTGGTGTAGAAGAACGAGTCGGTGTTGGCGCGGTCCGCCTCGGGCATGGGCCCCCAGACCAGGTCGGCGCGGCGCGCGATGTGGCCCCGGTCGAGCCGGTTGCCCTTGTAGATCTCATTGCCGACCTGGACCTCGGCCGGCAGCCGCGGATCCTTCTTGAACTCGATCCCGCTGCGGTCGATCTTCTTGATGGCGCCGCCGTCTATGTTCCAGGCCACCCAGAACGCGAATCGCCGCTTCCCGTTCAGCGCCAGCGAGAAGTGGGTGTACGGGATGACCTCGGTCCCGGAGAGCTGCACGGCATCCGCCTTGCCGGCCGCACCCAGCTGCGGGGTGGGTATCGCCACCGTGAGGAAGCCCGGGTCGTACCCGGTCACGGCCTCCAGCGAATCGCGGGCGGGCGGCTGGAGGGTGATCTTCAGTTCCTCGAAGACCGCGTGGGGGAAGCAGGCCAGCGCCCGGTCCTCGGGGTCCGCGTCGCTCTCGCCGCCGAAGTGCAGACCGGCCATGACGTCGGTCGGCCTGCCGGTGCGCGCCTTGAACAGCCAGGCCGAGCCGGAGTCGCCGGGCAGGCTGATCTCGTCGCCGTCCGCCGGATGGCCGGGGTCGGGGCCTATCTCGAAGCACTCGATCTCGCGCACCCCGACCGGCGGTCCGTAGTTGATGCTCACCTTGGCGAAGGGCCGCGTCACCACCCCGTGCGTGACACCGGTGGTCCGCCCGCTCTTGACGACCTTGTCGTCGATCTGCGGTTCGCCCAGCTGCGTCGGCGTGACCCCGAGGTCGAGGATGGCCGTGTCGAAGTCGCGTTCCGTGATGCCGGCGACGGCGCAGTCGCCGACCTGGCCGAGGTGGGAGCGCTTGAGCGTGCCGAGCCGGTTCAGGGCGATGCGGCTGTCGTCGGCGGTCCCGGGCTGTACGACCTCGTCGCCCGGCACGCCCTTCCGGCCGTTCAGTACGTGCCAGTTGCTCAGGACACAGGTCGAGCCGTCGTTCTTGTCGAAGACGATGCAGCCGAGGGTGCCGGCGCTCACCTTGACGTTGCCGACGCTCACCCCGGGACGGACCGGGTCGACGCGCTTCTGCCGCTCGGGCGTCTCGGCCTCGGGCACCACCAGGAAGTGCGGCTTGTAGCTGCGCTGCACGACATCGGTCGGCACTTCGACGCCGCCGCCTATGTCGATGACTGCCGGTATCTCGGCGCTGCCCACTTCGCGCACGCCCTCCGGCCGGACCTTCTTGTCCACCGTGAACTGCAGTGCCAGTTCCTTGCTCCGCTTCCCGTTCTTCTCCTTGTAGCCGATGCCGATCGAGGACACGTTCGGGTCGCTGAGGTAGCTCGACCCGCGGGTACGGATGAATTGCTTGAGCGAGGTGATCAGTTTGTCCTGGCCGTTCGCCGAACGGGCCGAACGGGTCGAACCGGCCGCCGTGGCGGAGCCGGCAGAGCCGGCGGCCGCGGGCTTGGCGGACGTGCGCTTCTTGACGGCCATCGGGGGCTCCCTTCAGACAAGGAGTTCAGGTGAGAGAAGCCCCGCCGAGAAGATTCCGGCCCCCGAGATGGTTGAAATCGACGCGAACAGACCGGGGCTCCCCGCTCCGTGCGTGCACTTCCAGCCTACGGCCGGGCTACTGGCCGAGCGCGTCGAGGACGGCCAGCTCCCGGGGCGTCAGGTGGATGGTTGCCGCGTCAATGTTCTGGGCCAGGTGGTCAGGCGATCCGGTGCCCGGCATGGGGCACAGCACCGGTGACCGGTGCAGCAGCCAGGCCAGCGCGATCTGCCCCGGGCCCGCGCGGTGCCCGGTGGCCACGGCGGTCACCGCGGCCGCGCTCTCGCGGGTCAGGGCGCCGCTGCCCAGGGGGTAGTACGGGAGGAAGGCGATCCCCCGCGCCTCGCACAGCGCGAGCACCTCCGCCGAGGACCGGTCCAGCAGGTTGTACGGGTTCTGGACGGCGGCGACCGGGACGAGCTCCAGCGCCTGGCGCAGCTGTTCGGCAGTGACCGTGTCCAGCCCGATGTGCCGGATCTTGCCCTCCTCCCGCAACCCGGCGAGCGCGCCCAGCTGTTCGGCCATCGGGACCGAGGGATCGAAGCGGTGCAGCTGGTAGAGGCCGATGCACTCCACCCGCAGCCGCCGCAGGCTCGCCTCGCACATCTCCCGCAGCTGCTCGGGACGCCCGGCGAGATGCCACCGGTCGGGGCCGGTGCGCACCACCCCGCCCTTCGTGGCGATGACGAGCTGCTCCCCGTACGGGTGAAGGGCCTCGGCGATCAACTCCTCGGCCAGCTCGGGGCCGTAGTTGTCGGCGGTGTCGAGGAAGGTGACGCCGCGGTCGACGGCGGTGTGCAGCAGGGCCCGGGCCTCGGCGCGGCTGCCGCGCGGGCCCCAGTAGCCGGGTCCGACCAGACCGCCCGTGCCGAGGCCGAGCCGCCGTACGGGGAGATCGCCGCCGAGAAGGAACATGTCGTCCACCATGCCCCGACGGTAACTCAGGGCTCCGGATGTGCCAGGCTCCTGGCCATGCGTTACATCATCATCGGCGCCGGCGCGATCGGCGCGACCATCGGCGGACGGCTGGCGGAATCCGGCGCGGAGGTCGTGCTCGTCGCGCGCGGCGCGCATGCGGAGGCCCTCACGGCGGACGGGCTGCGGCTCACGACGGCGGACGGGGCGCGGGTGCACCGGATCCCCGTGGTCACGGCCCCGGCGGAGCTGGGTGAACTGCGGCCGGACGACGTACTGCTGCTCACCGTGAAGACCCAGGACGCGATCGCCGCGCTCGATGCGTGGGGCGACGCGGAGGTGGCGGGCGGCGGTACGGCGGCGCAGCGGCTGCCGGTGCTGTGCGCGCAGAACGGGGTGGAGAGCGAGCGGCTGGCGCTGCGCCGCTTCGCGCACGTGTACGGGGTCTGCGTATGGCTGCCCGCCACGTTCCTGGAGCCGGGGGTGGTGTCCGCGCTGTGCGCGCCGCTGACGGGCATCCTGCACATCGGACCGGCCGCCGGGGGCGCGGATGCGCGGGCCCGGCGGATCGCGGCCGACCTGGAGAAGTGCGGCTTCGAGGCGCCGGTCGTCGAGGACGTGATGCGGTGGAAGTACGCGAAGCTGCTGGGCAACCTGGGCAACGCGATCCAGGCGACGACCGGGCCGGAGCCCGACCCGGCGAAGGCGGCGCTGCTGCAGCGGGCGCAGCGGGAGGGCCGGGCGGCGCTCGAGGCCGCGGGGATCGCGTACGCCTCGGACGCGGAACAGTCGGCGGCCCGTGACGGCAAGGTCGACCAGCCGGCCGGGGGGAGCATGCGCGGCGGCTCCTCCTGGCAGTCGCTGCGGCGCGGCACGGGCTCGATCGAGGCGGACTACCTGAACGGCGAGATCACCCTGTTGGGACGCCTCCACGGGATCCCGACCCCGGTGAACGACACCCTCCGGCACGCGGCGAACATCTTCGCCCGCGAGGGCCTCCCGCCGGGCGCGATGTCCATCGAGGACCTGACCTCCCTGGCCGACGAGGCCACGGCCCGCGCGTAGCCGGACGCGGCCCGGCCGGCTCGTGGAACCGGTGACGGCCTTCAGGCCGTCAGGGCCGGGAGGCGGGACGGGGCCGGCGCGGCCGCGTCGTAGCGGTGCAGGAGAAGGCGGGCCAGTTCCGGGGCCGCGCCGAGGACGGCGGACACGATGTCCGCGCCGGAGTCGGTGGCGCCCGCCGCGATACGGTCCGGGAGGCGCCCGGGGGCGATGACGTACGGGGCCACCGCCACCCGGCGGACGCCTTCCGCGCGGAGCGCCCGTACGGCGTCCTCCGTACGGGGCAGAGCAGCGGAGGCGAACGCAGGCCGCACGGCGCACCAGCCGGTGTGCCGCCACTCCCGCGCGATTTCAGCGATCACTGCGATCGCCTCCGGGTCCGAGGAACCGGCGGACGCGAGCACCACACCGGTGGTGGCACGGTCCGCCGGGCTGAGGCCGGCCTCGAACAGGCGGCGCTCGAGGGCCGAGACGAGGAGCGGCGAAGGGCCGAGGACCTCGGCGAGCCGGACCGAGAGGCCCGGCTGCCGGGTCGCGGACTCCGACAGCACCGCCGGGATGTCCGCCTTGGCGTGGAAGGCCCGCGTGAGCAGCAACGGCAGGGCCACCACGTCGCGGACGCCCTCGGCGTGGAGGGCCGACAGGACCTGGTCGACACGCGGGGCGTTGAAGTCCAGGAACGCCGTCTCCACCCGCAGCCCGGGCCGCAGCGCCCGCACCCGCCGGGTGAGGGCGTGCACGGTCGACGCGTGCCGCGGGTCGCGGCTGCCGTGGGCTATGACCAGCAGGACAGGGGACATGCCGGTCAGCTCTTCACCAGCAGGCCGCGGCTGCGCAGTACCCACCGCTCGACGGGGCTGAAGATCAGGAGGTCGATGGCGATGCCGACGACGAGGATGAGGATGATCGC
>NZ_JBVING010000014.1:0-261704 GCF_055579465.1 Streptomyces sp. NPDC032745 | reverse complement strand
GACCCGGAAGTCGTCACCGCCCTGACGGACCACGCGTCGCTGATCACGGACGAGGTCCTGGCCACCGACTACGCGACCGGGGAGGCCGACGGCACATACGGCGACCCGTTCACGGACGAGTCCCTGTCCCTGACGTTCCGCCTCCGCAAGGCGTAACCGCCCGCCGCTCCTGAGGCCCGGCCCTCCCCGCACGGGGGCCGGGCCTCGGACGTTTTCCTCTCCCCGCCCCGCCCTTTCCCCGTTTCCGCCTCACACGCCGGCGGGGCTGAGATCAGCCCCGCCGGCGTTCGAGGCGCGGGGGTCCGGGGGCCGGCCCCCGGGAAGGGAAAGGGCGGGGCGGGGAGAAGGCCCGCGCAGCGGCAACCCGCGCCCCGGACACCAGCGGCACCCCGCCACCGCTCGCGCACGGGTACGGGTACGCAAACGGGCCGGGCCCGGCACCCCCGAAGGGGAACCGGGCCCGGCCCGTGACTGCTGACGCCGCCCGTAGGGCGAACCGCCTAGTTGTCGTCCTCGTCGATCAGGAAGCCCCGCATCGGCGACGGCGCCTGCTGCATCGGCTGCGGACCAGTCGGCCGCACCGGAGCCATCGGCTGCGTCATAGCGGGAGACATCTGCTGCTGACCACCGTACGAGGGACCACCCATCGGCGAAGGACCGCCCATCGGCGAGGGGCCACCCATGGGCGACGGAGCGCCCATCGACGGGTTGCCCATCGAGTGCCCCATCGCTCCGGCCGGAGCCATCGACGGCGTCGGCGACGGCGGCAGCGCCGGACCGGCCGGGCTGCGCGGCGGGGCCAGGGAGTCGTCCGCCTGGGTCTCGAGCTGACGCAGCTGCGACTCCAGGTAGGACTTCAGACGCGTACGGTACTCACGCTCGAAGCCCCGCAGGTCCTCCACCTTGCGCTCCAGCGTGGCGCGGGCGGACTCCAGGGAGCCCATCGCGACGCGGTGCTTCTCCTGCGCGTCCCGCTCCAGCGCGTCGGCCTTGGCGCGGGCGTCCCGCTCCAGGCCCTCCGCACGCGAGCGAGCCTCGCCGACGATCTTGTTGGCCTCGGAGCGGGCCTCCGCGATCGCCTGGTCGGCGGTCTGCTGCGCCAGCGACAGGACACGGGCGGCACTGTCGCCACCGGGACCCTGCTGCGGGAGCTGCGGCTGCTGCATCTGCTGCATCTGCTGCATCTGCTGGCCCATGGGCTGCATCTGCTGGCCCATCGGCTGCATCTGCTGCCCCATGGGCTGCATCTGCTGGCCGAGCGGGTTCTGGCCGCCCATGGACTGCTGGCCCATCTGCTGCTGGCCGCCCATGGTGTGCATGGGGCCGCCCATCGGGCCCGGACCGCCCGGACCCTGCGGTCCGTTTCCGCCGGGGCCGGCCGGAAGCTGCGGCTGGCCGCCCGGAAGCTGCGGCGGGCCCATCTGCGGCGGGCCCTGCTGCGCCGGCGGGCCGGATATGGCCGCGGGCACAGGGGCACCGGGGCCGCCGGGGCCGCGCTGGTCCTGGGGTTCCGGCTTGCGCATGCCCTGCTGCTGCTGGTTCTGCGCGGCGGCACGCGTGGCGGCGGCCAGCTTGGCGCGCAGGTCCTCGTTCTCGCGCAGCAGGCGCGTCAGTTCGGACTCGACCTCGTCGAGGAAGGCATCGACCTCGTCCTCGTCATAGCCTTCTCGGAGGCGGACGGTCGTGAACTGCTTGTTCCGCACGTCCTCGGGAGTCAGCGGCATGTCTTCTTCACCTCTACGTAGTCGTCGGCAGTCGGCAGGACCGTATCGGGACTGTCCCCGCGCCTGCGGGGAAGCTCATCGTTCACACGCTTCTCGCAGCGGTGCTCACGAAACTGATGAGGATGTAAACGATGATCATCAGAACGAAGAAGGACAGGTCGAGTGCCACGCCCCCGAGACGCAACGGCGGAATGAATCGCCGGAGAAGCTTGAGCGGTGGATCGGTGACAGTGTAGGTGGCCTCAAGGACGACCACCATCGCCTTGCCGGGTGTCCATGAACGTGCGAACTGGAAGACGTAGTCCATCACCAGTCGGAAGATCAGCACGATAAGGAAGCACATCAGCGCGATGTAGACCACCTGCAGTGCGACGCCCATCCCGCGCTTCCCTCTCCCCTGCTCTCGCTCTGTCCCCGGCCCCGTGTCTGACGGATCGGTCTAGCTTTGGTTGAAGAACCCGCCCTCCGCGATGCGGGCCTTGTCCTCCGCCGTGACATCGACGTTAGCAGGCGACAGCAGGAACACCTTCTGTGTCACGCGTTCAATGCTGCCGTGCAGACCGAAGACGAGGCCGGCGGCGAAGTCGACAAGTCGCTTCGCGTCCGTGTCGTCCATCTCCGTGAGGTTCATGATCACCGGAGTGCCCTCACGGAAGTGTTCCCCGATGGTACGGGCCTCGTTGTAGGTCCGGGGGTGCAGCGTCGTGATGCGGTACGGCTCCCGCTCGGAGACGACCTTGGGCATGATCACGGGGGCGTTCTTCTCCAGGTTCGAGCGTTCAGGTGTGATGGATGCCACGGGGGCAATTCGCGCAGGACGTCCGTTTTCCAGTGGCAATGGGATGGGTTCCCGCTGCGCCGGAGGCTGGGTAACTCGTACCGGTTCGTCCGTTACGGGCGGTTGGTGCACGGGCTGCTGGCGCCGGCGATCCCGCTCCGGTTCCGGCTCGGGCTCGAACTCGTCGTCGGGGTCGTACCCCGGGTTGTCGTACCGGTCGTCCTCCACGAGGCCGAGGTAGACCGCCATCTTGCGCATCGCGCCGGCCATTCTCTGAGTCCTCCGCTCTGTGGTGGATCGCCCTGTCGCAGGTGTGTCGCTGTGTCACCAAAGTCACCAACTGCCCGCGATCCACGTGGTCCGTCCGCCCATCAGCGGTAATGACCATATTTTCTGCTGTGGTCCGACTTTCTTCGCGACGTTACCCGAGCCGGGGTCTCGCGCCGAGTACCGCAGTGCCGACGCGTACATGTGTCGCACCGGCCGCAACGGCCTGTTCCAGGTCTGCACTCATCCCGGCCGACACCATCGTGGCAGCCGGATGGTCCGCGCGCAGGCGGGATGACAATTCCACCAGCCGCTCGAAAGCGGCCTGTTCGCGTCCCGCGTAGGGCCCGGCCAGCGGGGCCACGGTCATCAGACCGTCGATCCGCAGTCCGGGTGCCCCGGCCACGAGGTCCGCGAGTCCGGCGAGCTGCTCCGGAGCGGCGCCGCCCCGGGTGCCGCGCTCCCCCGACTCGGCGTCGAGGGCGATCTGCACCAGGCAGCCGAGTTCGCGTCCGGCCGCCTCCGCGGCCGCCGAGAGCGCCGTGACGAGCTTCGGCCGGTCGACCGACTGCACCACATGCGCGTATCCCGCCACGGAACGGACTTTGTTCGTCTGCAACTGGCCCACGAAATGCCAGCTGAGCGGCAGATCCGCGCAGGCCGCAGCCTTGGGGGCGGCATCCTGGTCGCGATTCTCCGCCACATGACGGACCCCCAGGTCCGCCAGCAGTCGTACGTCGCTCGCGGGGTAGGTCTTGGTGACGACGATGAGCGTCACCTCGTCCCGTCCGCGCCCCGCGGCCGCGCAGGCGGACGAGATACGTTCCTCCACCCGCGCGAGGTTCTCCGCGAGCTCCGACTTACGATCCGTCATTCTTCTTTTCCCCCGGGGGTCCGGGGGTTTCCCCCCGGGCAAGCTCTGTCAACCAGACATATCCGGCAAGCCGCCCGGTCACCCGGTCGCGGCGGTACGAGAAGTGGTCCCGCGACTCCAGTGTGCAGACCGGCGAGCGGTGCAGGTTCACCACCCCCGCCTCCGCGAGCTGGGCGTGCACCCCGGCGACCACGTCGACGGACGGCGTCCCCCAACTCGTCTCGCCGTGGGCGGCCGGAACCTTCTCGGCGACCGCGTCCCGCATCTCGGCCGGCACCTCGTAGCAGCGGCCGCAGATCGCGGGGCCGGTACGGGCGATGATCCGTCCGGGCTCGGCCCCGAGGGAGACCATCGCCTCCACCGCGGCGGGCACGACCCCGGCGACCAGTCCGGGCCGGCCCGCGTGGGCCGCTCCCGCGACCCCGGCGACGGGGTCGGCCAGCAGGACCGGGGTGCAGTCCGCGGTGAGCACCGCGAGGGCGAGCCCCCGACGGGCGGTCACCACCGCGTCCACGGCCGGTACGTCGGCGGCGGGGCCCCAGGGTCCGGGGACCACCGCCACGTCCTTGCCGTGCACCTGGTTCATCCAGACCACGTGGTCCGGCGCGATGCCCAGGCCCCGGGCCGCGACCGCCCGGTTCGCGAGAACGGCGGTGGGGTCGTCTCCGACCGCGCCGCCGAGATTGAGCTCCTCGTACGGAACGGCGCTCACCCCGCCCCACCGGTCGGTGAAGGCGAAGTGGGCGCCGTTCTCGATGTGCTGGTCCAGCGTCACTTCAAGAAGTCCGGAACGTCCAGTTCCTCCGCCGGGCTGTCCTGGTACGGCCGGGCCGTCGGGACCTGCGGCGACGGGGCCGCGGCCTCGGCCGGAACCGCCTCGACCGGGGCCGGGGGCTCTTCGCGCGGGGTGACCGTGCCCAGTCCGCCGAAGGCCGGGCGCACCGGCTCGGCCGCGCGGGCCGGCGCCGGGGCCGGCTCCTCGCGCTTGGTGGACGCGGCGCCGATGACGTTGTCCCGGCGGGCCGGGGGCTGTCCGCCGTCGAAGCCGGCGGCGATGACGGTGACCCGTACCTCGTCGCCGAGCGCGTCGTCGATGACGGCGCCGAAGATGATGTTCGCCTCGGGGTGGGCGGCCTCACTGACCAGCTGCGCGGCCTCGTTGATCTCGAAGAGGCCGAGGTCCGAGCCGCCGGAGATGGAGAGCAGCACGCCGCGGGCGCCGTCGATGGACGCCTCCAGCAGCGGCGAGGAGATGGCCATCTCCGCGGCGGCCACGGCGCGGTCGTCGCCCCGGGCGGAGCCGATGCCCATGAGGGCCGAGCCGGCCTCGGACATCACGGACTTGACGTCGGCGAAGTCGAGGTTGATCAGACCCGGGGTGGTGATGAGGTCGGTGATGCCCTGGACACCCGAGAGCAGGACCTGGTCGGCCGACTTGAAGGCGTCCAGGACCGAGACCTGGCGGTCCGAGATGGACAGCAGCCGGTCGTTGGGGATGACGATGAGGGTGTCGACCTCTTCGCGGAGCTCGGCGATGCCGTCCTCCGCCTGGTTCGCGCGGCGCCGGCCCTCGAAGGTGAACGGCCGGGTGACCACACCGATCGTCAGGGCGCCGAGCGAGCGTGCGATGTTGGCGACGACGGGTGCGCCGCCGGTGCCGGTGCCGCCGCCCTCGCCGGCGGTGACGAAGACCATGTCGGCCCCCTTGAGGACCTCCTCGATCTCCTCGCGGTGGTCCTCTGCCGCCTTGCGACCGACTGCCGGGTTGGCGCCGGCGCCGAGGCCCCGGGTGAGTTCACGGCCGACGTCGAGCTTGACGTCGGCGTCGCTCATCAACAGCGCCTGGGCGTCCGTGTTGATGGCGATGAACTCGACGCCCTTGAGACCGACCTCGATCATTCGGTTGATGGCATTGACACCACCGCCGCCGACACCGATGACCTTGATGACTGCGAGGTAGTTCTGCGGTGCTGCCACGTCGAAGGCCTCTCGCCTCGAGTTACGTGTCGCCGCCTCGCGGGCCTGCGTTGCGACGACTGATGCCGAAATGTGGGACGGTCCGAACGCGCCGACCCGAACCCTAACCCTGAAGTTTAGGGTTAAGAGTGTGTCTGTTCCCTGGACTCTTCCGAACAGGACACTAAGTCGACAAGTAGCGCGTGTTCAACGAACACGCCGAACCTCCCGTTTTTCTTTTCACCCTATGTGATCACCCGTATCGGTGGCCAACCAGGGTGCGTCGCTGTTCGACCCGACGTCAACTCCCGGACACCGCAGGGGCGGTGGGGACGCTCACGTCAAAGTGGTCAGCCTTGGGCGCCGCTTTCAGCAGGGCCGTCAGCGCACGGCCCTTCGCCTCGCCCTGTTCGCCGCTCCCCCACACCACGGTCCGGCCCCGGGCCAACTCCAGTACGACCGAGTCGTACGACCCCACCTTGACCTGCACGGTCTCCTTGGCGACCGCCTCGGGGAGGTCTCCGGCGACGCCCACCGCCTCGTGCAGCAGCCGCTCCTCGTCGAAGCGGCGGCCGCTCGGCGACTGCGCCGCGGACAATTCGAGGACCGGAACGCCCGCGGGTGCTTTCGGAACCGTGTCGAATCGCACACCCGAAGCGTCCACTTCCACGAAGTTGGCGTCCTTTTTGATGAGCAGGACCGGTTTGCGCTCCGTCACTTTCAGCCCGATTCCGCGCGGCCAGGCGCGCACCACGTCGACCGAATCGACGCGGGGCAGCCGGCTGCGGACCCGGCCCGCGATCTCGTCGGTGTCCACGGTCACCAGCGGCGCCCCGACGGGTACGGCCGCGGCGGCCAGCACCTGCTCGGGGGTCAGCACCCGGGTTCCGCTTGCGGTCACCTTCTCGACCCGGAGCCAGGAGGAGCCGTAGAGCACCCAGCTGCCGCCCCCGACGAGGAGCACCGCGGCGAGGAGGCACAGCAGCACGGGGCCCCGGTGCCGCATGCGCCGGACGAGGCGCTGCAGACCGGGGCCCCGCGGGCCGGAACCCTTCGACGACCCCGACGACCTGGGCGGCTTGGGCGGTTTGGGAGAGCCGGAGCCCTTGCCCTTCCGGGCGGACCCGGGATTGCCGCGCTGTGCGGTGGTCGCTCCGGCCACTCCTGTGCCTCCTGCGCTAGCGGTTCCTGTGGGCGGCGATCGCCTCGTACACCATCGCAACCAGCAGCTCGTCGGCGTCCCGGCGGCCGAACTCGGCGGCGGCGCGGGACATCTCGTACAGGCGGTGCGGGTCGGCGAGCACCGGGAGGACCTGGCTGAGCACCCACTCGGGCGTCAGCTCCGCGTCGTCGACGAGCAGGCCACCGCCGGCCTTGACCACCGGCTGGGCGTTGAGCCGCTGTTCGCCGTTGCCGATCGGCAGCGGGACGTACGCGGCGGGCAGCCCGACGGCGGAGAGTTCGGCGACGGTCATCGCGCCCGCGCGGCACAGCATCATGTCGGCGGCGGCGTACGCGAGATCCATCCGGTCCACGTACGGTACCGGCACATACGGCGGCATCCCGGGCATGTTGTCGACACGCGGCAGTTCGTTCTTCGGGCCGACCGCGTGCAGGATCTGGATCCCTGAGCGCTGGAGGGTCGGCGCGACCTGCTGGATCACCTCGTTGAGGCGGCGGGCGCCCTGCGAGCCGCCGGAGACCAGCAGGGTCGGCAGGTTGGGGTCCAGGCCGAAGGCGGCGCGCGCCTCCGGGCGGACCGCGGCCCGGTCCAGGGTGGAGATGCTGCGGCGCAGCGGGATGCCCACGTAGCGGGCGCCCCGCAGCTTGCTGTCGGGGGTGGAGACCGCGACGGCGTGCGCGTAGCGGGAGCCGATCTTGTTGGCCAGTCCGGGCCGGGCGTTGGCCTCGTGGACGATGATCGGCACCCCGAGCCGCTTGGCGGCGAGGTAGCCGGGCAGGGCCACGTAGCCGCCGAAGCCGACGACGCAGTCGGCCTTGGTGCGCTCCAGGATCTCCTCGGCGGCCTTGATCGTGCCGCGCAGCCGTCCGGGGACGGTGATCAGCTCGGGGGTGGGCTTGCGGGGCAGCGGGACAGCGGGGATCAGCCCCAGCTCATAGCCGCGCTCGGGCACGAGGCGGGTTTCGAGCCCGCGTTCCGTGCCGAGGGCGGTGATGCCCACGGAAGGGTCCTGCCTGCGCAGGGCGTCCGCGAGGGCGAGCGCCGGCTCGATGTGGCCGGCGGTCCCCCCACCGGCGAGTACGACATGCACCGAAATTCACCGCTCTCCGGACGGACGCCTCTTGACGCTCCGTCTCATCGACTTCCATCTCTGCCCGGTCCGCTTCCAGCCGGTCTTCGGCTGGCGCATCGCGAGCGCCGCGCGCGCCGCCGGCTCCTCCCGCGCGAAGGCGATGAGCAGTCCGACCGCGAACATCGTCGGCAGCAGCGCGGACCCGCCGTACGAGAACAGCGGGAGCGGGACTCCGGCGATCGGCAGCAGACCGAGCACCGCACCGATGTTGATCACGGCCTGGGCCGTGATCCAGGTGGTCACGCCTCCCGCGGCATAGCGTACGAAGGAGTCCTCCGTGCGTCCGGCCACGCGGATACCCGCATAGCCTAGAGCCGCGAACAGGGCGAGTACCGACAGCGTCCCTGCCAGACCCAGTTCCTCCCCGGTGATGGCGAAGATGAAGTCGGTATGGGCTTCGGGCAGTTGCCCCCATTTTTCCACACTGGCACCCAAACCGGAACCGAACCATCCGCCGGATGCGAGGGCGTAGATCCCGTGCACGGCCTGCCAGCACAGGTCGTTCCGGCCCGGATCCGTCGCACCGACGCAGGCGAGCCGGTCCATCCGGTGCGGGCTGGTCTTGATCAGCAGTGCGACGATCACACCCGCGAACGCCAGAACCGCGACGAACATCCGCGTCGGGGCTCCCGCCAGCCACAGCAGGCCGAACAGGATGGCTCCGAGGATCATCGCGGTGCCCATGTCCCCGCCCAGCATGATCAGCCCGAGCAACAGGAAGGCCACCGGGACCAGCGGCACCAGCAGGTGCTTCCACTGGCTCAGCAGCTCCTTGTCGCCCTTGCGGGCCAGCAGGTCGGCGCCCCAGAGGATCAGTGCCAGCTTGCCGAACTCACTGGGCTGGAGCATGAACGGACCACCAAGGGAGATCCAATTCTGGTTGCCGTTGATCGCCACCCCTATCCCGGGGACCTGGACCAGGACCATCAGGAACAAGGTTCCTGCCAGCACGGGATAGGACAGTGCCCGGTGCAGTTTGACCGGCATCCGGGAAGCGACCAGCAGCAGCCCGGTGCCGATCAGGGCGGCCAGGAACTGCTTCTTGAAGAAGTACGCGTCTCCCAGGCCCAGCTGGAGCGCTTTGATCATCGAGGCCGAGTAGACCATCACCAGGCCGAGCACGGTGATGAGCAGCGAGCTGCCGAAAATCAGGTAATACGCGGTGAGGGGCCGGTCCCAGGCCTTGCGCAACTGCCGCTGCGTACGCCGGAACCGTTCCAGCGGTCCGCGCCCGGCGGGCCGCCGCAGGCCCACCGCCGGACGCCTGCGGCCCTGCGCCTTGACCGTCCTGGCGGACTTGCCCGGCTTCGCGTTCTTGACGGACTTGACGGCCTTCACGGCGGACGGCCGCCGCCCCGGCAGCACTTGCTTGGCCGGCATGTGTGACCTTCCCCTCCACTCGTACGACGAGCAGCCGGTCGGGGAGGACTCGCCGGCCTGAGAACGGACCGGCCGGACCTACGCGCTCTCGGCGGCCAGTTCGCGCACCGCGTCCGCGAATGCGTCCCCGCGCTTGTTGTAGTTCGCGAACATGTCCATCGAGGCACAGGCCGGTGCCAGCAGAACCGTGTCGCCGGGCTCTGCGAGCCGGGCCGCTTCCCGGACCGCTGCGAGCATCGCCCCAGTGTCGGTCCGCTCGAGGTCGACGACCGGGACCTCGGGGGCGTGTCGCGCCAGCGCCTCGGCGATCAGCGCCCGGTCGGCGCCGATCAGCACCACGCCGCGCAGCCGCTTCGCCGACTTCCGGACGAGCTCGTCGAAGGTCGCGCCCTTGGCGAGGCCGCCGGCGATCCACACGACGGGCTCGAAGGCGGCCAGGGAGGCCTCGGCGGCGTGCGTGTTGGTGGCCTTGGAGTCGTCGATGTACGTGACCCCCGCGACCTCGTCCACATGCGCGACGCGGTGCGCGTCGGGGCGGAAGTCGCGCAGCCCGTCGCGGACCGCGCGCGGCGGGACGCCGAAGGCGCGGGCCAGGGCCGCCGCGGCGAGCGCGTTGGCGATGTTGTGCGGGGCCGGCGGGTTGACGTCCTTGACCTCGGCGAGCTCCTGGGCGTTCTTCTGTCGGTTCTCGACGAAGGCGCGGTCGACGAGGATGCCGTCGACGACGCCGAGCATGGAGGGGCCGGGGGCACCGAGGGTGAAGCCGATCGCCCGGCAGCCCTCCTCGACGTCGGCGTCGGCGACCAGGGCCTCGGTGGCCGGGTCGGCGACGTTGTAGACGCAGGCCACCGTGTTGCCCTCGTAGATGCGGCCCTTGTCGGCGGCGTACGCCTCCATCGAGCCGTGCCAGTCGAGGTGGTCCGGGGCCAGGTTGAGCACGGCCGCCGAGTGGGCGCGCACCGAGGGCGCCCAGTGCAGCTGGTAGCTGGAGAGCTCGACGGCGAGGACGTCGTACGCCTCCTCGCCGAGGACCACGTCGATGATCGGGGTGCCGATGTTGCCGACGGCCGCGGTCTTCAGGCCCGCGGCCTTCAGGATCGACGCGAGCATCTGGGTGGTGGTGGTCTTGCCGTTCGTGCCGGTGATCGCCAGCCACTCGGCGGGCCCGGCCGGGACCGGCCCGGCGTCGGCCTCCTCGCCGGCGTCCGCCGCAGCGGCCCGGCGGGCGGCGCGGAGTTCCACGCCGGCCCCGCGCAGCCGCCAGGCGATCTCGACGTCGCCGACGACGTCGACGCCCGCCTCGGCGGCGGCCCGGAAGAGCGGGCTCTCGGGCTGCCAGCCGGGCGAGGTGACGACCAGTTCGGTGCCCTCGGGCAGGGCTTCCCCGGCCCGGACCCCGTCGGGCAGGTGCCCCAGGCGGACCTCGATGCCCAGCTCCGCGAGTTCGGCGGCCTTGGCGCGGTGCGCGTCGCCGTCGCCGTTGTCGACGACGGTCACCTTCGCGCCGAGTGCGGCCAGCGCCCGGGCGGCGCTGATGCCGCTGATGCCGAGGCCTGCCACGGTGATCCGGCCCGGCAGACCGAACCGGCCCAGGGCATCGGGGCCGAGCAGGCCGGTCAGGTCGGTGGTGCTCACTTGTCGGCTGCCCATCCCGCGTAGAAGAGTCCGAGACCCACGATCACGCACATGCCCTGGATGATCCAGAACCGGACCACCACCAGGACCTCGGACCACCCCTTCAGTTCGAAGTGGTGCTGCAGCGGGGCCATCCGGAAGACGCGCTTCCCGGTGAGCTTGAAGGAGCCGACCTGGATGACGACCGACATGGTGATGAGGACGAAGAGACCGCCGAGGAGGGCGATCAGGAACTCCGTGCGGGAGCAGATCGCGAGACCGGCGAGGGCGCCGCCGAGGGCCAGCGAGCCGGTGTCACCCATGAAGATCTTGGCGGGCGAGGTGTTCCACCACAGGAAGCCGAAGCAGGCGCCCATCAGCGCGGAGGCGACGATCGCGAGGTCCAGCGGATCTCGTACCTCGAAGCACGCGTTGGGGTTCGTCAGGGTCTGCGCGTTGGCGCACGACTCCTGGAACTGCCAGACGCCGATGAAGGTGTAGGCGCCGAAGACCATCACCGCGGCGCCGGTGGCCAGGCCGTCCAGACCGTCGGTCAGGTTCACGCCGTTGGACATGGCCAGGATCATGAACAGCGCCCAGACCACGAACAGCACCGGGCCGATCGACCAGCCGAAGTCCGTGACGAACGACAGCTTGGTGGAGGCCGGGGCGTTGCCGCGGGCGTCCTTGAACTGCAGCGCGAGCACCGCGAAGGCGATGCCGACGATCAGCTGGCCGGCCATCTTGGCCTTGGCCCGCAGGCCGAGCGAGCGGCGCTTGACGATCTTGATGTAGTCGTCGAGGTAGCCCACCAGGCCCATGCCGGACATCAGGAAGAGCACCAGCACGCCGGAGAACGTGGGCTGACTGCCCGTGATCACCTTCGTCAGGGCGTACGCGATGATCGTCGCCAGGATGAAGGAGATACCGCCCATGGTGGGCGTGCCCTTCTTCCCGGCGTGGCCGCGCGGGCCGTCGTCGCGGATGAACTGGCCGTAGCCCTTCCGGGCCAGCAGCTTGATCAGCAGCGGGGTGCCGATCACGGTCAGGAACATGCCGATGACACCGGCAAAGAGGATCTGCCTCATCGGTCGGCGACCTCGCCCTCGCCGGCCAGCAGCGCCAGAGCGACCCGCTCCAGGCCGACCGACCTGGAAGCCTTCACCAGCACGACGTCACCCGGGCGCAGTTCACTGCGCAACAGGTCGATCGCCGCCTGCGCGTCGGACACGACCACCGACTCCTCACCCCACGAACCCTCGTTATATGCGCCCAGTTGCAGCCAGGACGCTTCCCTGCCCCCGACTGCGACGAGCTTGCTCACGTTGAGCCGGACGGCAAGCCGTCCCACCGCGTCGTGCTCCGCCAACGATGCGTCCCCGAGCTCGGCCATCGGACCGAGCACCGCCCACGTACGTCCCCCGTCGGCCCTGGCGGCGCCGCCCATCGCGGCAAGCGCGCGCAGAGCGGCCCGCATGGACTCGGGATTCGCGTTGTAGGCGTCGTTGACGATCGTCACGCCGTCCGCCCGCTCGGTGACCTCCATCCGCCACCGGGACAAGGTGCCCGCCTCGGAGAGCGCGGTGGCGATCTCCTCCACGGACATGCCCAGTACATGGGCGACGGCGGCCGCGGCGAGCGCGTTCGACACGTGGTGCTCACCGTACAGGCGCAAGGTCACTTCGCCGCACCCGGTGGGTGTGTGGAGTGTGAAGGAGGGTTGTCCTGCCGGTGTCATACGGACTTCGGTGGCCCGTACGTCGGCGTCGTCGGCCTCGCCGAAGAGCACCGTACGGGCCTTCGTCCGGGCGGACATCGCGCGCACCAGCGGGTCGTCGGCGTTGAGGACGGCGACTCCGCCCTCGGCCTCGGACGGCAGGGCCTCGACCAGCTCCCCCTTGGCCTGGGCGATCTGCTCGCGGCCGCCGAACTCGCCGATGTGGGCGGTCCCGACGTTGAGGACGAGTCCGATGCGCGGCGGGGTCAGGCCGGTGAGGTAGTCGATGTGCCCGATGCCGCGGGCGCCCATCTCCAGCACCAGGTGCCGGGTTTCCTCCGTGGCGCGCAGCGCGGTGAGCGGCAGGCCGATCTCGTTGTTGAGGGAGCCCGGGGTCCACACCGTGGGTGCGTGGGCCTGGAGCACCTGGGCGATGAGGTCCTTGGTGGAGGTCTTGCCTGCGGAGCCGGTCAGGGCCACCACGTCGGTGCCGAGCCGCTCGACGACCGCTCGGGCGAGGGCCCCGAGGGCCTTCTCGACATCGGCGACGACGATCGCGGGGACGCCGACGGGCCGGGCGGCGAGGACGGCCGCGGCTCCGGAGGCGACCGCGCGCTCGGCGTAGTCGTGACCGTCGACGTGCTCGCCGGCGAATGCGGCAAACAGGCTGCCGGCCTCCACCTGGCGGGAGTCGATGACGACGGGCCCGGTGATCCGCACGGACGGATCCGGTATGTCGTGGGGCCGCCCGCCGGTGATGTCGGCGATCTCGGCGAGGGAAAGGGCGATCACTGGTTCACCTCGGCCTGTCGGACGTTGCTGCCTTGCTGGCGTTCGATCGCGGCGCGGAGCACCGCGCGGTCGTCGAAGGGCCGTACGACGCCCGCGGTTTCCTGCCCCTGCTCGTGGCCCTTGCCGGCCACCAGCACCGTGTCGCCGGGCTCGGCGCGGGCGACGGCGGCTGCGATGGCCGCGGCCCGGTCGGCGTCGACGAGGACCGTTCCGCGCTCTTCGGCGGGTACGGACACGGCGCCCTCGAACATCGCGGCGAGGATCGCGAGGGGGTCCTCGGACCGCGGGTTGTCGGAGGTCAGTACGGCGGTGTCGGCGAACCGGGCGGCCGCGGCGCCCATCGGGGCACGCTTGGTGGTGTCGCGGTCGCCGCCGCAGCCGAGCACGATGTGCAGCTTGCCGGTGGTGACCTCGCGCAGTGCACGCAGCACCGATTCGACGGCGTCCGTCTTGTGCGCGTAGTCGACGACGGCGAGGTACGGCTGGCCCGCGTCCACCCGCTCCAGCCGGCCGGGGACCCCGGGGACCGCGGCGACGCCGTCGGCGGCGGTCTGCGGGTCGAGGCCGGCGGCGGCGAGCGTGACGATCGCGGCGACGGTGTTGGCGACGTTGAACGGGCCGGGCAGCGGAGCCGTGGCCCGTACGCGCTGCCCCTGGGGGCCGACCAGGGTCAGCGTGGAGTCCATGTGCCCGAACACCACGTCCACGGCGCGCCAGTCGGCGGCCGCATCGCCCGCGGCGGAGAACGTGACCACCGGGATCGCGGCCTCCTTGGCGAGGCGGCGGCCGTACTCGTCGTCGATGTTCACCACCCCGAGGCGGGCGCGGCGCTCGGTGAAGAGCTGCGCCTTGGCCTGGAAGTAGTCCTCCATGTCGGAGTGGAACTCCATGTGCTCCGGGCTCAGGTTGTTGAAGACGGCGACGTCGAAGACGCATCCGTCGACCCGGCCGAGCACCAGGGCGTGGCTGGAGACCTCCATGGCGACGGCCTCGACCCCGCGTTCGCGCATGACCGCGAACAGGGCCTGGAGGTCGGTGGCCTCGGGGGTGGTCCGCTCCGACTTGATGCGCTCGTCGCCGATGCGCATCTCGACGGTGCCGACCAGTCCGGTGCTGCGTCCGGCCCCGCGCAGACCGCCCTCGACGAGGTACGCCGTGGTGGTCTTGCCGGAGGTGCCGGTGATGCCGATCTGGAGCAGGCCCTCGCCGGGACGGCCGTAGATCGCGGCGGCGAGCTCGCCCATCCGGCCGCGCGGGCCGTCGACGGCCAGGACCGGCAGGCCGGTCGCGGCCGCGCGCTCGGCACCCGCCGGGTCGGTCAGCACGGCCGCGGCGCCGAGTGCGGCCGCCTGGGCCGCGAAGTCGGCGCCGTGCAGCTTGGCGCCGGGCAGGGCCGCGTACAGGTCGCCGGGGCGCACGGCACGGGAGTCGTGCGTGATCCCGGTGATCTGCGGCTGCTGCGGCGGCTGCGCGGCGGCCGCGCCGGGGGCTTCGATGCCCAGCAGGGTGGCCAGCTCGCCCAGGGGTGTCGGGCGGGCGGTCACGGGCCGGGGCGCTCCCGGCGGCGTTGCCGGGGCGTCTTCCTGGGTGGTTCTGGGCTGATCAGCGTGGGGCACGGCGGTGAGCGTACCGGGCGCGGCGGGCCGCTCGCGAAGTGAGGGCCCGGCCGTGCCACCGGCGGCCGTCGGGTTCCCGGGTTTCGGGGTGATCGTTGTCACTGATGGTGCCTCACGGATTTCTGGCGGGCCGGCGGGGCGGCCCGGGTCACTGGCCGGGCTGCGGGGTGGTCTGGGGGGCGGGCTGTGCGGCGGGCTGGGGGCCGGCGTCGAAGGTGACCGGGAGCCCGGCGGGGGCGCCTCCGGTCGGGGCGACCTGGAGGGTCTTGAGGGCGAACTCCATGACCGTCTTGTAGATCGGACCGCAGATCTGACCGCCGAAGTAGCTGCCCTTGGTGGGGTTCTGGATGGCGCAGTAGACGGTGATCCGCGGGCTGTCGGCCGGCGCGAAACCGGCGAAGGAGGCGGTGTAGCCCTTGTAGCGGCCGGTGGCCGGATCCACCCGGTTGGAGGTGCCGGTCTTGCCGCCGACCCGGTAGCCCGGGATGCGGGCCTTGGTGCCGGTTCCCTCCTGGTCGTCGACGACCGACTCGAGCATCTCGGACAGCGTCTTGGCGGTCTCCGGGCTGATCACGCGGGTCTGCTCGGGAGCCTGGGCCGGGGTGAAGCGGCCGTCGGGGCCCTTCGCGCCGCGGACCAGGGTGGGAGTGATCCGGACTCCGCCGTTGGCGATCGTCGAGTAGACGGAGGCCGCCTGCATGGCGTTGAGGGAGAGGCCCTGGCCGAAAGGGATCGTGTACTGCTGGGAGGTGGACCAGGCCTCGGGCCGGGCGAGGATGCCGCGGGACTCGCCCGGGTAGTTCAGGCCGGTGGGCTGCCCGATGCCGAACTTGTTCAGGTAGGAGTAGAGGACCCGGTTGGACTCGGGCTGGGTGGAGCCGAGCTGGCCGGTGGCCAGGATGGTGCCGATGTTGGAGGACTTGGCGAGGACCCCGTTGAGGGTCAGGTACCAGGTCGGGTGGTCGATGTCGTCCTTGAACAGCCGGTCGCCGCGGTGCAGCCGGTTGGGCACCTCGACGTGGGTCTCGGGGGTGGCCTTCTTCTCCTCCAGTACGGCGGCCATCGACAGCACCTTGGCGGTGGAGCCGGGCTCGTACACGTCCTGGAGGGCGGCGTTGCCCATGGCGGCGGAGCTGGCCTTCGACAGGTCGTTGGGGTCGAAGCCGGGGGCGTTGGCCATGGCCAGCACCTCTCCGGTGCGGGTGTCCTGGACGATGACGTAGCCGCGGTCGGCCTCGGACTTGGCGACCTGCTCGGTGATGGCGCTCTGCGCCGCCCACTGGATGTCGCGGTCGATGGTCAGCTCGATGTCCTCGCCGGGCACGGCGGGCTTCTCGCTGGATCCGGCCGTGGGCACGCGGCGGCCGCCGGACTGGGCGTACGTGATGGCGCCGTCCTTGCCGGCCAGCTTCTTGTCGAGGGAGGACTCGAGGCCGCCGGCGCCCTTGCCCTCGGCGTTGACGTAGCCCAGTATCCCGGCGGCCAGGTCCCCGCCCGGGTACACGCGCTTGCTGCTGTCCTCGTTGAACACGCCGGCGAGGACGTTGGCGCCGGGGCCGTTGTTCTTCTTGTCGGCGGCGGCCTTGTCGGCGAAGACCCGCTTGAGGTCCTTGATCTGGTTCCAGACCTGGGGGGTCTGGCGGCGGGCCAGGATCACGTAGCGGGTGTTCTTGGTCTTCAGGCGGGCGGCGAGCTCCTTGGCGTCCTTGCCGAGGATCGGCGCGAGGAGGGCGGCGGCCTGCTCGGGCGCGTCCGGGGCCTTGCTGTCCTGCGGGGTGAACATCTTCGGGTCGGCGGTGATGTCGTACGCGTCGACGCTGGTCGCGAGCGCGACGCCCTTGCGGTCGGTGATCTCGCCGCGCTCGGCGGCCAGGGTGTAGCTCGCGAAGCGGTTCTCGGAGGCCTTGGCGGAGTACGCGGAGGCGTCGACGGCCTGCACCTGGAGCAGCCGCACGACGAAGGCGAGCATGACGAGGGTCAGCCCGACGCTGACGAGGCGCAGGCGGGGCTTGGGGCTGCCGAGGCGGATGGTGTGCGGTTGCCTCGTGGGGGCGGGCCGCCGGGTCGCGGGCCGCGAATTGGCCCGTGCCCGCTCGCCGCCGCCGGGCCGCGCCCGCCCGGGCCCGGGCACCCGCCGCCGTCCCTCCTGGCCCCTCACGCCGCCACCCCACGGGGCCGTACCGCCGCCGCGGCCGAGGCCCGACGAGGCCGCCCACCCCCGGGGCTCCGCTCCAGATCCCGCGCCTCGAACGCCGGCGGGGCTGGATGCGGCCGCCGGCGCCGGACGGCACCACGGCAGGAGTGCGGGCTTGGCCCGCTGCAGGGGGAAGGCCCCGCCGGGGGTACCCCCGATGGGAGCTGGGGGAGGGTCCGCGTCACGACGTCACCTTCCGGGGGTCGGGTTGGGCTGAGGGGCACCGCCCGGCACGGACTGGCCGGTCTGCGGTGCGCCCGCCGGGCCGCCGCCGGCCGGGCCGGAGCCCGGGGTGCCGGCCTGGCCGCCCGTCTGGGGGGTACCCGGGGCGCCGGGCTGGGACGAGCCGGGGGCGCCGGCCGGCGGCGAGCCCTGGGTGCCGGGCTGGGGGGTGGGGGTTGCCGGGGGCTCCGCCACCGTCGCCGTCCCCGCGACCTTGCCGTCCGGGCCGATGAAGACCGGGCTGCCTCCCGGGACCATGCCCAGCTCGTGCGCCCGCCGCTGCAACGCGTCCGGCGCCGAGTACCCGTCCACGTCCCGCTGCAGCGCCTGTTCCTCGTCCGTGAGCGCGGTCGTCTCCTTCTTCAGCCTGCTCAGCTGGAAGGAGCCCTGGTTGAGCGCCGAGTTCAAGAGCAGCAGGCTGATCAGCCCGCCCGCGAGCAGCGCCACCACCAGCACGACGAACGGCGTCCGCGCCGCCTGCCCCGGAGGGCCGCCGCGCAGCCGCCCCAGTCCCCCGGCTTTGCTCACAGCCTCGCCTCCCGGATGCGCTCGACTCCGCGGAAGCGGGCCGGAGCGGCCCGCCGGTTCTCGGCGATCTCCTCCTCCGTGGGCAGCTCCGCGCCACGGGTGAGCAGCTTCAGCTTGGGCTGGTACTTCTCCGGGACCACCGGCAGTCCGGGCGGGGCCGTCGAGGCCGCGCCCGCCGCGAAGACCTGCTTGACCAGCCGGTCCTCCAGCGAGTGGTACGACAGCACCGCGATCCGGCCGCCCACCGCGATCCGGTCCACCGCGGCCGGGATCGCCCGCTCCAGACCCGACAGCTCGCCGTTGACCTCGATCCGCAGCGCCTGGAAGGTCCGCTTGGCCGGGTTGCCGCCCGTCCGCTTCGCGGCCTGCGGCAGCGCGTCCCGGATCAGCTCGACCAGCCGCGCGCTGTTGGCGAAGGGCTCCTTCTCCCGCTCGCGCACGATCGCCGACACGATCCGCTTGGCCTGCTTCTCCTCGCCGTACTGGCGCAGGATCCGCACCAGCTCGCCCGGCGCGTACGTGTTGAGGACCTCCGCCGCGCTGATGCCGGTCGTCTGGTCCATCCGCATGTCCAGCGGGGCGTCCTGCGCGTACGCGAACCCGCGGTCGGCCTCGTCCAGCTGCATGGAGGAGACGCCCAGGTCGAAGAGGACGCCCTGGACGGCCGGGATGCCCAGGCCGTCGAGCACCTCCGCGAGGTCGGCGTAGATCGCGTGGACGAGCGTGGCCCGGTCGCCGAAGGGCGCGAGCCGCTCGCCGGAGAGCCGCAGGGCCTCCTTGTCGCGGTCGAGGCCGATCAGGTGCGCCTCGGGGAACCGGGTGAGCAGGGCCTCGCTGTGGCCGCCGAGGCCGAGGGTGCAGTCGACGACGACGGCCCCGGGCCTCTCCAGCGCCGGGGCCAACAGGTCCAGGCACCGCTGGAGCATCACCGGGACATGTCGGGACTCGCTAGTCAAAGCGCCCTCTCAGATAACGGCGCGGCAGGCATACGCCGCGCCGCGCACGCGGAGTGTTACCAGGGGGCCGGGCGGCCGGTCAGGGCCGGGCTCCGGCCGGTTCGCGTCACTTTAGTGCAACGGTCGCCGCGGTCAACGAACCGCCCCGCGCGCCGTGCGCCCCTCTCGTACGGAACCCGCAAAAGCCGCGAATCACCCGAATGGCCGCCCTCGCCTCACTCCTGTGGGTTAGCTCACAACAAGGCCGGTTGACCTTCTTTGTCCATCCTCACTCGATGCCTTTACCCGCCGTGACCACTACCGTCGTATGCATGACGACTTCCGCATCCCTGCCCGCAGAGACCACCCCCGAGGCATCCAGCGGCGGCTCCGTCACGGACCGGCTGGTGGCGGCGAACCGCGAGTACGCCGCGGAATTCGCCGACCCGGGCATGGACGCCCGCCCCGTGCTGCACGTGGCCGTCGTGGCCTGTATGGACGCCCGCCTCGACCTCCACAAGGCCCTCGGCCTGGAGCTCGGCGACTGCCACACGATCCGCAACGCGGGCGGCGTGGTCACCGACGACACCATCCGCTCGCTCACGATCAGCCAGCGCGCCCTGGGCACCCGCACGGTGATACTGATCCACCACACCGGCTGCGGCCTCGAAAGCCTGACCGAGGACTTCCGGCACGAGCTCGAGGACGAGGTCGGCCAGCGCCCCGCCTGGGCCGTCGAGGCCTTCCGGGACGTGGACCAGGACGTCCGGCAGTCCATGCAGCGGGTCCGGACGAACCCCTTCCTGCCCCACCGCGACGATGTGCGAGGCTTCGTCTTCGACGTGCACACCGGACTCCTGCGGGAGATCGATCCCGCCTCGTGAGTGACACAAGGCCTGGGCGCCGTCAAGAATGCGGGAAGACGCCGCCCGGAAAACCGTCCGGGCCGGCGTCCGTGTCGGGGTGGGCCGGAGTGCGCCGAGGGCGTCGGCCCTGCAGAAAGGGCCGAGGAGAACCAGGTGACGACGTATGACGACCGAGCGAGCCTCGCGGATCTGACGAGCACCGCGGAGCGGGTGCGCCGCTCGGTCGAGAGCGTGATCGAGGGCAAGCCCGAGGTCGTACGCATCGCGCTGACCGTGCTGCTCGCCGAGGGGCACCTGCTGATCGAGGACGTCCCGGGCGTGGGCAAGACCATGCTCGCCAAGACGCTCGCGAAGTCCATCGACTGCTCGGTGCAGCGCATCCAGTTCACGCCGGACCTGCTGCCCTCCGACATCACCGGTGTCAGCATCTACGACCAGCAGCGCCGCGAGTTCGAGTTCAAGCCGGGCGCGATCTTCGCGCAGATCGTCATCGGCGACGAGATCAACCGCGCCTCGCCGAAGACGCAGTCCGCGCTGCTGGAGTCGATGGAGGAGCGCCAGGTCACCATCGACGGCACGACGTACACGCTGCCGAGCCCGTTCATGGTGGTCGCCACCCAGAACCCGGTGGAGATGGAGGGCACCTACCCCCTCCCCGAGGCCCAGCGCGACCGCTTCATGGCCCGCGTCTCCGTCGGCTACCCGAGCCCCGAGGCCGAGCTCCAGATGCTCGACGTGCACGGCGGGATCTCCCCGCTCGACGACCTCCAGTCCGTCGCGCACGCCCACGACATCGTCAAGCTGATAGAGGCCGTGCGCGAGGTGTACGTCGCCGAGCCCGTCCGGCGCTACGTCGTCGACCTGGTCTCCGCCACGCGCAGCCACCCGGACCTGCGCCTGGGCGCCTCGCCCCGCGCCACGCTCCACCTGCTGCGCGCCGTGAAGGCCTCCGCCGCCCTGTCCGGCCGGGAGTACGTGCTGCCCGACGACGTGCAGGCGCTGGCCGCCCCCGTCCTCGCGCACCGGCTGCTGCCGACCGCGCAGGCCCAGCTGAACCGGCGCACCGCCGAGCAGGTCGTCCACGACATCCTCCAGCGGACCCCCGTCCCCGCCGCGCACGCCCGCGGCGAGATGCCGCCCGGCGCGGGCATCCGGAGCTTCTGATGAGCGCCGGTGCCCCGCGCGGCGCCGGCGGCGAGGGCCGGGGTGCCGGCGGGCTGCGCGCCTCGCTGGCGGGGCTGACCACCCGCGGCCGGTCCTTCCTGGCCGCCGGGGTCGCCGCCGCCCTGTGCGCGTACGTACTCGGCCAGGGCGAACTGCTCCGGGTCGGGCTGCTGCTCGCCGTGCTGCCGCTGGTCTGCGTCCTCGCCCTGCACCGCACCCGCCACCGGGTCTCCGGCAGCCGCCGGCTGACCCCGATGCGGGTGCCCGCGGGTTCCGAGGCCCGGGTCCAGCTGCGCATGGAGAACGTCTCCCGGCTGCCCACCGGGCTGCTCATGCTCCAGGACCGGGTGCCCTACGTACTCGGGCCCCGGCCCCGCTTCGTCCTGGACCGGGTCGAGCCCGGCGGGCGCCGCGAGGTGTCCTACCGGGTCCGCTCCGACCTGCGCGGCCGCTATCCGCTGGGCCCGCTCCAGCTGCGGCTGACCGACCCCTTCGGGCTGGTCGAGCTGACCCGCTCGTTCAGCACGTACGACACGCTCACCGTCATCCCCCGCACCGAGGTGCTGCCCCCGGTCCGGCTGACCGGCGAGACCTCCGGCTACGGCGACGGCAGCCGCCGCTCCCTGGCCCTGGCCGGCGACGACGACGTGATCCCGCGCGGCTACCGGCGCGGCGACGACCTGCGCCGGGTGCACTGGCGCTCCACCGCCCGCTACGGCGAGCTGATGGTGCGCCGCGAGGAGCAGCCGCAGCGCAGCAGGGCCACGGTCCTGCTGGACACCCGCGGCGTCGCCTTCGAGGGCGCCGGACCGGACTCCGCGTTCGAGTGGGCGGTGTCCGGGGCGGCCTCGTCCCTGGTGCACCTGCTCGAGCAGGGGTTCTCGGTACGGCTGCTGACGGACACCGGGACCTCGGTGCCCGGCGACGGGGGCGGCTTCTCCTCCGGCGGGCAGGAGTCCGCGGAGGCCGCCGGGCTGATGATGGACACCCTCGCGGTCGTCGGGCACTCCGACGGCGCCGGCCTCTCGCGCGCGTACGACGCGGTGCGCAGCGGCGGTGGCGGCGGGGGCTTCGGCGGATCCGGCGGTGACGGGCTCCTCATCGCCTTCTTCGGGGACCTGGACGACGTACAGACGGAACTGGCGGCCAAGATGCGCGTGCGCTGCAGCGGCGCGGTGGCCTTCGTGCTGGACTCCGCGCTCTGGTCCGGGCGGCCCTCGCGCGTGGAGGCGCGGGTGCGCAGGCTGCGCGACGCGGGCTGGACGGCGCTGGCCGCACCGCCCGGGGTGGCGTTCGGGGAGCTGTGGCGGCAGGCCGGGAACGCTCCGCTCGGCACGGGTACTTCCGGAGGTTGGGGATGAGCGGGCGAGCGCGCGTGACGCTCTTCGCGGTGCTGGCGACCCTGCTCACCTCGTGGTCGCTGGCCTCGCTGGTGGACTCGGCGGGCTGGCTGCTGCAGGCAGCGGTGCTGCTGGCCGTGCAGAGCGGGGTCGGGGCCGGGGCCCGGCGGGTGCCGCTGGGGCGCACGCTGACCGTGGCCTCGCAGGTCCTGGTGTCGCTGCTGGTCCTCATGTTCCTGTTCGCGGGCAAGGGCGAATCCACCGGGACCGGGCCGATGGCCTACCTGGTGACGGATGTCGGCGCCCTGTTCCGGCGGGGCGTGCAGGACGTCGGCGAGTTCGCGATCCCGGCGCCGCTGACGGATGGCATCCGGCTGCTCCTGCTGGCCGGGGTGCTGCTGATCGGGCTGCTGGTGGACCTGCTCGCGGTTACCCTGCGGACCGCTGCCGCGGCCGGACTGCCGCTGCTCGCGCTGTACTCGGTGGCCGCGGGGCTCTCCGGCGGCGCCGGCGCCTCCGCGGTCTCCTTCCTGCTGGCCGGCTGCGGCTACCTGTTGCTGCTGCTGGCCGAGGGCCGCGACCGGCTCGCCCAGTGGGGCCGGATCTTCGGCGCGGCCCCGAGCGGGCGGGTGTCGGCGGCCTCGGGGTACGGGGGCGGCGGCGCGGGCACGGGCCAGGCGCTGGCCCCCGTACGCACGGGGCGGCGGATCGGCGCGGTGGCGCTGGGGATCGCGCTGGCGGTACCGGCGGCGCTGCCGGCGCTCGGCGGCGGGCTGCTGGGCGCGCAGGGCGAGGCCGAGGGTGGCGGCACCGGCGTCGGCGGGACGATCTCGGCGGTCAACCCGCTGGTCTCCCTGCAGGGCAGCCTGAACGCGCAGGACAACCGGGTCGTGCTGAAGTACCGCACGGACAGCCCGCAGCTCGGCGAGCAGTACCTGCGGATCCTGGCGCTGGACGAGTTCAACGGCGTCAAGTGGGAGGCCTCCGGGCGCGCCCTGACCGACGTGCCGGAGCGGCTGCCGGCCCCGCCGGGGCTGAGCGAGCAGGTCCGGGCGACCGGGACCGAGGTACGGACGAGCATCTCGGCGGCGGACACGTACGCGCAGCGCTACCTGCCGATGCCGTACCCGGCGACGGGCGTGGACATCCCCGGCAAGTGGCGGTTCGAGCCGGCCGGCCGGACCCTGGTCGGCGACCAGCTGGGCAAGGACAAGTTCCAGAACGTCCAGGGCGCCATGTACACGGTGCGCAGCCTGCTGCTGCGGCCGACGGCGGTGGAGCTGCAGGCGGCGCCGGAGGCGAATCCGGAGATCAAGGCCGAGTACACGAAGCTTCCGGACAATCTGCCTGCCGTGGTCGCCGATACGGCCCGCCAGGTCACGAAGGGTTCGAAGGACGACTACACGCGGGCGGTGAAGCTGCAGGACTACTTCGCCGTGAACGGTGGATTCCGCTACGACACGAAGGTGGCCTCGGGTACGGGGCCGCAGGCCATCGCCCGGTTCCTCGCGGACAAGGAGGGGTTCTGCATCCACTTCGCGTTCTCGATGGCGGCGATGTCGCGCTCGCTCGGGATCCCGGCGCGGGTCGCGGTGGGGTTCACGCCCGGCGAGAAGCAGTCCGACGGCAGCGTGAACGTGTCGATGCGGGACGCGCACGCGTGGCCCGAGCTGTACTTCGAGGGCGCGGGCTGGACCCGGTTCGAGCCGACGCCGCGCCAGGGCATCACGATCCCGGACTACTCCCGGGCCGAGACCCCGGCGGCCCAGCCGTCCGCGCCGACGGCGCTGCCCTCGCAGGGCGCGACGCAGCCGTCGGCGGCGCCGTCCAAGGCCGAGGACTGCCCGCCGGAGCTGAAGAAGCTGGGCGAGTGCGGGGCTGCGGGGGCGCAGCAGAACGCGGGTTCGGGGGGTGGCGGCCCGTCGCTGACCACCGCCTTGACGTGGACCCTGTCCCTGCTGGTCGTGCTGGTCCTCCCCCTGCTCCCCCTGCTGTGGCGCAGGCGGGTCCGCGCACGCCGTCTGTCGGGCGGGGCGGTTCTGGAGGCCTGGGAGGAGCTGGGTGACGCGGCGTGGGACGTGGGCATCGCCCCTGACGAGGCCCTGTCGCCGCGGCGGGCGGCGGGCCGTGTGGTGGTCCTGGGCCGCCTGGAGCGGGACGCGGCGGATGCGGTGCACCGGGTTGCGGGGGCGGTGGAGCGGGCGCTGTACGCCCCGCCCGGCGCGGAGGTCTCGTACGCGACCCTGGCGGCGGACGTCCTGCTGGCCCGGGCGGCCCTCCTCGGCTCGGTGAGCCGAGGACCGCGCCTGCGCGCGCTGCTCCTCCCCCGCTCGGCGGTGCGCCTGCGCTGGTCGGCATCGGCCCGGTGGACCGCCTTGAAGGCCCGCGCCACACCCCCGCTGACCCGGGCCTCGGCCCTCCTCTCCCGTCTCCCCCTCCGGGGCCGGGGCTGAGGCGGAGGCGGAGACCCTGCGGGCTGCTTCTCCCCGCCCCGCCCTTCTCCCTCCCCCGGCCACCGCCGGGAGGGTGCCCCCGCCCCCGTAACGGCGACAGCGCGGCGAGGCTCGATCCCCCCGAGCCCCGCCGCGCTGCGTTACGCCCCCGCTCACGGCGAAGGTACCCGGCCCGCACCCGCCGCCCCGTGTCGGCGGTCCGGACCGGGTCCCCGTCCGTTGTCCCCAGTCTGGCGTCCGCGCAGGTGGGGGCCCATCCGCCCGCGTACTCATTTCCGCACCTAGGTACACGTACTCAGGCGGCGGTGGCGCCACCAGTTCTACGCCGTCCCGCCCCACCACGGCACCGCCGATCGGGGGTCATGACGCAGCCTCTCAGCGGTTCCCGCTGACCCGGCCGCGCAGCAGCAGCGACAGCGCCGAGTGCACGTCGTCCAGCGACCGCTCGCTCTGGAACGACTGCCAGTCCAGCGCGGCCACCAGCACCATGCCGACCATCGCGGCGGCCGTCAGCGGCACGTCGATCTCCGCGCTGAGCTCGCCCCGCTCCACGCCCTCGCGCAGTACCGTCTCCACGACGGCCACCGCCTCCCGCCGGACCACCATCAGCGTGGACTGCCACGCCCGGTTCGTCCGCCACAGTTCGGCGACGTACAGCTGAGTGAAGGCCGGGTACCGGTCGATGAAGACGAGGCCGGCCCGGATCATCGCGTCGAGTGCCTCGACCCGGCTGCCGCCCCGCTGCTCCGTCTCCTCGGCCGCGGTGCGCAGCGAGGCCGTCAGCAGGCCGACGCCGTGGCGCAGCAGCTCCTCGAAGAGTTCGTTCTTGCTCGCGAAGTTGTAGTAGACGGTGCCCTTCGCGACCCCCGCCCGCTCGGCGATCTCGTCGACCGTGGTCGCGGAGAATCCCTGCTCGGCGATGAGCGTGACGGCCGCCTCGTAGAGCTTCTGGCGCGTCGCCTGTCGGCGGCCGCTGCCGCCGGTACCGGTGCTGCTGGTGTCCATGGCGCTGATTCTCACAGGTCAACCGATCTCTACAGGCTCAGTTCCGGGTGCAGCCGGTCCATCGTCCACACCTGCTTGCCGCGGGCGGCGAGCGAGGTGAGGAGCAGGGAGCCCGCCGTGAAGGCGACCAGGACCGCGCAGCCCACCCAGACCCGGGTGAGGTCGCCGCCGGAGATGAGGCGGCGCAGCCCCTCGACGATGTACGTCATCGGCAGGTACGGGTGGATCCAGTTGAAGAAGGCGGGACTGGTCTCGACGGGGTACGTACCGCCCGCCGAGGTCAGCTGCAGCATCAGCACGACGAGGACCAGGATCCGCCCGGCCGCCCCGAACTTCGCGTTGAGCCACTGGACCATCGCCGCGAAGCAGGCGGTGGCCAGCGCGAGGAAGCCGATGGCGAGCGCGGGGTGTGCCATCTCCAGGCCGAGGGCCCAGTGGAGTACGGACATCAGCGCGAGGACCTGCAGGACGCCGATGCCCACCACGGGCAGCCAGCCGGCGAACGCGATCCGCCAGGGCGAGGCGCCGGCGGCCAGGGCCCGCCGGTTCAGCGGCGCGATGAGCATGTAGGCGACCATCGCGCCGACCCAGAGGGAGAGCGGGATGAAGTACGGCGCGAAGCCGGTGCCGTAGTTGGGCGCCTTGTGCAGTGACTGGTTGGCGAGCTTCACCGGGTCGGCCATCACCTGGGTGCGGGCGTCGCGCTGCTGCTGGTCGTAGTCCGGGATCTTGCCGACGCCGTCGTGCAGACCGCCGGCGAGTTCGCCGGTGCCGTCGACGAGCTTGTACATGCCGCCGTCGAGGCGGTGGGCCCCGTCGCCGAGTTTGCCGACGCCGTCGCCGAGGGCCTCGGAGCCGTCGGCGGCCTTGCCCAGGCCGGTGTGGAGCTGGGTCATGCCGGTGGCGACCTTGTGGGCGCCGGTGTTGAGGGCGTTGGCGTCGGCGACGGCCTGGTCGAGCCTGCCGGAGAGGGCGGGGGCGCCCGCGGCGAGCTTGCGGGCCTGCTTCTCCAGGTCGGTGAGCTGTTTGCGCAGGTCGGCCAGATCGCCGCCCGAGTCCTTGACCAAGGTGTCGACGTCGCCGGTGAGCTGGGCGGCCTCGGCGGTGGCGTCCTTCAGCCTCTTCATGTCGGCGCAGGCGGCCGGCAGGGGCTTGGCGGCAGCGCCCGTGCAGGTGCGGGTGTACGTGTCGGCGGCCAGGGCGGCGGCCTGCCTGCTGACCTTGGCTGCGGCGGGGGCCTTCTTGCTGAAGGTCTCGAGGTGGTTGCCGACGACCCGGGCGGTGTCCGCGACGAGCAGCGCGGTGTCGGCGAGCTGCTTGGGATTGTCCAGGTAGGGGCGGACCTGGGAGGCGGTGCCGTTGATCTTGTCCGCGACCTGCTGGGTTCCGGCGGCGATGTCCTTCGAACCGGTCTCCAGCTTGCCCGCGGCCGTGTTGAGCTTCGTCAGCCCGCCGGTCAGCTCGCCGTTCTTCTCCTCGACCGTGTCGAGGCCGTCGGCGATCTCCTTGGCGCCCTGCTGCGCCTTGCTCGCGCCGTCCTTGAGCCGGTCGGCTCCGTCGGCGGCCTCGGCGGTCTTGTCGTGGAGGTCGGAGAAGGAGACGAAGATCTTGTCGAGGAAGCCGCGGGAGGCGTTGGTGGACGCCGCGGAGCGGACCTCGGAGAAGACGGTGCGCGAGATCGACCCGACGATGTAGTTGTTCGCGTCGTTCGTACGGACCTGCAGGGCGCCGGCGGTGGGGGCGTCACCCGCACTGGAGGTGATCTTCGCGCTGAAGTCGGCGGGCATGGTGAGGGAGAGGTAGTACGTCCCCTTCTCCACTCCCTCGGCCGCCTCCTCGGCGCTGACCTCGCGCCAGTCGAAGGTCTTGCTGTCGTGGAGCTTCCTGGCGATCTCCCCGCCGGCGTCGACGTGCTTGCCGTCGACGGTGGCGCCCTTGTCGGCGTTGACGAGGGCGACGGGCACCTTGCCCAAGTTCTGGTACGGGTCCCAGAAGGAGCACAGGTACAGCGCGCCGTACAGCAGCGGCAGCAGGAGCAGCGCGATGAGCGCGGCCACGGGCAGCTTCCCCCGCCCGAACCGCTTCAGCTCAAGCGCGGCGAGCTTCGGCGAGCGCATCGTCCGTCCCCCTCGTGTCGTCGTCGGTGCCGTCGGTCTTGTCGGTGCCGCCGGTCTTGTCGCTGTCTGCGGAGTTCTCGCCGGCATCGGCCCCGGCCTTGGCTGCGGCCCCGGCCTTGGCTGCGGCCCCGCCCTTGGCTGCGGGCTTCGCCCCGGGTCCGGCTGCGGGCCCGGCCTCGGCGGCTCCCGTGTGCAGGACCGTCACGTCGTCCGGCGCGTCGCTGCACACCGCGAGGACCGTGGTCCCGCGGGCGGCGATCGAGCGGAGCAGGGTCCAGGCCTCGGCGCGTTCGGCGTCCGAGAGCTTGAGGTCCAGGTCGTCGAGGGCCAGCAGCCGCGGCGAGCCCAGCAGGGCGATGGCCACGGACAGCCGGACCGCCTCCAGACGCTCCAGATCCCGTACGGAGGTGCGCGGGCCCTTGGGCAGCAGGGCCAGGTCCAGCCCGGCGGCGGCCAGGGCGGCGTCGATCCGGGCCTGCGTGCCGGCGCGGCGCTCGCCGCGCGGGCGGAGCAGGGCGCGCACGGGTCCCTCGTAGCGGCGCTGGAGCAGAGCGCCCTCGCGCAGCTGCTCGGCGACGGTGAGGGACTGGTCGAGCTCGTTGACCCCGGCGACCGGGCCGAGGGCGGCGATCCGCCGGACCGCGGTCATGTGCTTCGGCAGCCGGTGGCCGGCGATCTCGGCGTGGCCCTCGGTGGCCTTCATGCGTCCGGTGAGGGCGAGGAGCAGGCAGGTCCGGCCGCTGCCGGAGGGGCCTTCGACCGCGATGAGCGAGCCGGGCTCCGCCTTGAGGCCCACTCCCCGGAACACCCAGCCGCGCGGGCCCTTGAGTCCGAAGTTCTCGGCTTTGACGGCCGCACCGTGCGGGCTGTCCACGCCGCCCCCCTTCTTTTGAACTGACTGGTCAGTTCAAAAACTAGCACCTTCGGGTGCACCACATGCGCACAGGGGGGCAGTTGACCGGACAGAGGGGGCAAAACAGCAGGTCAGCGTGATTGTCAGTGGCGACCGTCACGATGGATGCAGGCACAAACACAGACACAGCAGTACGCAACGACAGGAGGTTCGTCATGGCCACACCGTCCCCGTCCCCTGTCCACCCCGTCCCGCGCAGGTCGGCCGCGCCGCCGGCCGCGCTCGATCTGCTCGCCAAGGCCCGCACCGGCCTGGCCGAGGCCGCCCGGCTGACCCGGCCCAACGAGCGGTACGCCACCGCCCACCTCGCCGCGCTGCGCACCGCCGCGGCCGTACTCGCCGCGCGCGGGCGGCCGGAGCCGGTCGGCGCGCGGCGCCGGCCCCGGATCCGCAGCGCGTGGGAGGTACTGCCGGAGATAGCACCGGAGCTGACGGAGTGGAGCGCACTGTTCGCCTCCGGCGCCGACCGCCGGGCACGGGCCGAGGCGGGGATACGGGATGCGGCGTCGGCCCGGGACGCGGACGATCTGGTGCGTGCCGTGGCGATGTTCCTGCGGCTGGTGGAACGGATGCTCGCCCTCCAGCCGGTGGCCCCGGCGCTGCCTCAGCCCCGTCCCGAGCGCTTGGAGCCTCCGGACGCGGGCTGAGCCGACCGGGGTGACCGGTGGGGGATGCTCCAGGCAATAGGGTGGGGTTCACATCTCTCACCCTTGTCGCGCCGAGGAGCCAACAGCCGTGTCGGACACTTCCCGCCCCCGTGCCTCCCTCCGCACCGCCGTGGTGTGGGAGGTCCTCAAGGAGGCGCTCGACCGCCGGGTGAAGGCGACCGGGCGGGATGTGCTCGACGTGCTGGACACCGGCGGCGGCACCGGCAAGTTCGCCGTGCCGGTGGCCCGGCTGGGCCACCGGGTGACCGTGGTCGACCCCAGCCCGAACGCGCTGTTCGGGCTGGAGCGCCGCGTCGCCGAGGCCGGTGTCGCCGACCTGGTGCGCGGGGTGCAGGGCGATGCCCAGGGCCTGCTGGACGTCGTCGAGCGCGACGCGTACGACGTGGTGCTCTGCCACGGCGTGCTCGAGTACGTGGACGATCCGGCCGAGGGCGTGGCCAATGCGGTCGCCGCCCTGCGCCCCGGCGGCACGCTCAGCCTGCTGGGCGCCGGCCTCGGCGGGGCCGTGCTGGCCCGCGCCCTCGCCGGCCACTTCACCGAGGCCCGTACGGCGCTCACCGACCCGGCCGGCCGCTGGGGCGCGGGCGACCCGGTACCGCGCCGCTTCACCGCCGAGCAGCTCACCGAGCTGGTCGGCGGGGCCGGCCTGGAGGTCGGCTCGGTCCACGGAGTCCGCGTCTTCGCGGACCTCGTCCCCGGCGTCCTGGTGGACACCGAGCCGGGCGCGGTCGAGGCACTGCTGCGCCTCGAGGAGGCCGCGGCCGAGCTGCCCGCCTTCCACGCGGTCGCGACGCAACTGCACGTTCTGGGCGAGAAGCGCGCCTGATCTGCGGAGCTTCCGCTCACGGAGTACGCCGGACACCCTCCGATCCGGCGATCGGCGCCGTATGATCGTGGGCAGTGACCGGCATGGTGGACGGGCCAATGGGGAATAAGCGCCTCAGTGACCGCCCACCCGGCGGTACGGTTTCGCGCAGGTTCAGCTCAGGCAGCGCCTATTCGGGCGGCGCCTTTTTCGGGCCGTGATTTTGGCACCTTGCGCAAAGGGCGGGTATCACGGGGGCGATTCCCCGCCTATCCTGAAGGGGACCCCTGGTCGCTACCCCCCGCGACCGACGGATGAGGAGGACTCCCGTGCCGCTCTCGGAGCACGAGCAGCGAATGCTCGAGCAGATGGAGCGAGCGCTGTACGCCGAAGATCCCAAGTTCGCGACAGCGCTTGAGGGAAGCGGACTGCGTACGTACACCCGGCGACGGGTCTACCAGGCAGTCGCAGGCATTGTGGTGGGTATCGCGCTCCTCATGACCGGTGTGATCATTCCGAACGTACTCTGGGTCAGCGTGGTGGGATTCCTCGTCATGCTCGGCTGTACGGTCCTCGTGGTCACCGGTTGGCGCAAGGCACCCAAGCCTGGCGAGCAGCCCGTCTCCGGCAGTGCAGGCGGTTCGGCCCAGGGCCGCAACCGACAGCGTCGGTCGATGATGACCCGCATCGAGGAGCGGTGGCAGCGCCGCCGCGACGAGCAGGGGCAGTAGGCCCCCCGCAGACACGGGTGAGGGGACGGTCGCCGCACGGCGACCGTCCCCTCACCGCTCTGCCCCGCCGATCCGTACCATCGGCCTGACTCCCGGATCGCCCCTCCCGCGGCGCGATCCTGCGGCATGATGACCCGGTGAGTGTGCTCCCCCTGGTCTTCACCAGCGGCTGGGCCAGTGGGATCAACGCCTACGCCGTGGTCCTCCTGCTCGGCATCTTCGGCGCGACCGGACTGACCGACGAGGTCCCCGAGTCCCTTCAGCGCACCGACGTGCTCATCGTCGCCGGTGTGCTGTTCCTCTGCGAGGCCGTCGCCGACAAGATCCCGTACGTGGACTCGGCCTGGGACACGGTGCACACCGTGATCCGCCCGGTGGCCGGGGCGGTGGTCGCCGCGCTGCTGGCCGGCCAGAGCGGCTCGCTGTCCGACATCGCCGCCGGCGCGATCGGCGGTTCCACCGCACTGGCCAGCCATTTCGTCAAGGCCGGCACCCGCATGGCCGTCAACACCTCGCCGGAGCCGTTCAGCAACATCGCGCTGAGCACCGCCGAGGACCTGGGCGTGGCCGGCATCGTCACCTTCGCCATGTTCAACCCCCAGGCCGCCGCGGTCATCGCGGCCGTCCTGCTGGCCGCCGGTCTGGCCATACTCGTGTTCCTGTGGACCCGGATCCGCCGCTTCCTGCGCCGCCGGGCCCAGCGCCGCGAGGAGAAAAGGCTCGCCGCCGAGGAGCGGGAGGCGACCGCGCGGGCCACGGTGCCACCCCGCTGACCTCCCGCGATCCCGCTCGATAGGGTCATCCGCATGGCACGAATTGCGGTGATCGGCGCCGGCATGGGCGCGATGGCTACGGCGGCCCGGCTGGCCGTCGCAGGGCACCAGGTGACGGTGTACGAGCGCGGGTCCACGTACGGCGGCTCCGTCGGCCGGTACGAACGCGACGGTTTCGTCTTCGACACCGGGCCCGGGCTGCTGCACCTGCCCGCCGTCTACCGCGACCTGTTCGTCAAGACCGGCAAGCGGCCCCTGGAGGACTGTGCCGAGCTCGTCCAGGTCGACCCGGCCGTCCGGCACGTCCTGGCCGACGGGACAGCCGTCACCCTCCCGGGCGGCTCGCGCGGCGGCGCCGCCGCCGTCCTCGACCAGGCCTTCGGCGCGGGCGCCGGGGACCGCTGGAACGGGGTCCTGGGCCGGGCCCGGGACGCCTGGAACGCCACCCGCCGCCCCCTGCTGGAGGAGCCGCTGCGCCCCGACTGGCAGGTGCTGGGCCGCGATCCGTACCCCGCACTGCGCGGGAGCGGCCTGCTGCGCCGCCGCCCGCCGACCCTCGCCGAGGTGGCCGGGCGCGAGCTGGGCGGGGAGCTCGGCGAGCTGCTGGCCGCCCGGGTGCGGGCGTACGGGATCGACCCCGCCACCGCGCCCGCCGCGGCGGCCGTGCTCCCGTACATGGAGCAGACCTTCGGCAGCTGGTACGTGCGCGGCGGGATGCGGGAGCTGGCCACCGCCGTGTACGAGCGCTGCCGCGAGCGGAAGGTCGCCTTCGTCTTCGAGGCGCCGGTACGGGAGGTCCTGGAGCGGGACGGCCGGGCGGCCGGGCTGCTGCTGGCCGACGGCTCCGAGGCCGCCGCCGACCTCGTGGTCTGCGGGGTCGACCCGCGGCAGCTGGGAGCCCCGCTGCCGGCCGGCGGCGCCCCGGCCCGCGGGCCGGGGGTGGCCGGCCGGCTGACCCTGCTGCTCGCGCTGCGCGGCGCCCGCCCCGCGGACGCCGTCCACCGCACCCTGGTCCACTCCCCCGGAAACCAGCTGACGGTGCTGCGCCCCGACGACCCGGCCGTGCGGCCCGACGCGGACCACGAGGCGGTCACCGTGAGCGCCGTCTGCGGCCCTGCGGACGCCTCTGCGCCGCGCGTGGAGGCGCTGCTGGACCTGGCCGCCCGGGCCGTGCCCGGGCTGCGCGAGCGGCTGCTGTGGACGCAGACGCGTACGCCCGCGGACATCGAGGCGGCCACGGGCGCGCTGGGCGGCGCCGTGCCGCCGCCCGCCCTCGCCGGAGCCGGCGGCCGGATGCTCTACCCGGCCAACACCACGGCCCTGCCGGGGCTGTTCCTCGCGGGCGGCTGGGCGCATCCCGGCGGCGGGCTGGCGCATGCCGGGATGACCGGGGCCCTGGTGGCCGGACTCATCGTGGAGGGCGCGGAGTTCCGCGGCTCCCAGTGACACGGACGCCCCCGGGGAACGGACCCCGGGGGCGTTCCCCCTGCTTCACGGCCTCCTCGGCCGCACGGCCTCAGTAGCGGTACTGCTCGTACTCGCCGGAGCCCTGGTACGGGTACTCCTGCGGCTGCTGCTGCGGATACTGCTGCTGGTCGTCCCCCGGGTAGGGAAGGCCCGCCCCTTCGGTGGACCGCTGCTGCGGCACCCACACCCCGCCGGGCGGGGTGTCCGTGGAGTACTGCTGCTGCCCGCCCGCGCTCGCGTACGGGTCGGCGGAGTAGCCGGCGTACGGGGTGTAGTCGTACGGCTGTTGCGGGATGACGGCCCCGCCGGTGCCGATGTACGGGTCCGAGTAGGCGGCGTAGACCTGCTGTTCGCCGCCGGCCGGGTAGCCCGCGGAGTAGTCGTAGCCGCCCTGGGTCTGCGGCTCGTAGGACTGCGCGTCGTAGTAGGGCGCGTACTGGTGGGCGTCCTGCTCGGCCGTGGAGAACGGCGAGGCGAACGCCGCCGTCTGCCCCGCGCCGGCGGTGGGCGCGAAGCTCTGTATCCCGTACGACCCGGTGTCCTCGGGCAGCGGCTCCGGGCTGTAGAACTCCTCGGTCGCGGCCTGGAACTGCGGCTCCGGCCGCTCCCTGCCGGACTCGTCGGGCGTGTCGGCGCCGTCGCCGTCCACGGCCGTCCCGTCGGACCCGTACTCCAGCGCGGTCACCTGCAGCGCCGGCTCGGGGCGCGGACCGCCCGCCCGGCGGCGCCGGGTCTGCCGTACGGGCTGGCCGCCCCGGCGCAGCGCCCAGCCGGCCTCGAAGCCCTTGCGGAAGGAGAGCGTCACCAGGGTCTGGCCCACGGCGAACGCGGCCGCGCCGATGCCGATGACGAGCACCGACGGCAGCACGACACCGGCGACCACCCCGAGGAACCCGGCGAACGCGAGCAGGCGCCAGCGCAGCCGGGCCTTGTACTGCATCAGGACCTCGGCAAGCAGCCACAGCGCGACGAAACCGAACGCGATGTAGAGGACCGTCATTCCCATGCGTGGCACCTCTCGGTACGGCCGCCCCGCCCAGGAAAACGGGAGCCAGCCGATCAGGCCCGCTGGTGCAGGCCCAGGTTCTCGTAGATCTCGAGAGTCGCCGTGGAATTGTTCAGCGTGATGAAGTGCAGCCCCGGGACACCCTCGGACAGCAGCCGCGCGCAGAACTCCGTGGCGAACTCGATCCCAATGGAGCGTACAGCGGCTGGATCGTCCTTGACGGCGAGCATGCGCTCTTTCACGGCTGCGGGGAAGACTGCGTTGCTGAGTTGTGGCAACCGGTCGAGCTGCTTGATGCCCACAACAGGCATGACCTCGGGGATGATCGGGGTCTCGCAGCCCGCCTTCTCGGCGCTGTCGCGCAGCCGCAGATAATTCTCCGGATCGAAGAACATCTGGGTGATCGCATAGTCGGCCCCGGCACGGCACTTGTCCACGAAGTGACGGATGTCCGTGTCCCAGTCCTCCGAGCGCGGGTGCATGTCGGGAAAGGCCGCGACGCCCACGCAGAAGTCGCCGGACTCCTTGAGCAGCCGGACCAGGTCGGCGGCGTAGTGCACGCCCTCAGGGTGCGCGACCCAGGGACCCATGGGGTCGCCCGGCGGGTCGCCGCGCAGGGCCAGCATGTTGCGGATGCCGGCGTCGGCGAACTGGCCGATCACGTGGCGCAGCTCGGCGATGGAGTGGTCGACCGCGGTGAGGTGCGCGACGGGGGTCAGGGTGGTGTCGGCGGCGATCTCCTGGGTGGCCTTGACGGTGCCGCCGCGGGTGGAGCCGCCGGCCCCGTAGGTCACGGAGACGAAGCTCGGGCCCACCGCCTCGATCCGGCGCAGCGCGTTCCATAGGTTGCGCTCGCCCTTCTCCGTCTTGGGGGCCCAGAACTCGAAGGAGTACGACGGGCTCCCGGACGCCAGCAGGTCACGGACCGTGCGTGCACGGTCCGTACGGGTGGAAGCGGTACCAAGAGCCATACGGGCAGGTTAGACGCGCGTTCGGGGTCACCGAAGCCGTGTCCGCCTTTTGGACACGTTTTTGGACACCTCTACGGACGCTTATGTCGATACGTACGGCGTCCGCATGCGCGCGGACGGCTACGCGGAGACGCGCTCCCGGACCCGCTTGGCCAGATCGGCGGCGGCCGCACCCGGGTCGGAGGCCTCGGTGAGGGCGCGGACGACCACGATGCGGGTGGCTCCGGCGTCGAGGACCTCGTCGAGGTTGCCGGCGTCGATGCCGCCGATGGCGAACCAGGGGCGGGCCTGCGCCAGCGAGGCCGCGTACCGGACCAGCCCGAGGCCGGGGGCGTACCGGCCGGGCTTGGTGGGGGTGGGCCAGCAGGGGCCGGTGCAGAAGTAGTCCACGCCCGGCTCGGCGACGGCGGCGTCGACCTCGGACTCGGCGTGGCAGGACCGGCCGATGAGCACCCCCTCGCCGAGGATCGCGCGGGCGGCGGGCACCGGGATGTCGCCCTGGCCCAGGTGCAGGACGTCGGAGCCGATGGCGTGGGCGACGTCGGCGCGGTCGTTCACCGCGAGGAGCCTGCCGTGCCGGCGGGCGGCGTCGGCGAACACCTGGAGGTGCTCGAGCTCCTCGCCCGCCTCCATGCCCTTGTCCCGGAGCTGGACGATGTCCACGCCCCCGGCCAGGACCGCGTCGAGGAACTCGGGGAGGTCCCCCTGCCGCTTGCGGGCGTCCGTGCACAGGTAGAGCCGGGACTCGGACAGCTGGGCGTTCGCGGACATGGGTACCCCCCGGGGTGGAAGCGGTGCACGGGCCGTCCAGGGCCCGTGCACCGCGGATGGATCAGGCGGCTCGGGTCGCTCGGGTCAGAGGGCGAGCGCCTGAGCGCGGCGCTTCACCTCCGTGCCGCGATTCTCGCTCAGCGCCTGGACGGGGGTGCCGGGCAGGGTCGGGTCGGCGGTGAAGAGCCACTCCAGCATCTCCTCGTCGGAGAAGCCGTCGTCGCGGAGCACGGTCAGCAGGCCCGGGAGGCCCTTGACGGTCTTGTCGCCGTCGATGAAGGCGGCGGGCACCTGCAGCGCGCGGTTCTCACCGCGGCGTACGGCGATCAGCTGACCTTCCTTGACCAGCTGGCGGACCCGGGTCACTTCGATGTCGAGCATCTCCGCGATGTCGGGGAGGTACAGCCAGGCGGGGACAAGGGCATCGATCTTTGCGTCAATCTCGGTCACGAGCACAAGCCTGCCACCTCGGACCGGCACCCGGTACCCGAGCCGACCCGTCCGGGTCTGCGGGCCAGCTAGACGAGGGCCGATTTCAGCGGGGTCGCGGGGTCGGAGACCTTGGCAGGGTCCACGGGGGCGCCCGTCTCGATCAGCTTCCGGCCCTGCGCCAGATCCCTCGGCCGGCCCACGGCCAGGACCGCGACCAGCGTCCCGGCCCGGAGCCAGCACACCGACCACGCCGCCTCGGCGGGGTCCCCGCGCCACATCAGCTCGTCCGCCCCCGCGTGGTGCCCCGCGTACTGCACGAAGCGCCCGAACTGCTCCGACCAGAAGTACGGCACCGGGTCGTAGACCTGCGCCGGAGCCCCCGCCACGATGTTCGCCGCGACCACGCGCGGCCCCTGCAGGGCGTTGTCCCAGTGGTGGACCAGCAGCCGCGCCCCGTAGCGCCCCGACGGGAACGACGCGCAGTCGCCGACCGCGTACACCCCGGGCAGGGAGGTCCGCAGGTACTCGTCCGCCGTGACCGAGCCGTCCGGGCCGAGCCCGACCCCCGAGTCCGCCAGCCACCGGGTCGCCGGCCTGGCCCCGATGCCCACGACCACCGCGCCGGCCGGCAGCTCCCGGCCGTCCGCGAGCAGCACGCGCCCGGACTCCACCGAGGCCACCTTGGCGCCGGTCAGCAGGGCGGCCCCGGCCTCCTCGTACCAGCGGGCCATGGGGGCCGCGACCTCCGCCGGCAGCGCCCCGGCCAGCACCCGGTCCGCCGCCTCGACCACGGTCACCGCGCAGCCCGCCTCGCGCGCCGCGGTGGCGAACTCGGCGCCGATCCAGCCCGCCCCGACGACCACGGTGTCCGGCGCCTGGGCCAGCACCGGGCGCAGCCGGGCCGCGTCGTCCAGGGTGCGCAGCAGGTGCACGCCCTGGACGCCCTCGGACCCGGGCAGCGTCAGCGGTTCGGCACCGGTCGCCAGTACGAGCACCTCGTACGGGACCGGACCCGCCTCGGTGTCCAGCTCGCGCTCGGCCGCCCGCAGCCCGGTGACCTCCACCCCGAGCCGGAGCTCGATGCCCAGCCCCTCGAAGTCCACGTCGAAGGCGGAGTCCTCGGCCTTGCCGAGCAGCACCGCCTTGGACAGCGGGGGCCGGTCGTACGGCTGGTGGGGCTCGGCGCCCAGCAGGGTCACGGGGCCGCTCCAGCCCTGCTCCCGCAGCGCGACCGCGGTCTGCACCCCGGCCATTCCGGCGCCGACGATGACGACGCCGCTCTGTGTCTGTTCCGTCTGCTCGCTCACACCGCCCAGCCTAGCGATCTGACGCTCCATCAGGAACAGCGGTCCGGGGAGCGGCCGGGGAGGCAGCCTTACCCGGCCCCGGCGCCGGGGTTAGTCTGGCCGTCGTACCTATCGCGGGAGTCCGGGCGTACCGGGCTGAGAGGGAGGCTGGACGGCCTCCGACCGTACGAACCTGATCCGGGTCATGCCGGCGAAGGGAGGGGCTGGACGCCCATGCACTCATCTCGGAAGGGATCCGCCGGGGGATCCGACGTCCTCGTCATCGGGGGCGGGATCATCGGCCTGGTCACCGCCTGGCGGGCGGCCGGGCGCGGACTGCGGACCGTGCTCGCCGATCCGGCGCCCGGCGGCGGCGCGGCGCAGGTCGCGGCCGGCATGCTCGCCGCCGTCACGGAGCTGCACTACGGCGAGGAGACCCTGCTGGGCCTCAATCTCGCCTCCGCCGGCCGCTACCCGGAGTTCGCCGCCGAGCTGGCCGACGCCGGCGGCGGGACGGACATCGGCTACCGCGCCTGCGGCACGCTCGCCGTGGCCCTCGACGCCGACGACCGGCTCCACCTGCGCGAGCTGCACGCCCTGCAGCGGCGCTGCGGCCTGGAGTCCGAGTGGCTCACCGGCCGCGAGTGCCGCCGCCTGGAGCCGATGCTGGCCCCGGGCGTGCGCGGCGGCCTGCGCGTGGACGGCGACCACCAGGTCGACCCGCGCCGGCTGGCGGCCGCGCTGCTGGCCGCCTGCGAGGGCGCCGGCGTGGAGATCCGCCGGGCGAACGCGGAGCGACTGCTCACCACCGCCGACCGGGCCGCCGGCGCACTGCTGGACGACGGTACGGAGCTGCGCGCCGACCAGGTGGTGCTGGCCGCGGGCTCGCTCAGCGGCCGGCTGGCCGGCGTACCGGCGGAGGTTCTGCCTCCCGTACGGCCGGTCAAGGGGCAGGTGCTGCGTCTCGCGGTGCCGGCGGCGTACGCGCCGTTCCTGTCACGGACGGTACGGGCGGTGGTCCGCGGCAGCCACGTGTACCTGGTGCCGCGTGAGAACGGCGAGCTCGTCATCGGCGCCACCAGCGAGGAACTCGGCTGGGACACCACGGTCACCGCGGGCGGCGTGTACGAACTCCTGCGCGACGCCCACGAGTTGGTGCCCGGCATCACCGAACTGCCGCTGACCGAGACCCGCGCGGGGCTGCGGCCCGGCTCCCCGGACAACGCCCCGCTGCTCGGCCCGACCGAGCTGCCCGGGCTGCACCTGGCCACCGGGCACTACCGCAACGGGGTGCTGCTGACCCCGCTCACCGGCGACGTGATGGCGGAGCTGCTGACCACCGGCGCGCTCCCGGAGATCGCCCGCCCGTTCACCCCGCGCCGCTTCAGCGCCGCACGTCAGGAGTCCTACGCATGACCATCTCCGTCAACGGCGAGCCGCGCGAGGTCGCGGCCGGCACCACCCTGGACGCGGTGGTCGCCATCCTGACCGCGGCCCCTTCCGGCGTCGCGGCCGCACTCAACGAGACGGTGGTCCCGCGCGGGCAGTGGCCGCTCACGCCGGTGGGCGAGGGCGACCGGATCGAGATCCTCACCGCCGTGCAGGGAGGCTGAGCGCGATGGCAGACGACGCTTTCGTGCTGGGCGGCCGGACCTTCTCCTCCCGCCTGATCATGGGGACGGGCGGGGCGCCGAGCCTGGACATCCTGGAACGGGCGCTGATCGCGTCCGGTACGGAGCTCACGACGGTGGCGATGCGGCGGCTGGACCCGACGGTCCAGGGCTCGGTCCTGTCGGTGCTGACCCGGCTGGACATCTCCGTACTCCCCAACACGGCGGGGTGCTTCACCGCGGGTGAGGCGGTGCTGACGGCGCGCCTCGCGCGGGAGGCGCTGGGCACGGACTGGATCAAGCTCGAGGTCGTGGCCGACGAGCGGACCCTGCTGCCGGACGGGGTGGAGCTGCTGGACGCGGCGGAGACCCTGGTGGACGAGGGCTTCACGGTGCTGCCGTACACGAACGACGACCCTGTGCTCGCGCGGAAGCTGGAGGACGTGGGCTGTGCGGCGATCATGCCGCTGGGGTCTCCGATCGGCTCGGGGATGGGCATCCGCAACCCGCACAACTTCGAGCTGATCGCGGAGCGGGCGGGGGTTCCGGTGATCCTGGACGCGGGGGCCGGTACGGCGTCGGACGTGGCCCTGGCGATGGAGCTGGGCTGCTCGGCGGTGATGCTGGCCTCGGCGGTGACCCGGGCGCAGGCTCCGGTCCTGATGGCGGCGGCCATGCGCGATGCCGTCTCGGCGGGGCGGCTGGCGTATCGCGCGGGCCGCATCCCGCAGCGCCGCTTCGCGGAGGCCTCGTCCCCGGCCGAGGGCCGCGCCGCCCTCGACCCGGAACGCCCGGCCTTCTGAGGGCGCCCGCTGCGCGGGGAGAACCAGCCTGCCGGCGTGCGAGGCGCGGGCGTGCGGGGGGCGGCCCCCGGGGTCCCCCGGACGGAGTCCGGGGGAGGCGCCGTACCGGCGCAGGTCCGGGCGGAGCCCCGGTGAACGGGAGAAGGGCGGGGCGGGGAGAGGGCCCCGTGCAGCGGGATACCGCACCCCGCCCGACCTGCGAAGCGGAGCCCACACGTCACAGCTGCGCTGCAACAAACCACCACCCGGGACGGGACTCCGGCACACGCTCGTAGAATCGCCGGGTGGATACGACCCTGGACGACCCCCTAGTCGGGCAGACACTCGACGGCCGCTACCGCGTCGACGCCCGCATCGCGGCCGGCGGCATGGCGACGGTCTACCGGGCCGTCGACACCCGCCTCGACCGCGTGCTCGCGCTGAAGGTGATGCACCCGGCGCTCGCCGCCGACGGCGGCTTCGTCGACCGGTTCATCCGCGAGGCCAAGTCCGTGGCCCGCCTCGCGCACCCCAACGTCGTCGCCGTTTTCGACCAGGGCACCGACGGGCCGTACACGTACCTCGCCATGGAGTACGTCTCCGGCTGCACCCTGCGCGACGTGCTCCGCGAGCGCGGCGCGCTGCAGCCCCGCGCCGCCCTCGACATCCTCGAGCCCGTCCTGGCCGCGCTCGGCGCCGCCCACCGGGCCGGGTTCGTGCACCGCGACATGAAGCCCGAGAACGTCCTGATCGGCGACGACGGCCGGGTCAAGGTGGCGGACTTCGGGTTGGTCCGGTCCGTCGACTCGGTCACCAGCACCACCGGCTCCGTCCTCGGCACCGTCTCGTACCTCGCCCCCGAGCAGATCGAGACCGGCAGCGGCGACACCCGCGTGGACGTCTACGCCTGCGGTGTCGTCCTGTACGAGATGCTCACCGGCTCCAAGCCGCACTCCGGCGGCACCCCCGCCCAGGTGCTCTACCAGCACCTCCACGAGGACGTGCCGCCGCCGTCGGCCGCCGTCCCGGGGCTGCCGGGTGTCCTGGACCAGCTCGTCGCGTACGCCACCGCCCGCGATCCGGAGCTGCGCCCCTCCGACGCCGCCGCCCTGCTCGGCCTGGCCCTCGACGCCCGCGCGCTGCTCGGTGACGCCGAGCTGGACGCCGTGCCCCCGCAGGCGCGTGCCGAGACGCGGAGCGCCACCGAGGACCGCACCGGCGTGATCCCGCGGCCCGTCGCGGTGCAGCCGCCCGTGAACCTCACGTCCCGGCTGGAGCTCCCGGACGGCCCGGAGGCCCGGCCGGCCCCGGCTTCGCCGCCGGCTCCGCGCCGGCCGCGGCGCGGCACGCTGCTCGTGATCGCCGGGGTGCTGCTCGCGCTCGGTCTGGGCACAGGTGTCTGGTACATCAACGCCGGCCAGTTCACGAAGGTCCCCAACCTGCTCGGGAAGACCGAGGCGCAGGCCAAGTCCGAGCTGTCCGCGGCCGGCCTCGGCGTGAAGCGGATCGACCGGAAGTTCAGCGACGCCTTCGACCGCGGGACGGTGATGAACTCCGACCCGGCGAGCGGCCAGCGCATCCGCGGCAACGGCGCGGTGGTACTCACGGTCTCGCGCGGCCCGGAGGTCGTCGTCGTACCCGATCTGAAGGGCAGGCCGCTGGACGACGCGAAGGCCGAGCTGACCAAGAGCGGTCTGGCTCCCGGCCTGGTCACGCAGGCGTTCAGCCAGGACGTCGCCCAGGGTTCGGTGATCTCCACCGATCCGACGGGCGGGCAGAAGCGGTCGCCCGACACGGCGGTCGCGATCGTGGTCAGCAAGGGCCGGCCGGTCCAGGTGCCGAACGTGGCCGGACGGCCCCTCGACCAGGCGCGGGCCGCCCTGCAGGACGCCGGACTCAAGGTCGAGACGGCCGCCGACCAGGTCAACTCGCCGTTCCCGGCCGGTACGGTCGCCAACCAGTCGATCGGCGCCGGAGCGCAGGCCGCGACGGGTGACACGGTGACGCTCACCGTGTCCAAGGGCCCCCGGCAGATTCCGGTGCCGAACGTGACCGGCCAGGAGGCGGACGTGGCCCGCAGGACGCTGGAGGCGGCCGGTTTCAAGGTGAAGGTGGAGCGTCCGTTCCTGTCCTTCAGCAACACGGTGGACGCCCAGTCGGTGCCGGGCGGCCAGAACGCCCCCGAGGGCAGCACGATCGTCCTGCGGACCAAGGGGCTGTAGCGGCAGTGGACCAGAGGGGCACGGAGCAGGCCGTGCGCAATCCCGTGGGCGGGCACGTCCCCGTCGCCGGCGGGCTCGCCTCGGTGGGGCTGGCGTACGCGCGGGAGATGGGTGCGGAGGCCGTCCAGGTCTTCGTGGCCAATCCCCGCGGCTGGGCCACCCCGGTCGGGAACCCGGCACAGGACGAGCTGTTCCGGGCCGGGTGCACGGCCGGGTCGATCCCGGCGTACGTGCACGCGCCGTACCTGATCAACTTCGGCTCGCACACCGAGGCGACCGTGGAGAAGTCGGTGGAGTCGCTGCGGCACTCGCTGCGCCGCGGCCGGGAGATCGGTGCGCTCGGGGTGGTCGTCCACACCGGCTCGGCGACCGGAGGGCGCCCGCGCGAGGCGGCGTACGCGCAGGTCAGGGAGTACATGCTGCCGCTGCTGGACGAGCTGGTGCACGACGACGACCCGTTCCTGCTGCTGGAGTCCACGGCCGGGCAGGGTTCCTCGCTGTGCTCGCGGACCTGGGACTTCGGGCCGTACTTCGAGGCGCTGGAGCACCATCCGAAGCTGGGGATCTGCCTGGACACCTGCCACATCTTCGCCGCGGGACACGATCTGGCGGAGCCGGGCGGCGCCAAGCAGACGCTGGACCTGCTGGTGGACACGGTGGGCGAGGGGCGGCTGAAGCTGATCCACGCGAACGACTCGAAGGAGGGCGTGGGCGCCCACAAGGACCGCCACGCCAACATCGGGCAGGGCCACATCGGCCGGGACGCCTTCGCCGAGCTGTTCACGCACCCCGCGACGGAGGGTGTCCCGCTGATCATCGAGACGCCGGGCGGCAAGGAAGGGCACGCGGCGGACGTGGCGCTGCTGAAGGAGCTGCGCGAGCTCCACTGATCCGTTGAGGAATACCCCTGGGGGGTATACGGTTCTGCTATCCGCAGGACCGTTGTCCGGCGTTTCCCAGGGGGTTGCGATGGAACACGCACACCACGAGCACGACACGCACCACCAGCACCACGACAGCCGCCACGGCCAGGCCAGCTGGGCCATGGCGGCCAAGGCCACCCTCCACTGCCTCACCGGCTGCGCCATCGGCGAAGTGCTCGGCATGGTCATCGGCACGGCACTGGGGTGGGGGAACGTTCCGACGATGATCCTGGCGATCGTCCTGGCGTTCTTCTTCGGTTACGCCCTCACCCTGCGCGGAGTCCTCGCCGCCGGCGTGGACCTGCGTACGGCCGTCCGGGTGGCGTTGGCCGCGGACACTCTTTCGATCGCCGTCATGGAACTGATCGACAACGGCGTGATCGCGCTGTGGCCTGGAGCGATGGACGCGCACCTCGCGGACGCGCTGTTCTGGATCGTGCTGGCGATCTCGCTCGCGCTCGCCTTCGTCGTCACGACCCCGGTCAACAAGTGGCTGATCGGCCGCGGCAAGGGCCACGCGGTCGTGCACCGGTACCACCACTGAGCACGGGCCCCGGCCCGCCCCGGGTGGCAGGCCCTACAACTCGGGGCCGTCCCCCGGCTCCTCCTGGTACGAGTAGCGCTGCTCGCGCCAGGCGTCGCCGATGTTGTGGTAGCCGCGCTCCTCCCAGAAGCCGCGGCGGTCGGCGGTCATGTACTCGATGCCGCGGACCCACTTCGGGCCCTTCCAGGCGTACAGGTGCGGGACCACGAGCCGCACCGGGAAACCGTGCTCGGCGGTGAGCAGTTCACCGCCCTCGTGGGTGGCGAAGACGGTCCGGTCGGAGGCGAAGTCGGCCAGCCTCAGATTGGAGCTGAAGCCGTACTCGGCCCACACCATCACATGCGTGACCTGCGGCGACGGCGGCGCCAGGGCGAGGATGTCGCGGGCGAGGACCCCGCCCCATTCGGCGCCCTGCATGCTGAACTTCGTCACGCAGTGCAGGTCCGCCACGACCGATTCGAACGGCAGGGCCGTGAATTCCTCGTGGTTCCAGCAGTGCTTGTCACCGTCGGCGGTGGCTCCGAAGACGCGGAACTCCCAGCGGTCCGGCTTGAACTTGGGGACCGGGCCGTAATGGGTGACCGGCCAGCCGCGCTGCAACCGTTGCCCCGGTGGAAGCTCCAGCTGCTCTGCTCCCGGAGATTCCCGGCTTTCCGGCTGACCCATGCCTCCATGGTGACAGACGTGGCGGGGTGGTCACGACCAGCTATGCCCCTATACGGGCAAGTCACGGCAACTCACACTAAGGAGGCACTTACTGGACGGCCTCCTGCGGCGGTGCAAGGATGCGCGCACTCCCCCAGTCACGGCTGGGAGGTACCCCCAGACCCGTCACACAGCTGACATTGCCTGGAAGGAGCCTCTGCAATGCAGGGCGACCCCGAGGTCCTCGAGTTTCTGAACGAGCAGTTGACCGGCGAGCTCACGGCGATCAACCAGTACTGGCTCCACTACCGGATCCAGGACAACAAGGGTTGGACCAAGCTCGCGAACTACACCCGTGCCGAGTCCATCGACGAGATGAAGCACGCGGACAAGATCACCGAGCGCATCCTCATGCTGGACGGGCTGCCGAACTACCAGCGGCTCTTCCACGTACGGGTCGGCCAGACCCTGACGGAGATGTTCCAGGCGGACCGGCAGGTCGAGGTCGAGGCCATCGACCGCCTCAAGCGGGGGATCGAGGTGATGCGCGGCAAGGGCGACGTGACCTCGGCGCGCCTCTTCGAGGAGATCCTGGGGGACGAGGAGCACCACATCGACTACCTCGACACCCAGCTGGAGCTCATCGAGAGCATCGGTGAGCCGCTCTACATCGCGCAGCTGATCGAGCAGCCGGAGAGCTGAGCCGCAGCGCGACCCTGCGGGCCCAGGCCTTACGCGGCTTCCGCGAGCTCCGGGTCGGCGGCGAGCACGGCGGCCGCGTTGCCCTTCTCCAGCAGCTCCCGGCGCGGGCAGGCCCCGCGGCCCAGGATGCCCTGGATGGTGCGTACGCATGATCCGCAGTCGGTGCCGGCCTTGGTGACCGAGGCGATCTGGCGGGGGGTGCAGGCCCCGGCGGCCGCGTGCTCCTTGACCTGCTTGTCGGTGATCCCGAAGCAAGAGCAGACGTACACGCGGTTCACCTCCCTGGCAGGAATGGTTTTGCAGCCATCCCCTATTCGGTGAGGCTTACCTAACCGTACCCAAAGTGAGGCTCGCCCAAAAGCCCTGGGAACGACTGTGGGGCACGGATCACATCGATCCGTGCCCCACTCTCGTGCGTTTCTACCTACTGATCGCGCTTACTGATCGCGGTACATCTCGGCGACCAGGAAGGCCAGGTCCAGGGACTGGCTGCGGTTGAGCCGCGGGTCGCAGGCCGTCTCGTAGCGCTGGTGCAGGTCGTCGACGAAGATCTCGTCGCCGCCGCCCACGCACTCGGTGACGTCGTCACCGGTGAGCTCGACGTGGATGCCGCCCGGGTGGGTGCCGAGGCCCTTGTGGACCTCGAAGAAGCCCTTGACCTCGTCGAGCACGTCGTCGAAACGGCGCGTCTTGTGGCCCGAGGCCGCCTCGAAGGTGTTGCCGTGCATCGGGTCGGTGACCCAGCCGACCGTCGCACCGGAGGCGGTGACCTTCTCGACCAGCTCGGGGAGCTTGTCGCGGACCTTGTCGGCGCCCATGCGGACGACGAAGGTCAGCCGGCCCGGCTCGCGCTCGGGGTCCAAGCGGTCGATGTACGTCAGGGCCTCGTCCACCGTGGTGGTCGGGCCGAGCTTGATGCCGATCGGGTTGGCGATCTGCGAGCAGAACTCGATGTGCGCGTGGTCCAGCTGGCGCGTGCGCTCACCGATCCAGACCATGTGGCCGGAGGTGTCGTACAGCTTGCCCGTACGCGAGTCGGTGCGGGTCAGCGCGCCCTCGTAGTCGAGCAGCAGCGCCTCGTGGGAGGCGTAGAACTCGACGGCCTTGAACTCGGCCGGGTCGGTACCGCACGCCTTCATGAAGTTCAGCGCGTTGTCGATCTCCCGCGCGAGCTGCTCGTAGCGCTGCCCGGACGGGGAGGACTTCACGAAGTCCTGGTTCCAGGCGTGCACCTGGCGCAGGTCGGCGTAACCACCGGTGGTGAAGGCGCGCACCAGGTTCAGCGTCGACGCGGACGCGTGGTACATGCGCTTCAGCCGCTCGGGGTCCGGGATCCGGGCCCCTTCGGTGAAGGCGAAGCCGTTGACGGAGTCGCCGCGGTAGGTCGGCAGGGTGACGCCGTCGCGGGTCTCGGTGTCCTTGGAGCGCGGCTTGGAGTACTGGCCCGCGATGCGGCCGACCTTGACGACGGGCACGGAGGCGGCGTACGTCAGGACGGCGCTCATCTGGAGCAGCGTCTTCAGCTTGGCTCGGATGTGCTCGGCGGACACGGCGTCGAAGGCCTCGGCACAGTCGCCGCCCTGCAGCAGGAACGCCTCGCCCTTGGCGACGGCTCCCAGACGGGCGCGCAGCTGGTCGCACTCACCCGCGAAAACGAGCGGAGGATACGACTCGAGGTCCGCGACGACAGCGCGCAGTGCCTCGGCATCGGGGTACGAAGGCTGCTGCGCCGCGGGAAGGTCTCGCCAGGTCGCCTTGGCGGCGGGGGCTTGGGTTTCAGCGTTCACGGTCACCTCGTACACATTACGGCGTCTTGCGTCACGTCCAGCCCGGCGCCCACTGGGTGAGACGGGTGTCTCTGCGGGTGCGGGTGGGCTATCGTCGGCGGCATGTACGCGCTCTCGAACCAGAACTGGTGGTGGCCCGCTCCCGGCGGCCCACTTCTCGCGCGTACCCACTGACACGCACGACGCGAAGGCCGCCCGAGGGGCGGCCTTCGGTGCTTTCCGGGCCCGGCCGCTCCTCTTCACCCCGCCGATGGAGAAGGACGCCCGCCCCATGGACACCAGCCGCCTGGAACCCAGCCGCCTGCTCGAGCTGCTCGACGACTCCTGCCCGCCCTTCGCCCTGCTGCGCCGCCGGACCCCCGGCCGCGACCACGACACCGTCGAGGTGCTGATCGGCCCGGTCCACGAGGCCGGGCGCCTGGCCGAGCTGCCCGTACGGGAGCTGCCCACCCTCGCCCTCGTGCCGTTCCGCCAGATCCGCGAGCGCGGGTTCGACGTACGCGACGACGGCACGCCGCTGAGCGTGCTGGCCGCCGAGGAGGCGTACGAGGTCCCCCTCGCCGAGGCGCTGGCCGCGCTGCCGGAGCACCCGGTCCGGGTCGAGGGCGGCGGCTTCGACGTGCCCGACGAGGAGTACGCGGCGACCGTCGAGCGGGTGATCCGGGACGAGATCGGCCGCGGCGAGGGCGCGAACTTCGTCATCCGGCGCACGTACGAGGGCCGGATCGAGGGCTTCGGGCGGGCCGACGCGCTCGCGCTGTTCCGGCGGCTGCTGCTGGGCGAGCGCGGCGCGTACTGGACGTACGTCGTGCACACGGGGGACCGGACGCTGGTCGGGGCCAGCCCCGAGGTGCACGTGCGGATGTCCGGCGGCACGGTCGTGATGAATCCGATCAGCGGCACCTACCGCCATCCGGCCGGGGGCCCGACGGCCGAGTCGCTCCTCGCCTTCCTCGGCGACCGCAAGGAGACCGAGGAGCTCTCCATGGTCGTGGACGAGGAGCTGAAGATGATGTGCACGGTCGGCGACCGTGGCGGGGTCGTCGTCGGGCCGCGGCTGAAGGAGATGGCGCACCTCGCGCACACCGAGTACGAGCTGCGCGGCCGCTCCTCGCTGGACGTGCGGGAGGTGCTGCGCGAGACGATGTTCGCGGCGACGGTGACCGGGTCGCCGGTGCAGAACGCCTGCCGGGTGATCGAGCGGTACGAGGCCGGCGGGCGCGGGTACTACGCCGGCGCCCTGGCCCTGCTGGGCGTGGACGCCTCGGGGTCCCAGACGCTGGACTCCCCGATCCTGATCCGGACCGCGGACATCGCGGCGGACGGCACGCTGCGGGTGCCGGTGGGCGCCACGCTGGTCCGGCACTCGGACCCGGCGGGCGAGGTGGCGGAGACGCACGCGAAGGCGGCCGGGGTGCTGGCGGCGCTCGGGGTCCGCCCGGCGGCCCCGCGGCCGGCGTTCGGGGCGACCGGCCTCGCGGCCGACCCCCGGGTCCGGGCGGCCCTCGCGGCGCGCCGCCGGGACCTGGCGCCGTTCTGGCTCCGGATGCAGGACCGGCCCCCGGCCCGGGCCGGCCACGCCCTGGTGGTGGACGGCGAGGACACCTTCACGGCGATGCTGGCCCATGTGCTGCGGGTGACGGGGCTGGAGGTGACGGTACGCCGCTACGACGATCCCGGGCTGCGGGAGACGGCCCTGTCCTGGACCGGCCCGGTCGTCCTGGGCCCGGGGCCGGGTAACCCGGCGGACGCGGCCGACCCGAAGATGCGGATGCTGCGCGGGCTGACGGCGGAACTCCTGGCGGGGCACCGGTCCGGGATCCTGGGCGTCTGCCTCGGGCACGAGCTGCTGGCGGCCGAGCTGGGCCTGCCGCTGATCCGCAAGGCGGAGCCTGCGCAGGGGACGCAGACGCGGATCGACCTCTTCGGCGAGGAGGAGGTGGTGGGCTTCTACAACACGTACACGGCGCACTGCCCCGACGCTGCGGCGGCCCGCCTGTCGGAGCAGGGTGTGGAGGTCTCCCGGGACGCGGTGACGGGGGAGGTCCACGCCCTCCGCGCATCCGCCTTCGCGGGAGTCCAGTTCCACCCGGAATCGATCCTCACCCTCCGAGGCGCCGACCTGCTCCGCGAGCTCCTGGTCGCCGTGACGACGGCCGCGGTCTAGCCGGGTCCGCTGCGCGGGCCTTTCCCCTGGAGGGGCAGGAGCTCCGCGCAGCGGGAGCCGTCAGGCCGGGGTCGGCTTCGTGCGGCGGGACAGGATCGTCCGGACCAGCTGCCAGGTCAGGACCGGGCCCAGTACCGCCATGCCGGCGAGGACCATCGTGAGGTTCCCGAAGGCCAGCGCCAGCGACACCGGCGCGCCCACCGCCGGGTCCGCGAACGCCAGCCACGCGTCCACCCTCTCCCCCGGCCGGGAACGGAGCGCGGGCCGCAGGGCCCGGACGGCGTACACGAGCTGTATCGCGGCAAAGGCCATGAGGATCCAGCGGCCCACGGAAGGTATGTCCACGCGGCCGAATCTAGACCATGCACCCGCGCCGCACAGATGGCTCCGGCCTGAACTCCGGACGAACTCGCGTCACTCGGGGGACAGCGTGTTCTCCGACCTCCGCCCCGCCAGATAGTCCGCCACGTTCCGGACCGTCGTCTCGATGATCTGGCCCACCGCGTCGCGCGTGTAGTACGCCTGGTGCGAGGTGACCACCACGTTCGGGAACGTGATCAGGCGGGCCAGGGTGTCGTCCTCGACGGCCTCCAGGGACTTGTCCAGGAAGAACAGCCCGGCCTCGGCCTCGTACACGTCCAGCCCGACCCCCTCGAAGCGCCCGGACCGCAGCTCGGACACCAGCGCCTCCGAGTCGATCAGCCCGCCGCGGCTGGAGTTCACCAGGATCGCGTCGTCCTTCATCGTCCGCAGCGCGGCCGCGTCGATGAGGTGGTGCGTCGACTCCAGCAGCGGCACGTGCAGGCTGACCAGGTCCGCGGACGTGAGCAGCTCCTGCTTGTCCACGTACTCCATGCCCGGCTCCACGCACGCCGGGTTCTGTACGACGTCCCACCCCACGTACGAGACCCGGCTCACGGTCATGCCGAGCCGCCGGGCGACGTCCAGGTCGATGTTGTTGAAGCCGGTGGACCGCTGGGTGATCATCTTCGTCCCGCCCCCGGCCAGGGTCCGCAGCACGCGCCCGGACCATGGGTCGTTTCGTCACCTTACGGCCGTTACGACCCACAGCCCGCCCGCCCGCTCCGGCTCAGCCGAAGAACACCCCGACCTCCTCGTACAGCGCCGGGTCCACGGTCTTCAGCTTCGCCGTCGCGTCCGCGATCGCGACCCGCACGATGTCCGTCCCCTTCAGCGCGACCATCTTCCCGAAGTCACCGTCGTGCACGGCGTCGATCGCGTGCAGGCCGAACCGCGTCGCCAGCCACCGGTCGAAGGCGCTCGGCGTGCCGCCGCGCTGGATGTGCCCGAGCACCGTGGTCCGGGCCTCCTTGCCGGTCCGCGCCTCGATCTCCTTGGCCAGCCACTCCCCCACGCCCGACAGCCGGACGTGCCCGAACGAGTCGGTGGTGGCGTCCTTCAGCACCATCTCCCCGTCCTTGGGCATGGCTCCCTCGGCGATCACCACGATCGGTGCGTAGCTCGCCTTGAACCGGGAGGTCACCCACGCGCACACCTGGTCCACGTCGAAGCGCTGCTCCGGGATGAGGATGACGTTGGCGCCGCCCGCCAGCCCCGAGTGCAGGGCGATCCAGCCGGCGTGCCGGCCCATCACCTCGACGACGAGCACCCGCATGTGCGACTCGGCCGTGGTGTGCAGGCGGTCGATGGCCTCCGTGGCGATGCCCACCGCCGTGTCGAAGCCGAAGGTGTAGTCCGTGGCCGACAGGTCGTTGTCGATGGTCTTCGGGACGCCGACGCACGGGATGCCGTACTCCCCGTACAGCTTGGCGGCCACGCCCAGGGTGTCCTCGCCGCCGATCGCGACGAGGGCCTCGACCTCGTACTTCGCGAGGTTCTCCTTGATCTGCCGGACCCCGTTCTCCTGCTTGAACGGGTTGGTCCGCGAGGAGCCGAGGATGGTGCCGCCGCGCGGCAGGATGCCGCGGACGGCGGAGATGCCGAGCGGGACGGCGTCCCCCTCGACCGCGCCGCGCCAGCCGTCCTTGAAGCCGATGAACTCGCACCCGTACTCCTGGACGCCCTTGCGGACGACGGCCCGGATGACCGCGTTGAGCCCGGGGCAGTCGCCGCCGCCCGTCAGCACTCCGACCTTCATGGAACTTCCCTTCGCCACAGGGCCCACTGAGCCCGCACGACGGTCACGCTAGTGGTGACTCAGGTCACAGCAAGAGCCTGGGAAGGGTCAATTCCGGTGGAATTACGGGGCGTTGCGTCCCCCCGTTCACTCGTACGAGGACGTAAGTACGACGTACGACACCGCGCGCGTCCCCCGTTACGCGTCGTCGAGGCCGCGCTCTATCGCGTACCGGACGAGCTCCACCCGGTTGTGCAACTGGAGCTTGCCCAGGGTGTTCTGCACGTGGTTCTGCACCGTGCGGTGGGAGATGACGAGGCGCTCCGCGATCTGCTTGTACGAGAGCCCCTTGGCCACCAGCCGCAGCACCTCGGTCTCCCGGTCGGTCAGTTGCGGGGCCTTCGGCTCGTCGGGGGCGGCGGGCGCCGGGTCGGTGGCCAGACGCCGGTACTCGCCGAGCACCAGACCGGCCAGGCCCGGGGTGAACACCGGGTCGCCGGCCGCGGTCCGGCGGACCGCGTCGATCAGCTCCTGGGCGCCCGCGGACTTGAGCAGGTAGCCGGTCGCGCCGGACTTCACCGCTTCCAGGACGTCGGCGTGCTCACCGCTGGCGGACAGGACCAGGACGCGCAGCGCGGGGTTGGCGCCGACGAGCTCCTTGCAGACCTGCACCCCGGGCATGCCCGGCAGGTTGAGGTCGAGGACCAGGACGTGGGGGGCGGCGGGCACGGCCCGGCGGACCGCCTCGGGGCCGTCGCCGGCCGTCGCGACCACGTCGAAGCCCGCGGCGGCCAGGTCGCGGGCGACCGCGTCCCGCCACATCGGATGGTCGTCCACGACCATCACCTTGATCGCGCCGAGCTCGTTCGGCTCGTGGGACGCGTCGGTCTGGCTCACTGGGTTCTCCCCCTAGGTACTTTCAGTTCCACTTCGGTGCCCTGCCCGGGGACGGACACCAGCTCGGCGCTGCCGCCGAGGTCCCGCAGCCGGCCGCGGATGGACAGGGCCACGCCCATCCGGCCCTCGCCCTCGGCCTGGTCGAGCCGGCCCGCCGGGATGCCCGGGCCGTCGTCGCGGACGGTCACGATCACCTCGTCGCCCCAGTCCTCGACCAGGATCCAGGCCTTGGCCCCGTCCCCGGCGTGCTTGCGCACGTTGTCGAGGGCGGCGCCGACCGCGGCGGCCAGCTCCTTCGCCGCGGGCACCGGCAGCAGGACCGGCGTGCCCGGCTCGGCGAAGCTGACCCGGGATCCGGCGTGCGGGGCGAGGAGCGTCCGCAGATCCAGCTCGCCCTCGTCGGCGCCGGGCTCCTCCACCTCGTACGCGTCCACCAGCGCGCCGAGCGACTCGTCGCGGCAGATCCGGGAGGCGGGCACCAGCCCGCTGGAGACCAGGGTGCGCAGCGCCACCTCCTGCTCCCCGGCCATCCTGCCGAGCTCGGCGGCCTCGCCGCCCAGCTCGGTGCCGCGCCGCTGGACCATGGCGAGGACCTGGAGGACCCCGTCGTGGATGTCGCGGGCCAGGCGCTCGCGCTCGCGGGTGGCGGCCTCGATCTCCAGGGCGCGGGCGAGGGTGGCCTCACTGGCCCGGGCGACCTCGACGACGTACCCGATGGCGATGGAGGCCACCCAGACCAGCAGCACGTTGTGCAGGGTGTCGCGGGTGGGATCGCCGCCGTGGACCAGGACGTTGGCCGCGGCCACGAAGGTCGAGGCGAATCCCGCCCAGCGCCAGCCGCCCTTGATCGCGAAGGCGAGGACGGAGCCCGCCGTCCAGATGCTGGGGAGGGTGGGGCCGCCGGCGGCGATCCGCTCGTACGTGTCCGCGACCGGGGTGAGCAGGATCCCGACGAGGGCGACGGTGAGGTCGGCCCCGAGGAACCGCTTGGTGCAGCTGACGGCGTTCGCCACCTTGCGGTGGGTGGCCACGGTCCAGACGGCGAGCACGGCGAGGTAGCCGGCCGCGACCCAGGGGCGGTCGAAGTCCTTGTACGCCGAGGCGAACAGCAGGGCCGCGTAGACCATGGTGATCAGCCGGTAGGCGGTCAGGGCCCGCCACAGCGGCTGCTCGACCGACATGCGCACGACGCGTTCGCGTTTCGCCATCTCCCCCACCCCGTGCGGGCGGTGCCGCCCGTTCTCCCCGCCCTGGTCCGCTGCTCGGCTACTCGGCGCTCTTGCCGGCGCTCTTCTCGGCGGCGGCCTTGGCGGCCTTCTCGGCCTTCTCCGCGTCCGCGATCTGGCGCTTGGCGGCCGTCGCGTAGATGTCGACGTACTCCTGGCCGGACAGCTTCATGATCTCGTACATGACCTCGTCGGTCACCGAGCGCAGGATGAAGCGGTCACTGTCCATGCCCTGGTAGCGGCTGAAGTCCAGCGGCTTGCCGATCCGGATGCCCGGGCGCATCAGCTTCGGGACGACCTTGCCGGGCGGCTGGATCTTCTCCGTGTCGATCATCGCCACGGGGATCACCGGCGCACCGGTGGCCAGGGCCACCCGGGCCAGACCGCCGGGCTTGCCGCGGTAGAGGCGGCCGTCGGGTGAACGTGTGCCCTCGGGGTAGATACCGAACAGCTCTCCGCGCTCGATGACGTCGATGCCGCTCTTGATCGCGGCCTCGCCGGCACCACGCGCACCGGAGCGGTCCACCGGGAGCTGGCCGACGCCCTTGAAGAAGGCGGCCGTCAGCTTGCCCTTGACGCCCGGGGAGGTGAAGTACTCCGCCTTCGCGATGAAGGTGACCTTCCGGTCCAGCACGGCCGGCAGGAAGAAGGAGTCGGAGAACGACAGGTGGTTGCTCGCGAGGATCGCCGGCCCCTCGGCGGGAATGTTCTCGAGGCCCTCCACCCACGGCCTGAAGGCGAGCTTCAGGGAACCCCCGATGGAGAACTTCATTGCGCCGTAGATCAACTCGAAAGCCTTCCTGTGTCTGTCGAACAGACCATATCCCCTGGCTCGGGCGAGAGCGGTCGACGACCCTGGTCGGTGTCATCCCCGTCGCGTACGGTGAAGTCACACAGCGCTACGCACCCCCCACCCGTCGAAGGAGACCCTGGTGCCCGTCCTCCCTGGAGCTGAGCCGTTCCGCCACGAGGGCGGAGAGGTCGGCGTCCTCCTCTGCCACGGCTTCACCGGTTCCCCGCAGTCGCTGCGTCCGTGGGCCGAGTATCTCGCCGGGCAGGGCCTGACGGTGTCGCTGCCGCTGCTGCCCGGGCACGGGACGCGGTGGCAGGACATGCAGCTCACGGGCTGGCAGGACTGGTACGCGGAGGTCGACCGCGCGCTGCGGGAGCTGCTGGACCGGTGCACGCAGGTGTTCGTCTTCGGCCTGTCCATGGGCGGGGCGCTGAGCCTGCGGCTGGCGGCCAAGCACGGGGACGCGATCAGCGGGCTCGTGCTCGTCAACCCGGCCAACAAGGTGCACGACCCGCTGGCCGTCGCCCTCCCGGTGGCCAAGCACTTCATCCGCTCGACCCCGGGCATCGCGAGCGACATCGCGAAGCCGGGCTCGGACGAGGTCGGGTACGACCGGGTCCCGACCCGGGCCGCCCACTCGCTGCGGAAGTTCCTGCAGATGCTGGACACCGAGCTGCCGCAGGTGACGCAGCCGGTGCTGCTGCTGCACAGCCCGCAGGACCATGTCGTACCGCCGGTCGACTCGGCGCGGATCCTCGCGCGGATCTCGTCGACGGACGTCACCGAGACGCTGCTGGAACAGAGCTACCACGTGGCGACGTTGGACTACGACGCGGAGCAGATCTTCGCGGACAGTTATGCGTTCGTCGGGCGGCTCGCGGAGAGCGTCGGCAGGGAGGGGGCGGCCAGCGGTGGCTGAGCACGAGGAGTCCCCGGGGGGTGTCCCCCCGCTGGACGAGGAGGCGGCCTGGGCGGCGATCGTCGCCGGGTACGGGCAGGAGCCGCCGGACCCGCCGGGGTCGAGACCGTTCCGGCCGATCGAGAACCTGATGCTGCCGGAGGAGGACGTGGAGCCGGCTCCCGAGCCTGCGGCGGACAAGGAACCCCCGGCTCCGGCGCTGGGCAGCTCGGTGGTGTTCGCCCCGGGCGTGGGCGTGAGCGGTCCCGATACCGATACCGATACCGGGACCGGGACCGGGCCCCGGGACCACACGCCGGCGGAGCCGGACGAGAAGGACGAGGGCCACTTCGTCCCTCCGGAGCCGGAGCTCCCGCCGGCGGACACGACGGCGAAGTTCGCGTGGCTGGCGGTGGTGGGCGGGCCGGTGCTGCTGCTGGTGGCCGTGCTGCTGCAGTGGGACATGACCTGGTGGCTCACGACGCTCGGCATCGGCGGCTTCCTCGGCGGCTTCGCCACGCTGGTGGCGCGGATGTCGCAGGGCGACGACGAGGACGACGACCCGGGCCGCGGCGCGGTGGTGTAGGCCGCGGACCCGGACGCTCCCCCAGACTCCGTCCGGGGGTACCCCCACGCTCAAGCGCCGGCGGGGCCGGGTTTCCGGCGCGCGCCGGGCTGTGGGGCCGGGAGGCGGAGGGCGGCCAGGACCGGGAGGTGGTCCGTGGCCGCCTGGAGGTCGTCCTTCCTGACGCCTGGCAGAGCGGTCGGGACGCCGCAGGTCAGGACCTCCACACCCGGCGTCGCGAAGATCGCGTCGATCCGCCTCGGCGGGCCGGAGCGGACGAAGGTGTGCTCGCCGCCCCAGGGGGACACCGTCCAGCAGTCCTGGAGGGCGGTGGAGAGGCGGCGGAACGCCGGGCCGGACGGCGTCTCGTTGATGTCGCCCGCCACGATGGCGTACGGGGCGTCCGTGGCCGCGAGGCGGTCCAGGAGGAGGTCGGCCTGCGCCCGGCGTTCCGGCCCGTCCAGCGACAGGTGCGCGCTCAGCACCGCCACCCGCGCGGCCCCGAACCGGACCACCGCCGTGGCGAAGCCCCGCCGGTGCAGGCCCGGGGTCAGCGGGAGCAGGACGTCCTGCGTCCGCTCCACGAAGGCCCGTAGGGAGCAGAGCAGGAGCGGGCCCGCGGCGGTCGCGCCGCCGCTCAGCACCACCAGGTCCGTCTTCGCAGCCAGCCGCGCCGCGTGCTTGCGCCAGCGGAAGAACCTCGGCGCCTCCTGGATGAACACCAGGTCGGGGGCGCAGGCGCGGATCACCCGGGCCAGCGCATCCTCGTCGTCCCGCATCGAGCGGATGTTGTAGCTGAGGGCTCGGATCACCGCGGAACCGTCGGGTTCCGTCACAGAGTTCGGCAGCATAGCCAGAACATAGCCAGACTGCCCGCCCCGCCCCAGGGGGGCGCGGCGGGCAGTGCGGACAACAGACGCGGTGTCAGCCCTGGCGGGCCAGGTCCGCCGCGCCGACGAGGCCGGCCTTGCCGCCCAGCTGCGCGGCCAGCACCTGCGCGTGCGGGCGCCACGCGCCGCCGACCAGCCAGCGCTTGAAGGACTTGCGGATCGGGTCGAGGACGAGGTCGCCCTCGTCCGAGACCCCGCCGCCGACGATGAACGCCGACGGGTCGAAGAGGGACGCCAGGTCCGCCAGCCCGGCGCCCGCCCAGCGGGCCAGCTCGCGGAAGGCGTCGATGGCCACCAGGTCACCGGCGCGCGCGGCCTCGCTGATGTGCTTGCCCTCGATGCCGTCGGCGGTGCCGTCACCGAGCGCGAGCAGGGCCACCGCGTTCTCGGGGGTGGCGTTGGCGCGCTGCTTGGCGTACCGGACGAGCGCGCGCCCGGAGGCGTACTGCTCCCAGCAGCCCTGGCTCCCGCACCCGCACAGCAGGCCGTCCGGGACCACCCGGATGTGCCCGAACTCGGCGGCCACGCCGAAGCGTCCGCGGCGCAGCTTGTTGCCGATGATGATGCCGCCGCCCAGGCCCGTGCCGAGCGTGATGCAGATGACGTCGTCGTGGCCCTGGCCCGCACCGAAGCGGTACTCGCCCCAGGCGGCGCAGTTCGCGTCGTTCTCGACGACGACCGGCAGGCCGATGCGCTGCTCGACCTTGTCCTTGAGCGGCTCGTGCCGCCAGTTGATGTTCGGCGCGAAGAGCACGGTCGCACGCTTGTCGTCCACGTAACCGGCGGCGCCGATGCCGACGGCCTCGATGGTGTGGCTGCTGCTGACTTCGGACACTGCGGCGCAGATCGCGTCCGTCACTCCGTCCGCGGTCGGCGGGGTGGGCACCTTGTACGTCTCAAGGATGGTGCCCTCTTCGTCGACCACGCCGGCCGCGATCTTCGTGCCGCCGATGTCGACGCCGATGGTGAGTCCCATTAGTCCCTCGGTTTCCGGTCAAACCCCGCCACGGCCAACGGTACCCGAGGGCGGCATGGTCTCAGTCGAGATCGATCCGCTGCGTCGGACCGCTGCCGCCCTCGTCGCGGGGGTCGGAACGGTCGCCGGAGGGACGGTCGCCCGAGGGGTGGTCGCCGGAGGGGCCGTCCGGGCCCGCGCCCGCCGCGGGCTCGTCGCGGGTCCAGCGCCGCTCGTGGCCCTCGACGGCCGAGCGGTACGCGGCGAGCAGCTCGGAGCCGGCGGCCGCGAGGTGGTCGAAGACCTCGGGGTTGCGCTCGACGACGGGCTTGGCGGCGGCCTTCGCCTGGTTGACGAACTGGCGTACCGCACCCTGGGCGGCGGCGCCGAGCAGCGGGTTGTTCAGCCCGGAGACCTTGTCGGCGACGGCCTCGAACAGCTTGAAGAGCTCCTCGGCGGCGGTCCCCGTGCCGGCGTCGGTGCCGCCCTGCCGGGCCCTGCGGCGCTCCTGCTCCGCGGCGAGGTCCTCGGCGCAGGCCTTGGCCCAGGCGTCGTCGTCGGTGGGACGGTCGGTGGCCTCGCTCATGGCGGACTCTCCTGCGGCAGCTGCTGGGCGTGCGGTACGTACTACCTTCGACGTTACCCGAACGGGGGTACGCGGTTCAGGGCCTGCGGGGCCAGAGCCCCGGGTCCGGCGTGAAGCGGATGCGGAGCTCCCCGTCGGCGAGGGCGGCGCCGGAGACCGTGCAGCGGCGCAGCGCCGAGGGCAGCGGAACGATCCTGCGGTACGGGCCGGCCGCGAGCAGCAGCTCGTCGCCGCGCCGGACCAGGTCGAGGTCGCGCTTGTGGGCGCCGGGCAGCGGCACCACCCAGACGAGTACCCCGTCCTCGGCGCGGCGGTCCTCGACCACCCAGGCCCGGCGCTCCCGGGCCGCGTCCCGGGCCCTGTCCCCGGCCTCCCCGGAGACCGCCGGAACGAGCCCCTCCGCCCCGGTGAGCCCGGCCAGGTCCTCCGGCCCCTGGGGGTCGTGCCCGAGGTGCCCCAGCGGCAGCACGGGCACGTCCCCGGCCGGCCCGGCCCCGGCCCACTGGGCGGCGTACTTCTCCTGCTGGGCGGCGAGCCCGGCCAGCCAGGGGTCGGGAGAGCCCTGCGGCACCATCCGGTTGGCGACGATCCCGTCGACCGGCAGCTGCTCGAGGGCGAGGCCGAGCAGCCCGGTCCGCAGCGCGGCGTCGGCGCCCGGTCCCGGCTCGGCGACCACCCGCAGCGAGGTGTCGGCGGCCTCCACGACGGCCTGGACGGCCGCGAGCTCCTCGTCCCAGCGCGCGGCGGCCTCGTACAGCCACTGCGCGGGCATGGGCACGCCGGCCAGCTGGGCCAGTACGGGCCGCAGGGCGCGGGCCGCCTGCCGCTCGGCCGGGAGCAGCCGGGCCAGATAGCGGCGCAGCTGGGCGGGGAGGGCGAGGGTGGCCACGGCCTGGTGGAGCGGAGGCATGTCGACGACGACGAGGTCGGTGCCGGGTGCGGCCGCGGCCCGGCGCAGGGCGCGCAGCAGGGCGAACTGCTCGGCGCCGGGCAGCTCGGTGAGCTCCTCGGCCCCGAGCGGGCGGGCCCCGACCATGCCGAGCAGGGCGGATCCGCGCTCCTGGAGGGCGACGAGCTCCTCGCGGAACTCCTCGCCGGAGTCCACGCGGGCCGCGAGGACCCCTCCGGCGGGTACGGCCGTCAGCCCCGGCGCGGCTTCGACGGGCCGGCCCGTGGGCTCCCCGAGCAGTGCGGACAGGGGATTGCCGGGGTCGCCGGAGAGCAGCAGCACCCGCTGCCCGGCCCGTGCGGCGGCGACGGCGGTGGCCGCGGCCACGGTGGTGCGGCCGGCCCCGCCGGGGCCGGTGATCAGCAGGATGTGCATGGATCAGGCCGATTCGACGCGCTTCTTCAGGCCGGCCAGAGCGCGGTCGATGATGACCTTCTCGGCCTTGCGCTTGATCATGCCGAGCATCGGGATCTTGACGTCCACGGTCAGCTGGTAGGTGACCTCGGTGCGCTTTCCGCCGTCCAGCGGGGCGAGCCGGTACGAGCCGTCGAGCTGGCGCAGCATCTGCGACTTGTCCAGGGTCCAGCTCACCTCGTCCGTACCCTTCCAGGTGTAGGCGAGGGTGTGGTCGTCCTTGATCGCGCCCGCGTCCAGCAGCAGCCGGACCTTCTCGGCGCGGCCCTCGGCGTCGGTGGCCAGTACCTCGGCCTCCTTCACCTCGCCGGTCCACTCGGGATAGCGGGCGAAGTCGGCGATCACGGCCATGACGTCGGCCGGCGCCGCCTCGATCGTGATGCTCGAGCTGGTGTGTTCGGCCATGGCGGTCGCCCCTCCAGGGATTGTTCGAGGAAGTGTGCGGCCTGCGGCCGCCGCGTGCAGGCTACCGTGCGTGCGGAGGTCGCCACTCCAGGGCCCGGGGCTCACCGCTCGGGGGCCGGGAGGTCACCACTCCAGCGCCCAGGGCCTTCCGGTGGCGGCGAAATGCCCGACGTTCACGCATTCCGTGCCGCCGATCCGCATGCGCCGGGCCATCGGCTGGTGCACGTGTCCGAACAGCGCGTACCGCGGGCGGGTCCGCCGGATCGCCGCGAGCAGGGCCTCGCTGCCGCGTTCGAACCGGCGCGCGACCGTGTCGTAGCAGAGCTCGGGGACCTCCGGCGGGATGTGCGAGCAGAGCACGTCCACCTCGCCGAGCGCCTCGACCTTGGCGGCGTACTCCTCCTCGTCCACCTCGTACGGGGTGCGCATCGGGGAGGGCAGTCCGCCGCCGACGAAGCCGAAGACGAGGCCGCCGATCTCCACCCGCTGCCCGTCGAGGACGGTGGTGCCGGGACCGGCGTACTCGGGCCACAGACCCGGGATGTCGACATTGCCGTAGGTGGCGTACGTGGGCTGCGGGAACGCGGCGAACATCTCGGCGTACTGGCGGCGCACGGCGCCCTCGATCAGCTGTTCCCGGTCGAGTCCCGCCCACAGCCGCCGCCCGAAGTCGCGGGCCTCGTCGAAGCGGCGCGCCGTGCGCAGCTCCACGATCCGGTCGGCGTTCTCGACGCCGAACAGGTCGGGGAAGATGCCGCGCGAGTGGTCGGCGTAGTCGAGGAAGAGCACGAGGTCGCCGAGGCAGATCAGTGCGTCGGCGCCGTCACCGGCGCGGGCGAGCGCTTCGGCGTTGCCGTGGACGTCGCTGACGACATGGACCCGCGTGCTGCTTTTCCTGCCACCCATGCGCCCCACCCTAGGGGCGGCCCGGGGGCGGCCGGTAGTGCGGGGGTCACAGGCTGCCTACCTGCGGTTACTTCCGAGTCGCAAACGGGGTCGACTACTGTCGGCATGGCACGGCCGCGGCTGTGACGCACGGAACATCTGGCCGGTTCCCTCTATCCGGAACCCACTACCGGTGGGTAACGTCCGGTCGGTCCACATGGTGGCGATGGCGCCCAGAGGAGCAGCAGTCTTGCGCGAGTTCAGCCTTCCGGCCCTGTACGAGGTCCCGTCGGACGGGAACCTGACGGATCTCATCCGCCGCAATGCCGCGCAGCATCCCGACACCGCCGTCATGGCCCGCAAGGTCGGCGGCCAGTGGCAGGACGTGTCCGCGACCGAGTTCCTCGCCGAGGTGCGCGCCGCCGCAAAGGGCCTGATCGCGGCCGGCATCCAGCCCGGCGACCGCGTCGCGCTGATCTCCCGCACCCGCTACGAGTGGGTGCTCTTCGACTTTGCGATCTGGAGCGCGGGCGCCGTCACCGTCCCCGTGTACGAGACCAGCTCGCCCGAGCAGATCCAGTGGATCCTCGGCGACTCCGGCGCGGTCGCCGTGGTCGTGGAGAGCCCGGGTCACAACGCGGCCGTGGCCTCGCTGCGCGACCGGCTGCCGGAGCTGCGCGAGGTCTGGGAGATCGAGCAGGGCGCGCTGGCGACGCTGCAGGCCGCCGGCGCGGACGTGACGGACGAGGAGGTCGACCGGCGCAGCTCGCTGGCGAACGCCGACGACCCGGCCACCATCGTCTACACCTCGGGCACCACCGGCCGCCCCAAGGGCTGTGTGCTGACCCACCGCAACTTCTTCGCCGAGTGCGGCAACGTGGTGGAGCGCCTGAGCCCGCTGTTCCGCACCGGCGAGTGCTCCGTGCTGCTCTTCCTGCCGGCCGCGCACGTCTTCGGGCGCCTGGTGGAGGTGGCGGCCGTCCTGGCGCCGATCCGCCTGGGCTGCGTACCGGACATCAAGAACCTCACCGACGAGCTGCAGTCCTTCCGGCCCACGCTGATCCTCGGTGTGCCGCGCGTCTTCGAGAAGGTCTTCAACTCGGCGCGCGCCAAGGCCCAGGCCGACGGCAAGGGCAAGATCTTCGACGCGGCCGCCGAGACGGCGATCGCGTACAGCCGGGCGCTGGACACCCCGGGCGGCCCGTCCTTCGGCCTGAAGCTGAAGCACAAGCTGTTCTCCAAGCTGGTCTACAGCAAGCTCCACACGGTCCTCGGCGGGCGCGGCGAGTACGCGATCTCCGGCGGGGCCCCGCTGGGCGAGCGGCTCGGCCACTTCTTCCGCGGCATCGGCTTCACCGTCCTGGAGGGCTACGGCCTGACGGAGTCGTGTGCGGCCACGGCCTTCAACCCGTGGGACCGCACGAAGATCGGTACGGTCGGCCAGCCGCTGCCGGGCTCCGTGGTGCGGATCGCCGACGACGGCGAGGTACTGCTGCACGGCGAGCACGTGTTCAACGGGTACTGGAAGAACGAGGCCGCGACCGCCGAGGCGCTGACCGACGGCTGGTTCCACACCGGCGACGTCGGCACCCTCGACGAGGACGGCTACCTCGCGATCACCGGGCGCAAGAAGGAGCTCATCGTCACGGCGGGCGGCAAGAACGTCGCGCCCGCGGTGATCGAGGACCGGATCCGCGCGCACGCGCTGGTCGCGGAGTGCATGGTGGTCGGCGACGCGAGGCCGTTCGTGGCCGCGCTGGTCACGATCGACGAGGAGTTCCTCGGCCGCTGGGCCGCGGAGCACGGCAAGCCGGCCGGGGTCACGGCGGCGGAGCTGCGCGAGGACGCGGACCTCATCGCCGCCGTCCAGAAGGCCGTGGACGACGGCAACGCGGCGGTTTCCAAGGCGGAATCGGTGCGGAAATTCCGCATTCTGCCCTCCCAGTTCACGGAGGAGTCGGGTCACATCACGCCTTCGCTGAAGCTGAAGCGGAATGTGGTGGCGAAGGACTTCGCGGACGAGATCGAGGCCCTGTACCGCGGCTGAGGCCGTCTGCGGTCAGCGCGGGTCCTCTGCCAGGATCCGCGCCATGTTCCGCTCGGCGAGCGCGGTGATGGTGACGAACGGGTTCACCCCGAGCGAGCCCGGGATCAGGGAGCTGTCGACGACGTACAGCCCCTGGTGGCCCTTGGCGCGGCCGTAGTTGTCGGTCGCGTCGCCGAGGACGCAGCCGCCGAGCGGGTGGTACGTGAAGTTGTCGGCGAAGTTCCTGTTGTCGCCGAACAGGTCGTACCGGTAGATCGTGAAATTGGCCCGGTTGATGCGGTCGAAGAGGTTCTTGGCGGCCTGGACCGACGGGGTGTTCTGGTCGCGGCGCCAGTTGAGCCGCGCCGAGTCGGTGGCCGCGTCGTACGTGAAGTGGCCGCGCTCGGGGTTCTTGGTGATGGCCAGGTACATCGAGATCCAGTGCTCGAAGCCCATGGGCAGCGGGGCGATCTCCGCGAACACCGGGTTGGCGGCGTTGTCCCAGTCGTCGATCCCCAGGGCGGGCATGGTGGCCTGGTTGCAGCCGACGGTGTCCCACAGGTGGTTGGCGCGGGCGGTCATGATGTTGCCGTTGTGGCCCCAGCCGAGCCCGACCTTCTCGCTGAGCGCGGGCAGGGTGCCCCGCTCCCGGGCGCGGAGCAGGATCTCGGTGGTGCCGAGGCTGCCGGCGCCGAGGAAGAGCTGTTTGCAGCCGAGTTCCCTGACCTGGGTGACCCTTCCCGTCAGATCGCTGCTCTGGACGGTGAGCACGTAGCCGCCGGCCGGGTCCTGGCGCACGCCGACGACGCGCTGCATGGTCTCGATGGTGACGTTGCCGGTGCCGATCGCGGCCGCGAGGTAGGTCTTGTCGACGCTCTTCTTGCCGTGGTTGTTGCCGTAGATGACCTCGCCGGCGAGGGCGGAGCGGGTGGCGGTGCCGGCGGCCTCGCGCTGCATGTACGAGAAGTCGTACACGTTGGGCACGAAGGTGGTCCGCAGGCCGGTGTTCTGGGCGTGCCTGCGGGAGATCCGGGCGAACCGGTACCACTCCGTGGACTCGAACCAGCCCGGGTCGATGTCGTTGACCCCGAGCATGGCGCGGGCGCGGGGGTAGTACGTGCCGTACATCTCGTCGGCGTCGACCTGGGGCAGCACCTCGGAGAAGTACGAGCGCCGGGGCGTCGGGGCCATGCCGCCGTTGACGAGGGATCCGCCGCCGACGCCGCGGCCGACGTACACGGACATGTCGCCGTGGTTCACGCGGTCCAGGACACCGGGGTAGGGGCTGATGTCGCGGTTGACGACGTCGAGCCAGAGGAACTGGGCGAGCGGGGCCTCGGTACGGGTGCGGAACCACATGGAGCGCTGGTCGGGGGCGGAGGTGGAGGGGAAGACCTTGCCGTCCGGGCCGGGGGTGTTCCAGAGCCGGCCCATCTCGAGGACGACGGTCCGTACGCCGGCCTGCCCGAGCCGGAGGGCGGCCACGGCCGAGCCGTAGCCCGAGCCCACGACGATGGCGGGGGCGTACTGCGCGGCGGCGGGCTCGGCGGCCGCGGCCGATTGCAGGCCTATGCGGGTGAAGCCGAGGGCGGCGGCGGTCTGGAGGGCGCCGATACCCAGGAAGTGACGGCGCGTCAGCTGAGGTGTCATGGCCGCATCATGGGCGGAATCAGGCCGTCCACCCAGAGGCGGTGTTGACAGACTTCTGAGGAACAGTCAGATGTGGCGGAGGATCACGGACCCGGACCCGGACCCGGGGCCGGGGCCGGGGTCGGGGTCCGTACGCGGCCCCGGCCTCACACCTGTTCGGTCGGCAGGACCACCATCTCCGTCACCGCGACCCGCCGCGGCCGCGTGACGCCGTACGCGATCGCGTCCGCGATGTCCTGCGCCTCCAGCCGCTCGATGCCCCCGAACATCTGCTCCAGCGCCTGCTGCATCTCCGGGGAGTTGTGCCCGCGCAACTCGGTGTCCACGGCGCCGGGCTCGACGACGCAGACCCGCACGTGCTGCGGCGCCAGCTCCTGGCGCAGGGCTTCGCTGAAGGCGACCACGCCGAATTTCGTGGCGCAGTACGCCGTGGCCGTGGCCGCGGCCCGGCGGCCCGCCAGAGAGGACACGTTGACGATGTCGGCCACCTTCCGGGGGCCGTCCCCGGCGGCGCTGACGAGGTGCGGCAGGGCCGCGTGGGTGGTGTGCATCAGGGCGGTCAGGTTGATGTCCACCGTGCGCTTCCAGTCGGCGAGGGGCGACTCGGCGGCGTACCCGAGGAGCATCAGGCCCGCGTTGTTGACCAGGATGTCGAGGCGCCCGAGCTCCTTGGCCGTGCGCTCGACCACGCGCGCGGCCTCGGCCTCGTCGGCGATGTCGGCGGGCAGCACGAGCGCGGTGCCGCCGCCGGCCTCGATCTGGGCCGCCAGTTCCGTGAGCCGCTCCGCGCGCCGTGCGGTGAGCGCGACGGCGGCGCCCTTTCCGGCGAGGGTCAGGGCGGCCGCCCGGCCGATCCCGCTCGAAGCGCCGGTCACCAGGGCCACGGTGCCGCGCAGCACGTCGTCCATCGTCCTCACCACTCCTCACCGGCGCGCCGCGGTCGGGCACGTCCGCAGACATGCCGCCAGTGTCCGTCGGCACGGGCACGGCCGTGCCGCCGACGCGCCCGGGTCGGTCAGAGCAGCTCGCGCAGGCGGTCGGCCAGCAGGTCCCAGCGCCACTTCTCCTCGACCCAGGCGCGGCCCCGCTCGCCCATGCGGCGGCGCAGCTCCGGGTCCTGCAGCAGCGCGATCACGCGGTCCGCCGCGTCCTCGGGGACGCCGCCCCGGACCACCCAGCCCGTCTCGCCCTCCAGTACCGCGTCCGGCGCCCCGCCCGAGTCGCCCGCGACCACCGGCAGGCCCGTCGCCGAGGCCTCCAGGTAGACGATGCCGAGGCCCTCCACGTCCAGTCCGCCCCGCCGGGTCCGGCACGGCATCGCGAAGACGTCCCCGGCGCCGTAGTGGGCGGGCAGCTCGGCCCATGGGACCGCGCCCGTGAAGACCACCGAGTCCGCGACCCCGGCCGAGACGGCCAGCGCCCGCAGGTCCGCCTCGTACGGGCCCCCGCCGACCACCAGCAGCACGGCGTCCGGCACCGCGGCCAGGATCCGCGGCATCGCCCCGATCAGCGTGTCCTGCCCCTTGCGGGGGACCAGCCGCGAGACGCAGACCACCACGGGCCGGTCCGACAGCCCCAGCCGGGCCCGGATCTCGTCGCCGCCCGACCCGGGGTGGAAGGTCTTCTCGTCCACCCCCGGCGGGAGTTGCACCATCCGCGCCGCAGCCCGGTCCGTCAGCGCCGAGGCGATCCGCGAGCGCGTGTACTCGCCCAGGTACGTCAGGGTGTCCGTGCCCTCGCCGATCCGGCGCAGCAGCTGCCGCGCCGCCGGCAGCTGCGCCCAGCCCGCCTCGTGCCCGTGGGTGGTCGCCACGATCCGCTTCGCCCCGGCGCGGCGCAGCGCCGGCCCCATCAGCCCCAGCGGGGCCGCCGCCCCGAACCACACCGACTCGCAGCCGTGTTCGCGCAGCAGCCCGACCGCCTGCCGGGTCACCCGCGGGGTCGGCAGCAGCATCGTCGTACGGTCGCGCACGACCTGGAACGGCTGCTCGGCGTCGAAGGCCGCGGTGGCCTCGCGGCCCTCCGCACCGTGCTTCCAGGTGGAGGCGTAGACGACGATCCGGTCGGGATCCAGCCGCAGCGCCATGTTGTGCAGGAAGGCCTGGATACCGCCGGGCCGCGGCGGGAAGTCATTGGTCACGATCAGCGTCTTGTGCATCGCCTGCCGACAGTACCGGACGGCCCCGCGCGGCCCGCCCGGCGCGGGCCGGGCTACGACTGGCCCAGCTCCTGGCGGAGGCTCGCCTGCCAGGCCTGCGTCAGGCCGGGCAGATCGCCGCCGGTCGTTTCCTCCAGGGCCGTCGCCAGGGGCCCCCGGCCTGCCAGGTCGTAGAGGCGGACCAGCGTGGCGTCGCCCCACTTGGCCGCGATCAGGCGGCAGGCCAGCCATGCGCCCTCGTACGCGCGGGCCAGTGCCTCCGGGTCGCCGCCGAAGGCGAACGCCCCGTCGGCGGGGAGCGCGGCCGGCAGCTCGCCGCGGCGGACCGCCCGGGCCAGTGCCGGCGCGGCCTGCTGCGGGGTGGCGGCGCCGCCGCGGTACGCCGCCCAGTCCGCGAAGCCCTCCGAGAGCCACAGCGGGGTCCGGGCGGAGGTCGCGGCGCGGGTGGCCACGTGGGTGACCTCGTGGGTCAGGACGACGCCGCGGCCCGCCGCGCCGAGCTCCGCCCAGCCCTCCGGGTTGACGACGACCCGGTCGGCGGGGGCCGCGGCGGCGCCCACCCGGCCCGTGGTGACGGCCCCCATGTCCCGGTACTCGGCGGCCGGCCGCCCCAGCAGCTCCGCCATCCGCTCCAGCGAGCCGGGCACCAGCACCACCACCCGGCCCGCCCAGGGCCCCGGCCAGGCGGCGCTCGCCGCGGGCACCGCCCGGTCCGCCTCCGCCGCGATCGCGGACAGGGTCTGCGGGGACTGCCCGACGCCGAGCACCAGCGCGTGCGCGCCCCGGACCACCTCCACCTGGCCCTGGTCCCACAGCTGCGGCGGGGCGCCCGGCGCGGGACGGTCCCCGGTGACCCGCCACCGTCCGCCGCCGCCGCTCAGCCGCACCTCGCGCGCCGACCCGGCCGGGGCCGTGTCGTAGCCGGTGAGCCGGTAGTGCAGTTCCGCCCGGGCCGTGGCCTGCTCGCCGTCGCGCCGGACCGCGGAGACCTCGTACGCCCATCCCTCCAGCGGGATCCCGGCGAGCTGCGCCGGCGGCGTCCGCGACCAGGCGGCGACGGCCTCCCGGATGTCCCGCTCGGCGGTGTCGCGCCCACTGGGCGCAGCGGGCGCCCCGCACCCCGCGAGCAGCGCGCTCAGCAGGAGCGGCAGTGCGCGTACGAGGAGCCGACGGACCGGGGACATCCGACGATCGTACGCACGGCCCGCGTCAGGGCCGGGTCACCGAGGACACCGGCATCATCCCGACCGGGTCGTACCGCACCCGCGCCCCCGGGTACGGGGCGTGCACCACCTGCCCGTTCCCGACGTACATGCCGACGTGGCTGGCGTCCGAGCGGTACGTGACCAGGTCGCCGGGCTGCGCCTGTGAGAGCGGGACCCGGCGGCCCGCGTACCGCTGGGCCTGCGAGGTGCGCGGCAGCGAGACGCCCGCCTGCCGGTACGACCACACCATCAGCCCGGAGCAGTCGAACCCGGAGGGCCCGGTGGAGCCCCAGATGTACGGGCGGCCGACCGCGGCCCGGGCCGCCATCACGGCGGTCGCGGCGCGGCCCGAGGAGGGGCCGAGCGAGTTCGGTTCGGGCAGCCCTCCGGGGCGCTGGCCCGAGCGCGAGGCCCGCTCGAATTCGGCCCGCTCCTGCGAGGGCATGGCGCCCAGGAGCCGGCGGGCCGCGGCGAGCTTGGCGATGACGGCACGCTTCTGGCGGGCCACGTCGGCGCGTACGGCGTCGAGTTCGGCGAGCTTCTGCGAGGCCTCGTGGCGCTGCTGGCCCAGCCGGCGCTGCTCCTTGCGCAGTTCGTCGAGCCGACGGGCCTGCCGGTCGGTCAGCCGGCCGAGTTGGGAGGCCTTGTCGAGGTACTCGTCCGGGTCCTCGGAGAGCATCAGCTCGACTGCGGGGTCGATGCCGCCGGAGCGGTACTGGGCTCCGGCGAAGGCGCCGAGAACGCCGCGCATGGTGTTGATGCGGTCCTGGCCGCGGGCCAGCGCGTCCTGGGCCCGGTCGATCTCGGTGCGCAGCCGGTCGGCCCGCTCGCCCGCCCGGTTGTAGCGCTCGGTGGCCTGTTCGGCCTCCTCGAAGAGCCGGTCGACCTGGGCGCGGGCGCCGGACGGCGGCTCCTGCGGCTGGGCCGGGGCCGCGCTCGCCGCCCCGCCCGCCAGGGCTGCCGCGGCGGTGGCCGCGGCGGCGGTGAGGACGGTGACCTTGGTGTTCCGGTCGAGACTGCCGCGCCCGGGCCGGCGATGGGACGCCACGAGGAACCGCTCCCTTCCGCTGCGCGGGACCGGGTCCGCCCCCCGTGGACGGCCGTGTGCCGGGTTCCGCGCTGGCAGACAGTAGCCGCGCGGCCACACACCGGCCAACGACCGCCGGAGGGCACACACAGTGACGCCCCGCCTCAGACGCAGGTCACCGGCGGGGCGTGTGGTCACAGCGGGGCCGCGGAATTCGCCCGGATGGGCGGTGTACGGCGCGTCCCGCGAGGGAGTCCCCCGAGGGGGACCCGGGAGCGTCAGCCGATGCGGACGCCGAACTGGAACGGCATGTTGCCGATGGCCTCGTACTTGACGCCGCCGCGCGGGTTCGAGGCGTGCAGGACCATCCCGTTGCCCGCGTACAGGCCGACGTGGTGCAGGTCCGAGTAGAAGAACACCAGGTCGCCGGGCTGCAGCTGGCTCTGGCCGATGCGCGTGCCGTCGTTGGCCTGGGTGTAGGTGGTGCGCGTGATGCTGACGCCGGCCTGCTTGTAGGCCCACTGGGTCAGCCCCGAGCAGTCGTACGCGCTCGGGCCGGTGGCCCCGGAGACGTACGCGCTGCCCAGCTTGGTCTTGGCGGCCGCCAGGGCGGCGCCGGCGCGGCCCGAGGCCTTGACGTTGCCGAGGTCGGCGCGGTCGCTGGCGCCGCGGCTGGCGCGGGTGTCCTCGTCCTTGAGGGAGGCGCGCTCCTGAGCGGTCAGGGTGTTGAGGAGGGTCTGGGCCTCGGCGAGCTTGTCCTGCGAGGCCTTCTTCTTCTCGCCGAGCTCCTTGCGGGTGGCGTCGAGGTCCGCGAGCTTGCCGGAGGCCTCCTGGCGCTGCTGCGCGAGCGCGCGCTGCTTGGCCTGGATCTTCTGGACCGCTTCGACCTGCTTGCCGCTCAACTGCTCCAGGGTGGAGGCCTTGTCGAGGTAGGTCTCGGGGTCGCCGGAGAGGAAGAGGGCGACGGACTGGTCCATGCCGCCGGTGCGGTACTGGGCGCTCGCCATCGAACCCAGCGTGGTGCGCAGCTGGTTGAGCTCGTCCTGGCCGCGGGCGACCTGGTCCTGGAGCTGGCCTATCTCCTTCTCGAGCTTCTCCTGGCGCTCCTTGGCCCCGTTGAACTTCTCGGTGGCCTGCTCCGCCTCTTCGTAGAGGGCGTCGACCTTGGCCTTGACCTCGTCCTTGCTCGGCTGGGCCGGGGCGGCGGAGGCGCCGTGTGCGGAGAGGGCGACGGCCGCGGCGGCCGTGGCGGTGAGCACGGTCACACGAGTGCGGGTCGGCTGCTTGGGTCGACGGTGGGACGCCACGAAGGCGAGCTCCTTCTTCCTCGAGCCGCCGAAGGAACGCAACTCGGCGACACCTTCGCTGCCACCCCGAATGAGTGATCTACCGCACGAAGGTTTGACCAGACCCTAGTGACCCGGCTGTGATCAGTTCAAATCCTGTCGAGAAAAAAATCGCTTGCCGACCAGGTTCTTTACCTACAGCCCACGCTCCGTGCAGGGCACTTGACGGTACGTTCCCTCTCGGCCATGCCAAATCGGGCATTCCGTCAACGAGTTACGAAACGCGCGAAAGCCGCTTCAGCAACAAAGCGGACGTCACCGGCCGGGCGCCGGCCTTCGCCACGCCGTCGGCCACCTCGCGGTCCGTGGAGACCACGACCACGGGCCGGCCGGGGGGCTCCGCGCGCACCAGCTGGCGGATCAGCTCGTCCGCCGTCACGCCGGGCTTCGAGAACAGCACCCGTACCCCGCGCGGCGGCGCGAGCAGCACCGGGGCCGCCAGTTCCGCGCCGTCGAAGACACAGGTCATCTCCGCGCCGGTCTGCGCGGCCAGCATCGACAGCCCGCCCAGCAGCCGCAGCCGCTGCTTCTCCAGCGGCATCGTCGGATAGCCGGTCTTCGTCACGTTGTAGCCGTCGACCACCAGATGGGCCTGGGGCAGCGCCAGCAACTGGTCCAGCAGCGCCGGATCGGTCTCCGACAGGGCCCGCGCCGCGATGTCCTTCGGGGTCATCCGGCCCGGCTCCACCGCGTCCACGGTGTCGGCCGGCCTCGTCGACACCGGCGGCAGCGCCAGCTCGCGGCGCAGCCCCTGGGCCGCGTCCAGCACGGTGTCCAGCAGCAGCCGCAGTCGCATGTCCTCGACGCTGCGGCCCTCGCGGGTGGCCCGGCGCGAGGTCTCCAGCGCCGCCTCGACCTCTGCGAGGCGGGACTTGAGCCGCCGGGTCTCGCTCTCGGCGGCGGCCACGTGTGCGGCCGCCTCGCCCCGGATCCCGTCGATCTCGGCGGTGACCTTGCGCAGGGCCGCCTCGCCGCGCTTCACATCGCTCTGGGCGCTGCGCAGTTTGCGCTGAAGCGATTCCGCTTCCTTGCGCGCCGCGTCCAGCTCGGCCCGCACCTGCTCGCCGCCGAGGCGCTGCAGGTCCCGCGCGTGGGCCAGTTCCTCGCGGAGCCGGTCCAGTTCGCGCCGGGTCTCCTCGCCGACCCGCTCGGCGTCGGCGCGCTGCGCCTCCTCGCCGGCGGCGGCCACCAGCTTCACCCAGCCGACCGGCCGCAGCACGTACGCGGCGGCCGCCACGTCCAGCGGATCCGCGGCGGCGGGCGGCGCACCGGACTCCAGCGCACCGGCCAGCTCGGCCTGCGCCTCGCGCAGCTTCTCGGCGACGCGCCCCCTGAAGACGGCGTCCGCCTCCACGGCCGCGGCCATGGCGTTGCCCGCGAACTTGGCGCGCCGGGTCGGGGTGAACCGGGCGTACTGGCGCAACTGCGCCGGGAGGTCCGCGACCGTCAGTCCGCCGAAGGCGTCCGAGACGAGCGCGACGACCCGGCGCCGCACGCCTTCCGGCAGCGGGCGGTCGAGCACCTCCGCGGCGTCGCCGGCCGCGTCGGCCGGCTCAGCGCCGCTTGCTGGCTCCACAATCCGTCACCCCTACCGTGATCTACCTGTGGGCCCGGCTCCGTCAGGAGTCCGCGCCCGGCCTGTCCACGAGCTCGATCTGGTCCACCGCGTTGCACCACCGGCAGCGGACCGACTCGATGGTCTCATTGACCACCTCGCGTTCCTCGACCTTGGGCTCCCCGGCAAGATCCAGGTGGACGTACTCCACGACCTTCGACGAACGAGTGACGTCGAAACGCGTGAGGTTGCCGCACAGCGTGCAGCGCCACCGGGTGGTGTCGGTCGGCAGGGGAACCGTCATCAGGCCGCTCTCTCCTTCGTAGCTGTTTCAATTAAAGCCGCCGTCTGCGTCAATCCGCAGACCGCAGCACGTAACCCTACGGCCTGCCGGTGCTCCTGGTGGGTCCGCTTGGGTCATGCTCGATCGCATGATCGTAAGGTGGCAGGCCCTCCGGGAGGCCGTCCGGGAGGCCGTCCGGGGCCCGGTGGTCGTCCACGTGCTGATCGCCGGCTGCTGCGTGGTGTTCCTGCTCGGCCCTGCCTCGGGGCTGAACCCCTCGTACGGGACGGGTGAACGGTTACTGGAGACGGGGACCGCGTACTTCCGGCGCTGGGGGGTGGTCCCGGACGAGCTGTTCACCGGGTCGGCGCGGGCGCTGCTGACCCCGCTCACCGCGTTGTTCGTGCACGGCAGCTGGTTGCACCTGCTCGGCAACATGCTCTTCCTCTACGTCTTCGGCGTGATGACGCAGGAGCGGATGGGCCGACCGGAATTCCTGTCCTTCTACGTCTGTACGGGTTACCTCGCCCTGGCGGCGTACGCGGCGGCCAACGCCTCCTCGGCCCAGACCCTGGTCGGCGCGTCGGGCGCGATCTCGGCGGTGCTCGGGGCCTTCCTGTGCCTGTTCCCCCGGGCCAGGGTCACGAGCCTGTTCCCGTTCCTCCTCTTCCTGCCGCTGCGCTTCCCGGCCTGGATCGTCCTTCTGTTCTGGTTCGGCCTCCAGTGGCTGGCGGCGCACCGCGCGGGCAGCGGCCCGGGGGTGGCGTACCTGGCCCATGTCGTGGGCTTCTCGCTCGGCTTCGTCTACGCGTGGGTGCGGTATCGGCGTACGACTAGAGTGAGGAGACCAGCGACGGCCACCGAGGGAGACAGCCAGCCGTGATCACCGCGATCGTGCTCATCAAGACCAGCGTGGACCGCATCCCCGAGATCGCCGAGTCGATCGCCGCGCTGGAGAACGTCAGCGAGGTCTACTCCGTCACGGGGACCTACGACCTGATCGCGCTGGTCCGCGTGGCCCGCCACGAGAACCTGGCGGACATCATCCCGGGCCGCATCAGCAAGATCCCGGGCGTGGAGGCGACGGACACCCACGTGGCGTTCCGCACGTACTCCCAGCACGACTTGGAAGCGGCGTTCGCCATCGGCCTGGACGCGTGACGAGCCCTCACAGCAGGGGCAGGCTCTCCCCGGCCCGCGCCGGGCGGCCCTCGGCCAGCCGGAAGACGTACCCGCGCAGGTAGTCGCCGAGGTCGCCCTCGATGTGGGCGACGTACGCCCGTGCCCCGGCGGCGGCATCGTTCATCCAGTCGCTCCGGGCGGTCGCCCAGGGGCCCCGGCCGGCCGCTTCGGCCCACTCCCGCACCCGGGCCCGGTCCCGCCACCAGTCCCGGACCAGCTCCGGGGTCCAATGGGCGTCCCCGTCGCCGCCGTACGACGCGAAGGGCTCGCATTCGGCGGCGCAGATCAGGGCGTGGACCTCCGAGGGTGTCCGGGGCTGGCGGTACACGAACTCACTGGCGTACTCGTCCTCGTACATGACGTGCCCGGGCGCGCACTGCCGCCCGGTGAGGCAGGTGTCGGAGTTGGCCGCGTAGAAGGGTCCGGGCACGCTCCGCCAGTCCCGCTGCTCCCACCCGTCGGGCGCCGGCCCGGACCAGTCCCGGCTCACCCGATCGCCCCGCCACAGCGGATGCGGCTCGCCCGCCAGGGCGCGGACGGTCGGTATCGGATCCCAGTACGTCATGATCCGTACGGTGTCACACCGCGGGGACGCAGCGGCCCTCTTCGGTGCGGTACTGCCACTTGGCACCGTCGGCGACGAGTTCCTTCACCGCGCGGACGAAGCGGTCGACGTGCTCGTCGGGGGTGCCCGCGCCGAAGCTGACGCGGATCGCGTTCAGCGAGCGCTCGCCCGGGGCTGCCTCGGGGGCTCCGCACTCGCCCTGGGCCTGCGGCTCGCTGCCCAGCAGGGTGCGGACGAGCGGGTGGGCGCAGAACAGGCCGTCGCGGACGCCGATCCCGTACTCCGCCGACAGCGCAGCCGCGAAGTGCGAGCTGTTCCAGCCGTCCACGACGAAGGAGATGACGCCGACCCGCGGGGCGTCGTCCCCGAAGAGGGAGAGGATCCGGACCGCCGGGACCTCCGCCAGGCCGCCCCGGACCTTGGCGATCAGGTGGCGCTCCCGGGCGACGAGGCTGTCGAAGCCCGCCTCGGTCAGGGCCTTGCAGGCGGAGGCGATCGAGTACACGCCGATCACGTTCGGGGAGCCGGCCTCGTGGCGGGCGGCCGTGGTGTGCCACTCGACGTCGACGCCGCCGTCCGCGCGGCGGGCGACCTTCCGGGAGGCGCCGCCGCCGGCCAGGTAGGGCTCCGCCTGCTGCAGCCAGTCCGCGCGGCCGGCCAGCACGCCCGAGCCGAACGGCGCGTAGAGCTTGTGCCCGGAGAAGGCCACCCAGTCCACGTCCAGCTCCTGCACGGAGACGGGGTGGTGCGGGGCCAACTGGGCGGCGTCCAGGACGATCCGCGCGCCGTGGGCGTGCGCGGCCGCGGCGAGCTCCTTCACCGGCCACAGCTCACCGGTGACGTTGGACGCGCCGGTGACGCAGACCAGCGCCGGGCCGTAAGGGTTCCGGTCGGCCAGCGCCCGCTCGAGGGTCTCGACGGCCTGGGCCGGGGTCCTCGGGGCGTTGAGGTAGGTGACCTGCGCGTCGGCCCACGGCAGCAGCGAGGCGTGGTGCTCGGTCTCGAAGACGAAGACCTGGCAGCCGGCCGGGAGTACGGCGGCGAGCAGGTTCAGGGAGTCGGTGGTGGACCGGGTGAAGACGACCTGGTCGGCGGGGCGGCAGTCGAGGAACTCGGCGACCGTGGCGCGGCTCTGCTCGAACAGGTCCGTGGAGAGCTGGGAGAGGTAGCCGGCGCCGCGGTGCACGCTGCCGTAGTAGGGGGCGTACGCGGCGACGTCGTCCCAGACCCGCTGCAGGGCCGGGGCGCTGGCCGCATAGTCGAGCGCCGCGTACGTGACCTCGCCGCCGGTGACGAGCGGGACGGTGACGTCCCGGCCGAGGACCGGCAGCGGCTCGGCACAGGCGGGGTCGACGGGGGCGGCAACGGGGGCGGTCACGGCGGCGGTGGCGACGGCGTTCGGGTACGTGGACATGGCGGTATCTCCCGGCGGGACAGGCTGAATGGCTTCGGACGGCCCGTACGCGGGTGCACGGATGCGCGGACGCGCATGCGGCAGTGGGGTACGGGAGTTGCCTCGACGCACGGACGACTGAGGGCCGTACGGAGGGTGAAGAAGGGGCGGAGTCGCCCTATCGCATTCGCTTGCTCACGGAAAAAGCTCCTCGAGAGACCAGGACCCCTGGTGTCGAGGGATCCGCGCTTGCCGTAGGCCTTTCTGCCTACGACCTGGTCATCACCCGGGGCACCCCGCCACGGAAGGAGGGTTGCCGGACAGCAAGCCGGGGCCTAAACGCTGTCACTCGTGACCTGGTCAGCATCCTGCCACAAGATCCCTCACGCGCAAGACCCCGGTCCGCATACTGGACCGGGGCCACCACTTTCACGCCGTTCTCGATTCCCCAACGCCGCGCTCACACCACTCGGCCGCAAGCGGCCTCACGGGCATCGCCCGGCTGCGCCGGCCTCCGGCCGCCGGAACACGGGCCGGCGGCCCCGGCCGACATGACACCGAAGGCCACACGCCGAACCACTACGCGTTGCTGGCCGCCACCCAGCGGTCCAGGGCCGCGCGGGCGGAACCCGAGTCGACGGCTTCCGCCGCGCGGGCGATGCCGGCGCGGATCTGGTCCTCCAGGGAGCCCGTGCCGGGGTCCAGGGCCACCAGGGCCGCCGCCGAGTTCAGCAGCACCGCGTCGCGGACCGGTCCGGTCTCGCCGGCCAGCAGGCGGCGGGCGACGTCCGCGTTGTACGAGGGGTCCCCGCCCGACAGCGCGGAGACGTCGACCAGCGGGATGCCCACGTCGCGCGGGTCGAAGGACTGCTCGTCCACCCGGCCGTCGCGGACCCACCACACCCGGGAGGTGGCGGTGGTCGTCAGCTCGTCCAGGCCGTCGTCGCCGCGGAACACCAGCGCCGAGGAGCCGCGCTCCGCCAGCACGCCGGCCACGATGGGGGCCACCCGGGCGTCCGCGACGCCCGTGGCCTGCGCCCGTACCCGCGCCGGATTGGTCAGCGGGCCGAGGAAGTTGAAGGTGGTCCGGATGCCCAGCTCCCTGCGCGCCGCGGCCACGTGACGCAGCGCCGGGTGGAACTTGACCGCGAAGCAGAAGGTGATCCCCGCCTCCTCCGCGACCTCGACGACCCGCGCCGGGCTGAGGTCCAGGTTGACCCCGAGCTTCTCCAGCACGTCCGAGGAACCGCTCGCGCTCGACGCGGCCCGGTTGCCGTGCTTGACCACCTTGGCGCCCGTACCGGCGACCACGATCGACGACATCGTCGAGATGTTCACCGTCTTGGCCCCGTCACCGCCGGTGCCGACGATGTCCACCGTCCGGCCCGGCACCTCGATCAGGTTGGCGTGCCCGTACATGGACCGCACGAGGCCGTTGATCTCCGCGACGGTCTCCCCCTTGGCCCGCAGGGCCACCACGAAGCCGGCGATCTGGGCGTCGGTGGCCTCCCCGCGCATGATCCGGTCCATGGCCCAGGCGGTTTCCTCGGCGCGCAGGTCCTGGCCGCTCAGCAGGGCGTCGAGGACGCCCGGCCAGCCACGGGCCGCCACGCTGTCGCCGCCTGCCGGGGTCACAACGTTCATGGTCCGCTCCTGCTGTTGGTCGGCCACCCGATATCGGGGTCCAGGTCGAATGGGCAGGGCTCCAGCCTATCCAGCCCCGGGGACGGCAAAGAGCCCCGTCCGGACACTGGACGGGGCTCTCGCCGTGGCGACACCAGGACTGACCGAAATCAGTCCCTCAAGCGGGATCAGTGATGGCCGTGGCCGCTCTGGATCTCCTTGTACTCCTCCACCGTGGGCTTCGGAATCTGGTTGTTCTCGGCGTAGAAGCCCTTGCTGAGCTTCGCGCGGAGCTTCTCCTTGCGGCCGACCTTGCGCTCGACACCGTTCTCGTCGACCGTCGGGCCGATCTCGACCGGCTTGTACTGCTCGTGCGCGGTGAGCGTGTGCAGCTTGCCCTGCGAGAGCGGCTCGTGGACCTCGACGAACTCACCGTGCGGCAGGCGCTTGATGATGCCGGTCTCGCGACCGTGCAGCACCTTGTCGTGGTCCCGGCGCTGCAGGCCGAGGCAGATGCGCTTCGTGACGATGAACGCGAGGACCGGTACGACGAAGAAGCCGATCCGGACGAACCACGTGATGTTGTTGATCGAGAGGTGGAAGTACTGCGCGAACATGTCGTTTCCACCGCCGATCAGCAGCACGATGTACTCCGCGATCCAGGCGACACCGAAGGCCGTACGGGTCGGGACGTTGCGCGGGCGGTCCAGGATGTGGTGCTCGCGCTTGTCCCCGGTGACCCAGGACTCGATGAACGGCCAGACGGCGATCGCGCCCAGCACCACCGGGAAGATCACCAGCGGGATGAACACGCCCAGGACGAGCGTGTGGCCCCACAGGTTGATCTCCCAGCCCGGCATGGCACGGATCAGGCCTTCCGGCATACCCATGTACCAGTCGGGCTGCGCACCGGTGGACACGTGGTCCGGACGGTACGGGCCGAGCGCCCAGATCGGGTTGATCGAGGCGATCGCCGCGATGGCCGCGATGACACCGAAGACCAGGAAGAAGAAGCCTCCGGCCTTGGCCATGTAGACCGGCAGCAGCGGCATGCCGACGACGTTGTTGTTCGTCTTGCCGGGACCCGCGAACTGGGTGTGCTTGTGGTAGAAGACCAGGATCAGGTGGGCCACCAGCAGGCCCATCATGATGCCGGGCAGCAGCAGGATGTGGATCGAGTAGAACCGGGCGACGAAGTCGCCGCCGGGGAACTCGCCGCCGAAGAGGAAGAACGAGATGTACGTGCCGACGATCGGCACGGACAGGATCGCGCCCTCCATGAAGCGGACACCGGTGCCCGAGAGCAGGTCGTCCGGCAGGGAGTAACCGGTGAAACCGGTGAACATGCCGAGGACCAGCAGCAGGAAGCCGAAGATCCAGTTGACCTCACGCGGCTTGCGGAACGCGCCGGTGAAGAAGACGCGCATCATGTGCACGACCATGCCCGCGACGAAGATCAGGGCCGCCCAGTGGTGGATCTGCCGGATGAGCAGACCACCGCGGACGTCGAAGCTGATGTCCAGCGTCGAGGCGAAGGCCTCGGACATCTGGACGCCCTGCATCGGCACGTACGAGCCGTGGTACACGACCTCGTTCATGCTCGGGTGGAAGAACAGCGTCAGGTACACACCCGTGAGGATGATGATGATGAAGCTGTAGAGGCAGATCTCACCCAGCATGAAGGACCAGTGGTCCGGGAAGATCTTGCGCATGTTGGACTTGGCCAGGCTGTAGATGCCCAGGCGGCCGTCCGCCCAGTCGGCTACCCGCTCGCCGGCCGGCGCTTTGCGCTTCGAATCGGTGGCAGTGCTCATCCGCGCTCCCAGAATGCAGGACCGACGGGCTCTTCGAAGTCGCCGAGCGCCTCGAGGAAGCCTTCGCCGTTCACGCCGATCCGCAGCTGCGGAAGCGCGTGGCCAGCCGGGCCGAAGATGACACGGGCGCCGTCGGAGAGGTCGAAAGTGGACTGGTGGCACGGGCAGAGCACGTGGTGCGTCTGCTGCTCGTACAGGCTGATCGGGCAGCCGACGTGGGTGCAGATCTTCGAGTAGGCCACGATGCCCTCGTGGGACCACTCCAGTTCCTGCTTGTCCTTGATGTCCTCCGGCTTGATCCGGACGATCATCACGGCAGCCTTGGCGATCTGCGTCTGGAAGTCGTGCTGCTCCTCCTCGAGGCCCTCGGGCACGACGAAGGTCAGCGAACCGACCTGGACGTCCTCGGGACGCAGCGGCTCCATCGTGTTCTGGTTGATGAGCAGCTTGCCCTTGGCCCACACGGTCTTGCGCAGCTTCTCCTCGGGCAGCGGGCCCAGGTCGCGCAGGATCATGACGGCGGACAGCGGCAGCATGGCCAGCGCGCCCAGCATCGTGTTGCGGATCAGCGGGCGGCGGGCGATGCCGGACTCGTTCGCACCGTCGGCGAAGTCCGACAGGACCTTCGCCTTGACCTCCGGCGGCGCTGCGATCTCGTGGCGCTCGTCGGCGACCTCCACGTCGGACATCAGGGTGCGGGCCCAGTGGACCGCGCCCGCGCCGATGCAGAAGAGGGCGGTGCCCAGGGTCAGACCCAGGGCGAAGTTGAGCGCGCTCACCTTCCCGACGGGGAAGATGTACACGATCTTGTCGACCGGGATGGCCACGTACGAGGCGATGAAGCCGATCGTGGCCAGCATCGACAGCGTGAACAGCATCGCCACGGTGCGCTCGGAGCGCTTCGCGGCCCGCTCGTCGATGTCCTGGATACGGGGCTTGTGGACCGGAAGGCCCGGGTCGGCGAACGGGTCGTCCGCGACTGCTACGCCACCGTGGTGCGCGTCGCCCTGCTCGCTCGGCAGGTGCTTCTCTTCGGGAATGTCTTGGCTACTCATGACTTCTTGGCCTTAGCGGTGTGGGCCGCGACCCAGACGGCGACAGCGATCAGCGCACCCAGACCGAAGATCCAGCCGAACAGACCCTCGGAAACGGGGCCGAGGCCACCGAGCTTCAGGCCGCCAGGGCTGACCGACTGCTCGCCGTTCACGTGCTGGATGTACGCGATGATGTCCTTCTTCTCCTTCGTCGGCATGGTGCTGTCCGGGAAGGAGGGCATGTTCTGCGGGCCGGTGAGCATGGCCTCGTAGATGTGCTTCGGCTCGACGCCCTCAAGGTTGGGGGCGTACTTGCCGTTCGTCAGTGCGCCGCCTTCACCGGTGAAGTTGTGGCACTGCGCGCAGTTGTTGCGGAAGAGCTCACCACCCCTGGCGATGTCGGCGCCCGCCGGGTCGTACTGCTTCTCGGTCGGCACGATCGGGCCGGCGCCGAGGGAGGCGATGTAGGCGGCGAGCTGGTCGATCTGCGCCTGGTCGTAGATGACCGGCTTCTTCGGCACCTGCACGCCGGGCTGCTGGGCGGGCATGCGGCCCGTGCTCACCTGGAAGTCGACGGCCGCGGAGCCGACGCCGACCAGGCTGGGGCCGTCAGTGGAACCCTGACCGCCGGTTCCGTGGCAGCTTGCGCAGCCCACGGCGTAGAGCTTCTTGCCCTCCTCGATGGCGAGGGACTGGGCGGTTTCATCGGCCTGCGCCTTGCCCGCGGGGGCGAAGGCGGCGTACAGCCCCCCAGTGGCCGCCAGCGCGAGGAGTAGAACGACGACCGCCGCCAGCGGATGGCGTCGTCGTGCGGAGAGCTTTTTCACGGATTACCCCGGTGTCAGGATCTTCTGCGTCGGTGTTTCTGGATGGAGTGCCGGGTCTGGCCCGGTGACGTGTTCGCTACTTGATCAGGTAGATCGTCGCGAAGAGGCCGATCCAGACGACATCGACGAAGTGCCAGTAGTAGGACACGACGATGGCCGACGTGGCCTGTTCGTGGGTGAACCTCTTGGCCGCGTACGTCCGGCCGAGGACCAGCAGGAAGGCGATGAGACCGCCCGTCACGTGCAGACCGTGGAACCCGGTGGTCAGGTAGAACACGGAGCCGTACGGACCGGACGAGAGGCTCATGCCCTCGTGCTTGACCAGCTCGGTGTACTCGAACACCTGGCCGCCAATGAAGATCGCACCCATGACGAACGTGATCATGAACCACGACCGGAGCTTCTTCACGTCACCGCGCTCCGCGGCGAATACGCCGAGCTGGCAGGTGAGGGAGGAGAGCACCAGGATCGTCGTGTTCGTCGCCGAGAAGGGCAGATTCAAGGCCGAAGCCTGCTCTGTCCAGTACTCGGCACCTGTCACGGATCGCAGGGTGAAGTACATCGCGAAGAGGGCCGCGAAGAACATCAGCTCGGAACTCAACCAGATGATGGTTCCGACGCTGACGAGGTTCGGCCGGTTGACCGTCGGGTGCGCGTGCCCGGTATCTACTGTCGTTGCTGTCGCCACGACCGACATTATGTCGGTCGCTTATCCCGCCCTCACCCCGGGGGGTGCCGTTCGGAGTGTCAGGGGCGTGTGCAAGGCCCGAACGGCCCATCAGATCGGCCCGGCGCGTTGATCGGCGAGGCTGTCCGAACCGATGTTGACACCGGGTCGGACGGAGTAGCATCCCGCGCAACATCAACGTTATTCACGGCACCGTGGAGGAACGAAATGCGGTCGACTGCACGGGTTCTGGTCTACAGCGACGATGCGAGCACCCGGGAGCAGGTGCGGCTGGCGGCCGGGCGCAGGCCGGCCGCGGACCTGCCGCCGGTCGAGTTCGTGGAATGCGCCACCCTCCCGGCCGTCCTGAGCGAGTTGGACGCGGGCGGGATCGACGCGTGCGTGCTGGACGGCGAGGCGGTTCCGGCCGGGGGCATGGGCGTGTGCCGGCAGATCAAGGACGAGATCTTCCGGTGCCCGCCGGTACTGCTGCTGATGGGGCGTCCGCAGGACGCCTGGCTGGCCACCTGGAGCCGTGCGGACGCGGCGGTGACCCTGCCGGTCGACCCGGTGGAGTTCGCGGACGCCCTGGCGGGCCTGCTGCGCCCCCGCCTCGCCGCCAACTCCGCCTGACCGGGCCCCTCGGCTCCCGCCGGGGAGCACCACCGCCCCTGCCCGGCCGAAGGCTGCACGGGTCGGCTGAGCCGGAGGGGCCGCGTCGGCGAAGGAGGGCGAGCGCCCGGAGAAAACCGTGAGGCACGAGCGGTTTTCGAGGACGCACGCCCTCCTGGAGCCGACAACAGCGACCCCGGAGGCGAAGCCGACCGGTTCAGACAGTCGGCCGCAGGCGGGCCTTGTCGATCGGGCTGCGGCCTTCCTGGGTGCCCTTGAGGAGGGCGCTGCCCTCGCGCCACTCCTTCCAGTCCAGGTTCCAGTCGCCGAAGCCGTTGCCGAACGGCTCCATGTCGTCGCCGATGCTGTTGATCACCCGGACGATGTCGCCCTCGGTGATGTTCTCGTAGAACCAGGCGGCGTTGCCCGTGCTCATGCCGGTGCAGCCGTGGCTGACGTTCTCGTAGCCCTGTGAGCCCACGGACCACGGCGCGGCGTGCACGTATTCACCACTCCAGGTGACGCGGGTCGCGTAGTAGACGGGCAGGTTGTAGTACTCGCTGCCGCCGATGCCGACGGTGTCGCCGCGCATCTGGACGAAGTACTGCTTGCCGAGCACCACCTTGACCCCGTTGCGCGTGGAGAAGCCGGGCTTTCCGGTGGTCACCGGAATGGTGTTGATCACTTCTCCGTTGCGCTCGAACGTGAGGTAGTGCGAGGACGCGTCGGTGGTGACCTCGACCCGGTCCCCGATCTCCAGCTGCAGCGGCTTGCTGGCGGCCCCGTGGAACTCGTCGGAGATCTTGATGCCCTCCAGATTGCTCCGTACGGAGACGGCGGAGTGGGCGGGCCAGTAATCCTTCGGACGGAAGTGCAGGTGCTTGTCGTCCACCCAGTGCCAGGCGCCCTCGACGCCCGGCGGCGTGTCGACCACCAGGCCCCGCTCCACGATCGCGCGGGCGGCCTTGTCCGTGATGGGCTCGTTCAGTTCGGCCGTGATGGGCTGTCCGACGCCGTACTTGCCCTCGTCCGGCCCGAATTCGACCTTCAGGACCTGCTTGGCCGGAGTGGTCTCGAACGTCAGCCTGCGCTGCCCCGGGGCCCCGCGCTCGTCCTCGGTGTTCACCAGGACCGTGTAATGGGCTCCGGCGGCCATCGGGGCGGTGCTGTGCCACCGGTCGCCCTTGGCGCTCAGCTCGCCCGCGAGCCGGCGGCCCTGGGCGTCCACGGCGGACACGTCGGTGATCCGGTTGCCGCCGGTCCCCTTGGCGGTGATCTCCAAGGGCTTCTCGTGGTCGAGGGGCCGGCCGCCCGGAGGCTGGTTGAAGACGACCTGGTCGCCCGCGTCGTACGGGCGGGCTGACAGCGGGTTGTCTCCGGGCCCGCAGGCGGTGGCGCCGGCCCCCAGGGACGCGACCAGCACGGAGCAGCTGAGTACCGTCCAAAGACGCGGTGAGTGCTTCATGGAGCCAACGCTATGAAGGTATGACCATTACGGCGCGCGGGGTGACTGCAAACGAGGGGCCCGGACTCCTCCGTTGGAGGTGTCCGGGCCCCTGTGTTCGTTCTGCCTGCGGTGTTACTGGTTCTGGTTCTCACCGCGGTAGTACTCGTACACCCAGCCCCACAGGCCGATCACGATGATCGGGGCCGAGAAGTACATGAGCCACCAGCCGAAGATGACGCCCATGAACGCGAGCGCACCGCCGATGCCCAGCGAGAGCGGCTGCCAGCTGTGCGGGGAGAAGAACCCCAGCTCGCCCGCCTCGTCGGCGACGTCGGCCTCCAGGTTGTCCTGGGCCATCTCGTCCACGCGCTTGGCCGTGAAGGCCAGGTAGTAGCCGATCATGACGCTCAGGCCGAAGGCCAGGAAGAGCGCGGTGGTTCCGACGGGCTCCTTCGACCACACGCCGTACACGACGGCCATGATCAGGATGAAGAAGGAGAGCCAGAGGAACATCTTGCCCTGGATCTTCACTTGCCGGCCTCCTTGCCACCGGTGACGGCCTTGGCGGCGACGCTGTGGTCCTCGAGGTGGTCGAGGGCCGCGATCTCAGGGTGGTGCAGGTCGAACGCCGGGGATTCGGAACGGATCCGCGGCAGGGTGAGGAAGTTGTGCCGCGGCGGCGGGCAGGACGTCGCCCACTCGAGCGAACGGCCGTAGCCCCACGGGTCGTCGACCTCGATCTTCTTGCCGTACTTCGCCGTCTTCCAGACGTTGTACATGAACGGCAGCATCGACATGCCCAGCAGGAACGAGCTGATCGTCGAGATCGTGTTCAGGGTGGTGAAGCCGTCGGCCGCGAGGTAGTCCGCGTAGCGACGCGGCATGCCCTCGGCGCCCAGCCAGTGCTGCACCAGGAACGTGCCGTGGAAGCCGATGAACAGCGTCCAGAAGGTGATCTTGCCGAGGCGCTCGTCCAGCATCTTGCCCGTGAACTTCGGCCACCAGAAGTGGAAGCCGGCGAACATCGCGAACACCACGGTGCCGAAGACGACGTAGTGGAAGTGCGCGACGACGAAGTACGAGTCGGAGACGTGGAAGTCCATCGGGGGCGAGGCCAGGATGACGCCGGTCAGACCACCGAAGGTGAAGGTGACCAGGAAGCCGATCGTCCAGAGCATCGGGGTCTCGAAGGACAGCGAGCCCTTCCACATGGTGCCGATCCAGTTGAAGAACTTCACACCGGTCGGGACCGCGATCAGGAAGGTCATGAAGGAGAAGAACGGCAGCAGCACGCCGCCGGTGACGTACATGTGGTGGGCCCACACGGTCACCGAGAGGCCGGCGATCGCGATCGTCGCACCGATCAGACCGATGTAACCGAACATCGGCTTGCGGGAGAAGACCGGGATGATCTCCGAGACGATTCCGAAGAACGGTAGCGCGATGATGTACACCTCTGGGTGTCCGAAGAACCAGAAGAGGTGTTGCCACAAGAGCGCGCCGCCGTTTGACGCATCGAATACGTGCGCACCGAACTTGCGGTCGGCCTCCAGCGCGAACAGCGCGGCGGCCAGCACCGGGAAGGCGAGCAGGACCAGGACACCGGTCAGCAGCACGTTCCAGGTGAAGATCGGCATGCGGAACATCGTCATGCCGGGGGCGCGCATGCAGATGATCGTGGTGATGAAGTTGACCGAGCCGAGGATCGTGCCGAAGCCGGAGAAGGCCAGACCCATGATCCACATGTCGGCGCCGATGCCCGGCGAGCGGACCGCGTCCGACAGCGGGGAGTAGGCGAACCAGCCGAAGTCTGCGGCGCCGTTCGGCGTCACGAAGCCGGCCACCGCGATGGTCGAGCCGAAGAGGTACAGCCAGTACGCGAACATGTTCAGCCGCGGGAACGCCACGTCGGGCGCGCCGATCTGCAGCGGCATGATCCAGTTCGCGAAGCCCGCGAAGAGCGGGGTGGCGAACATCAGCAGCATGATCGTGCCATGCATGGTGAACGCCTGGTTGAACTGCTCGTTCGACATGATCTGCGTGCCCGGACGGGCCAGCTCGGCGCGCATGAGGAGCGCCAGCACGCCGCCGATGATGAAGAACACGAACGACGTGACCAGGTACATCGTGCCGATGGTCTTGTGGTCGGTAGTGGTCATCCACTTCACGACGACATTGCCCGGCTGCTTGCGCCGCACCGGCAGCTCGTTTTCATACGAGTCGGCGGCGGCACCCTGAGATTCGTTGAGGATGCTCACAGTTTGTTCGTCTCCGCATTCCGGGCCGGGTCGGTCTGCTTGATGCCGGCCGGGAGGAAGCCGGTCTGCCCCTTCTCGGCCAGTTCCTTGAGGTGCGCCCGGTATGCCTCGGGCGAGACGACCTTGACGTTGAAGAGCATCCGGGAGTGGTCGACGCCGCAGAGCTCGGCACACTTGCCCATGAAGGTGCCCTCCTGGGAGGGGATGACCTCAAAGACGTTGGTGTGGCCCGGGATGACGTCCTGCTTGAACAGGAAGGGGACCACCCAGAAGGAGTGGATGACGTCGTTCGACGACAGGATGAAGCGGACCTTCTCGCCCTTGGGCAGCCACAGCGTGGGGCCGGGGTTGCCGGTCTCCAGGTTGCGGTCGCCGGGAACGCCCTTCTCGTAGACGCCTTCGGCGCCCGCGGGGAATTCCTTGGTGAAGCGGTCCGGGATGTTGGCGAGCTCCTTGGGAACCTCGCCAGCCTTCGGGGTCGCCGCATCGCCGTCGACGTTCTCGACGTAGTTGAAGCCCCAGCTCCACTGGAAGCCGACCACGTTGATCGTGTGCGCCGGCTTCGGGGTGAGCGCGAGCAGCTTCGACTCGTCACGCGCGGTGAAGTAGAAGAGCACCGAGACGATGATGAGCGGTACCACGGTGTACAGCGCCTCGATGGGCATGTTGTACCGGGTCTGCGGGGGGACCTCCACCTTCGTCCGGCTGCGCCGGTGGAAGATGATGCTCCAGATGATCAGGCCCCAGACCAGGATGCCCGTGATGAGGGCAGCTGCCCACGACCCCTGCCACAGGGACAGGATGCGAGGCGCCTCCTCCGTGACCGGATAGGGCATTCCGAGCCGGGGGAAGTCTTGCCAGTTGTACGAGCAACCAGTGGCGGTCGCCAGGACCGCGCCCGCAGTCAGCGCCTGCAGCAGCTTCCGCCGCATCGGGCGCCGCGGCGAGCGGTCGGAGCCGTAGGGACTCACGTAGCGCCTTCCCGAGAGTCTCGGCCCGCGCGGCCGGCCGCGGCCGTATTCGGGTCGGTCGCCGGCCCTGACGCAGGCAGGGGTTTGGATGTTTATGCGGACCAAACCCTACTGGACGCTATTTGGGGTCGCGCGGGGAGGGTGCCCAACGCGCCGCTACTGTCCCCGAAGGGATGGATCCGCCGTACGGGGGACGGCCCAACACCCCCTGAATGGCGGCCTCCGGAGGGCATCTGACGGCCCCTGACCTCGAACGGTCCCGGCCGCCGGTTAGCGTGGCCGGATGCCCTACTTCGACACCGCGTCCGCCGCTCCCCTGCACCCCGTGGCCCGGCAGGCGTTGCAGGCCGCCCTGGACGAGGGGTGGGCGGACCCCGCCCGGCTCTACCGGGAGGGCCGGCGCGCGAGGCTGCTGCTGGACGCGGCGCGCGAGGCGGCGGCGGAGGCGGTGGGCTGTCGCCCCGACGAGCTCGTGTTCACTCCTTCGGGGACGCACGCGGTTCACACGGGGGTCGCCGGAGCTCTCGCCGGGCGCCGGCGCATCGGCGGTCATCTGGTCGTATCGGCGGTCGAACACAGTTCTGTCCTCCATGCGGCGGAGGCGCACGAGGCCGCCGGCGGGACGGTGACGCAGGTCCCGGTGGACCGCACGGGGGCGGTGTCCCCGGCCGGATACGCCTCCGTACTGGACGCGTCGACGGCCCTGGCCTGCCTCCAGTCGGCCAACCACGAGGTGGGCACGGTCCAGCCGGTGGCGGAAGTGGCCGAGGTCTGCACGGCGGCGGGGGTGCCGCTGCTGGTGGACGCGGCGCAGTCACTGGGCTGGGGTCCGGTCGAGGGCGGCTGGTCGGTGCTCACCGCGAGCGCGCACAAATGGGGCGGCCCGGCGGGAGTCGGGCTGCTGGCGGTCCGCAAGGGCGTCCGCTTCTCACCCCAATTCCCCGCGGACGAACGGGAGTCGGGCCGCTCCCCCGGCTTCACCAACCTCCCGGCGATCGTGGCGGCGGCGGCCTCGCTGCGGGCGGTGCGGGCCGAGGCCGACGCGGAGGCGGCCCGGCTGCGGATCCTGGTGGACCGCATCCGGCGGCGCGTGGCGCGGCTGGTGCCGGACGTGGAGGTGGTCGGTGACCCGGAGCGCCGGCTGCCGCACCTGGTCACGTTCTCCTGCCTGTACGTCGACGGCGAGACCCTGCTGCACGAGCTGGACCGGGCGGGCTACTCCGTCTCGTCGGGCTCCTCGTGCACCAGCTCCACGCTGACCCCGAGTCATGTGCTCCGGGCGATGGGCGTGCTGTCGGAGGGGAACGTACGGGTCTCCCTGCCGTCGGGGACGACGGCGCAGGAGGTGAACGGCTTCCTGGAGGTCCTGCCCGGGGTGGTGGCGGGGGTCCGCGCCACGCTCGGCGTGGGCGAACCGGTGGCCGTGGCGCCGGTGTCGGACGCGCTGGAGATCGACGCGCTGGGCCTGCGCTGCCCGCAGCCGGTGATCGAGCTGGCCCGGGTCATCACCGCGGTCCCGGTCGGCGGGACCGTGACCGTCCTGTCGGACGACGACGTGGCCCGCCTGGACATCCCGGCCTGGTGCACGATGCGCGGCCACACGTACCTGGGCGAAGCCCCCCGCCCGGTGGGAGTGGCGTACACGGTCCGCCGGCAGGTGTGACGCCGGCGGGGCTGGATGTCAGCCCCGCCGGCGTTCGAGCGCGGGTTCCGGGCGGAGCCCCGGCCGCTACGCGGCCAGGTGGGCGCGGACCTCCGAAGCGGCGGGCTCGCCGTAGGCCTTCGTGAAGCGCTCCATGAAGTGCGCACGGGCCAGCGTGTACTCCTGCGTGCCCAGCGTCTCGATCACGAGCGTGGCCAGCATGCAGCCGATCTGCGCGGCCCGCTCCAGCCCCACGCCCCAGCCCAGACCGGTCAGGAACCCGGCGCGGAACGCGTCGCCGACGCCGGTCGGGTCGATCTTCGCCGTCTCCTCGGGGCAGCCGACCACGATCGGCTCCTCGCCGACCCGCTCGATCCGCACGCCCCGCGAGCCCAGCGTCGTCACCCGGGTGCCGACCTTGGCGAGGATCTCCTCGTCCGACCAGCCGGACTTCGACTCGATGAGGCCCTTCTCGTACTCGTTCGAGAAGAGGTACGTCGCGCCCTCCATCAGGGTGCGGATGTTGTCGCCGTCCATCCGGGCGATCTGCTGCGAGAAGTCCGCCGCGAACGGGATCCCCCGCGTCCGGCACTCCTCCGTGTGGCGCAGCATCGCCTCGGGGTCGTCGGCGCCGATGAGGACCAGGTCGAGCCCGCCCACCCGGTCCGCGACCGCCTTCAGCTCGATCAGGCGGGCCTCGCTCATCGCGCCCGTGTAGAAGGAGCCGATCTGGTTGTGGTCGGCGTCCGTGGTGCACACGAAGCGCGCGGTGTGCAGGACCTCGGAGATCCGCACGGAGTCGGTGTCGACTCCGTGCCGGTCCAGCCACGCGCGGTACTCGTCGAAGTCGTACCCGGCCGCGCCGACCAGGATCGGGCGGATGCCGAGCTGGCCCATGCCGAAGCAGATGTTCGGGCCGACACCGCCCCGCCGTACGTCGAGGTTGTCGACGAGGAAGGAGAGGGAGACCGTGTGCAGCTGGTCCGCGACGAGCTGGTCGGCGAAGCGGCCGGGGAAGGTCATGAGGTGGTCGGTGGCGATGGAGCCGGTGATGGCGATACGCACGGCGTGGACGCTCCTGCGAGGGACGGCGAGGGGGACATTCAAAACTACCCGGTCGCTGCCCCGCGGCCGACCGCACGAAACTACCCCGTAGTAGGTCTTTCTTCGCCCGCTGCACCGTGCCTACCGTGCCCCATGACCTATACCGATGGTTTCGGGTACGCCGCGAACGGCCCAAACGCCGAGAAGACGGCCGACACGCAGCCCGGCTTCGCCCGGCTGCTGGGTGACTGCGCCAGGATGGCCCCGCACTGGACGGTCCCGGCAGACCCCCGGCCGGACCGGGTGGCGCCCTCCCAGATCCACGGGATCAGCGTCCCGCCGGCCTCGGCCCGCCTGATCGCCTCCACGGCCGAGTACGGCGAGTAGGGCCGGTCCCTCCGGAAGCACCTTCCGGAAGCTCCTTCCGGAGCTGGGGAACCGGTTTGCCGTCTGTTCCGTCACAGCCGCATCAGCCACTGCGGTACGGGCGAAGGAGCAAGCGGTGACCAGCGAACAACCCGACACATCACGCGGCACACGGCGGCGGCCGGCCTGGGCCATCGGCTCGATCGCGGCCGCCGTCCTGCTCGCCGGCGGTGGTACGGCGTACTGGGCGTCGACGGCGTACGGCGACGGTACGCCGGGCGGCCGTACGGGCGACAGCGCGGCCTCGGCGCCCCGCGTCGCGCCGAGCCCCTCGGGGCCGGGCATCGCCCCCGGTGAGCCGGATCCGCACGGCAGCGGGGTGACGTACCGGGCGGACATCGCCCTTCCCGAGGCTCCGGCGACCGCGCCGTCCTTCGCCGCGACCGGTGAGGTCGCCTCGGAGGAGGTGGCCCGGCTCGCGACGGCCCTCGGCATCCCGGGCACCCCGAGGCTGAGCGGCGACGTCTGGCAGGCCGGGGAGAGCGCGGACGGCGCCGGACCCCGGCTCACGGTGAGCCGCAAGGCGCCCGGCACCTGGAACTTCTCCCGCTTCCAGGGGACCGGCGGCGCCGGCGACGACTGCAAGCGCGGCAAGGACACCTGCGGCCCGGCCACCCTCCCCCAGGGCGCCCAGGAGGCGGACGGCGCGGGCGGCAAGGGCGGTGCACCGGTGAGCGAGGAGGCCGCGAAGACCGCCGCCGCCCCGGTGCTCGCCGCCCTCGGCCAGGGCGGGGCCAAGCTGGACGCCCGGCTCGTCCAGGGCGCAGTCCGCGTGGTCAACGCCGACCCGGTGATCGACGGGCTGCCCACGCAGGGCTGGTCCACGAAGGTCAGCGTGGGCGCGGACTCCCAGGTGGTGGCGGGCAGCGGCGAGCTGAAGGCGCCCGTGCGCGCCGCCGATCAGCCGGTGGTCGGGGCCGTCGAGGCGCTGGCCCGGCTGAACCGGTCCTCGGCCGGGACGGGCGGTACGGACCCGGGGCCGAGCGGCTGCGCGACCTCGGTCCCGCTGACCCCGGACACCCCGGTCGGGCCCTCGGACACGCCGCCCTGCAACCCGGAGCCGCGCCCGATGAAGCCGCCGCGGACCGAGACCGTGAAGGGAGCCGTGCTCGGGCTGGCCCCGGGGACCGTGGACGGCGCGCGCGGCCTGGTGCCGGCCTGGCTGTTCGAGGTGGCGGGCAGCAACGGCGGGCCCGGGCGGACGGTGGTCCAGCCGGCCGGTGAGAACGGCTCCACCGCGCCCTCGGCCCCCAAGGGCGGCCGGACCGTGCCGGGGTTCTCGTACAAGGAGGCCGACCGGAAGCTGACCGTGAACTTCTGGGGCGGGGTGTGCAGCACCTATGCCCTGGAGGCGCGGGAGGAGGCCGGGTCGGTCATGGTGAAGATCACAGACACCCCGAACGAGCCGGGCCGGGCCTGCATCATGCTCGCCCAGGAGATGACGGTGTCGACGACCCTCCAGCAGCCGCTCGGCGAGCGCAAGGTGGTGGACGTGACCTCGGGCAAGCCGCTCCCCCGGCAGTAGCCCGTACGCGAAAGGCCCCCGGCGCCTCTCGGTGCCGGGGGCCTTTCCTCGTACAGGCTCTTTCCGGGCTCAGCCGGACGACGGGCCTAGCTGAACGAGTCGCCGCAGGCGCAGGAGCCGGTGGCGTTGGGGTTGTCGATCGTGAAGCCCTGCTTCTCGATGGTGTCGACGAAGTCGATCGAGGCACCGTGCAGGTACGGGGAGCTCATCCGGTCCGTGACGACCTTCACGCCGTCGAAGTCCTTGACGACGTCACCGTCGAGGGAGCGCTCGTCGAAGAAGAGCTGGTAGCGCAGGCCGGAGCAGCCGCCGGGCTGGACGGCGACGCGAAGCGCCAGGTCTTCGCGGCCTTCCTGCTCCAGCAGGGTCCTGACCTTCTCGGCGGCGGCGTCGGACAGGAGGATGCCGTCGCTCACAGTGGTCTTGTCGTCCTGTACGGACATCTGCATTCACTCCCGAAGTGGGCGGCTCCCCGCCGGAAGCAGGGAAACGTCGGACTCTTGCCGTCGATGGCAACGAGCGGGGTCGCGGATTCATTCCGGACCCGACGCATGTCTTAGACATTCATGCTCGCACACCGTCGTGGGCGGCCGGCCCCGACGGACCGAGTGCTTCGTCTCAGGGGAATTCGTCACATCGACACTATCGGCATCGTCAAAGTGACGTGAAGCGGCTATGATAGATAGCGTCAAATAGACGAGAAGTCGAAGCTCTGCTTCAGAAGTTCCCCTTGTCGCAGAACAGAAAGGGTGCGTGTCGTGACCACCGCCCAGCCTTTGGACGTCCAGCCGACGCCCCTTGCCCTGCTGCTGCTCGGCCGTGAGGCCGACCCGAAGAGCGAGCGCGGGGTGGAGTGCCCCGGCGACCTGCCCTCGCCGTCGGACCCGGACCTGGTCGCGCGCGCCCGCGCGGCCAAGGAGAAGCTCGGGGACAAGGTCTTCATCCTCGGCCACCACTACCAGCGTGACGAGGTGATCGAGTTCGCCGACGTCACCGGCGACTCCTTCAAGCTGGCCAAGGACGCGGCCGCCAAGCCGGAGGCCGAGTACATCGTCTTCTGCGGCGTGCACTTCATGGCCGAGTCCGCGGACATCCTGACCTCGGACGACCAGAAGGTCGTCCTGCCCGACCTCGCGGCCGGCTGCTCGATGGCCGACATGGCCACCGCCGAGCAGGTCGCCGAGTGCTGGGACGTGCTCACCGAGGCGGGCGTGGCGGGCGCGACGGTCCCCGTCTCGTACATGAACTCCTCCGCCGACATCAAGGCGTTCACCGGCAAGCACGGCGGCACGATCTGCACGTCGTCGAATGCGAAGAAGGCCCTGGAGTGGGCCTTCGAGCAGGGCGAGAAGGTGCTCTTCCTCCCGGACCAGCACCTGGGCCGCAACACCGCCGTCCGCGACATGGGCATGTCCCTGGACGACTGCGTGCTCTACAACCCGCACAAGCCGAACGGCGGCCTGACCGCCGAGCAGCTGCGCAACGCCAAGATGATCCTGTGGCGCGGCCACTGCTCGGTGCACGGCCGGTTCTCGGTCGACTCGGTCAACGACGTGCGCGCCCGCATCCCCGGCGTCAACGTCCTCGTCCACCCCGAGTGCAAGCACGAGGTCGTGGCGGCCGCGGACTACGTCGGCTCGACCGAGTACATCATCAAGGCGCTGGAGGCGGCCCCGGCCGGCTCGAAGTGGGCCATCGGCACCGAGCTGAACCTCGTCCGCCGTCTGGCGAATCGATTCGCCGCGCAGGACAAGGAGGTCGTCTTCCTCGACAAGACGGTCTGCTTCTGCTCGACGATGAACCGCATCGACCTCCCCCACCTGGTGTGGACCCTGGAGTCCCTGGCCGAGGGCACCCTGGTGAACCAGATCCGGGTCGACAAGGAGACGGAGAGCTTCGCGAAGCTCGCCCTGGAACGCATGCTCGCGCTCCCGTAGCCGTACCGCCCGTACTGCCCGTACCGCCCGTACGCCCGCAGTACGCCCGAAGGGCCGCCCCCTCGATCGAGGGGGCGGCCCTTCGGCGTCCGCCGGACCGTGCGTCAGACCGTGACGGGGGACTCCTCGTCCGAGGACTCGTCCGGGGACGGGACCACCGTCAGGCGGGCCGTGCGCTTGGCCGCGCGCTTCGCGCGGCGGCGCTCCTTGCGGAGCTCGATCATCGTGTACAGCGTCGGCACCAGGAGCAGCGTCAGCAGGGTCGAGCTGACGAGGCCGCCGATCACCACGACCGCGAGCGGCTGCGAGATGAACCCGCCCTCGCCGGTGACGCCGAGCGCCATCGGGAGCAGCGCGAAGATCGTCGCGAGGGCCGTCATGAGGATGGGGCGCAGGCGGTGCCGGCCGCCCTCGATGACGGCTTCGACGACCCCGAGGCCCTGGGCGCGGTACTGGTTGACGAGGTCGATCAGGACGATCGCGTTGGTCACGACGATGCCGATGAGCATCAGCATGCCGATCATCGCCGGGACGCCCAGCGGGGTGCCGGTCAGGAGCAGCAGGCCGAGCGCGCCGGTCGCCGCGAACGGGATCGAGACCAGCAGGACCAGCGGCTGGATCAGCGAGCGGAACGTGGCCACGAGCAGCATGAACACGATCGCGATGGCCGCGAGCATGGCCAGGCCGAGGGAGGCGAAGGCCTCGCCCTGGTCCTCGGAGACGCCGCCGATGGTGGCCGTGGCCCCCTCGGGCAGGTCCAGTGCGCTGATCTTCGTCTGGAGCGCGGCGCCGATCGCGCCGGTGTTGTCGCCCACCGGCTTCGCGGTGACGGTGGCGGCGCGGGCGCCGTCGATCCGGGTCATCGAGACCGGGCCGGGGACCTCCTTGACCTCGGCGACGTCGCCGAGCCTGACCGGGCCGACGGGGAGCGCCTGCAGTTCGGCCAGGGTGGTGGCCGGCTGCGCGGACTTGATGACGATGTCCCGCTCGGTGTTGTCCAGTACGGCCTTGCCCGCCGGGTTGCCCCGTACGGCCTGGGCCACGATCGCGCCGAGGGCGGCCTGGTTCAAGCCCGCCTCGGCGGCCTTCGGGGTGGCGGTGACCGAGATCCGGGGCACGGACTGGGACAGGTCGCTCTGTACGTCGGTGACGTCGTCGAGCGTGGCCACCTCCGCCCGGACCTGCTCGGCCGCCTTGGCGAGGACGGCCGCGTCGCCCGCCTTGACGACCACGCTGAGGTTCTGGCTGCCGAAGCCGCCGCCCGCCGAGATGCTGGTGTCGCCGATGCCGTCGAGCTTGCCGAGCGCGTCCTCGATGCGCTTCTTGACGCCCTCGGAGTCGCCGGAGTCCTCCAGGGTGACCTGGTACGAGGCCTGGTTGGAGCCCGTACCGCCGCCGAAGGCGGCCAGGAAGCCGGAGGAGCCGACGGTGACCTGGTAGTCCTTGACTCCCTCGACCTCGGTCAGGGCCTTCTCGACGCGCCGGCTGGCGGCGTCGGAGGCGGCCAGCGAGGTGCCGGGGGGCAGCTGCTGCTTGACCGTCAGGACGCTCTGCTCGCCCTGGTCGAAGAAGTTGGTCTTCAGCAGCGGGGCCATCCCGAAGGTGGCGATGAGGACGACCACCGCCACGGCCAGGGTGGCGATCCGGCGGCGGGTGACCAGGCCCAGGGCCCGCACGTAGAACCGCTGGAGACGGCTCTTCGCCTCCTTCTCCTCGGCTTCGCGCCGCGCCTTCGTCGCGCTCTCGGCGTTCGCCGGGTCGACGCCCTTCGGCGCGCGCAGGAACCAGTACGAGAGCACCGGCACGACCGTCAGGGAGACGATCAGCGAGGCCAGCAGGGCGGCGGCGACGGTGAGGGAGAACGGGCCGAAGAACTCGCCGACCATGCCGCCGACGAACGCGATCGGCAGGAAGACGGCGACGGTGGTGAGCGTGGAGGAGGTGACCGCGCCGGCGACCTCCTTGACCGCGGCGATGATGGCGGCCTCGCGCTCCTCGCCGTAGCCGAGGTGGCGCTTGATGTTCTCCAGGACCACGATCGAGTCGTCCACGACGCGGCCGATGGCGATGGTGAGCGCGCCCAGGGTCAGCATGTTGAGCGACAGGTCGCGGGTCCACAGCACGATCAGCGCGAGGACCACGGACAGCGGGATGGAGACCGCGGTGACCAGCGTCGAGCGCAGCGAGGCCAGGAAGACCAGGATCACGATCACCGCGAAGAGCAGGCCGAGCAGGCCCTCGGTGGTGAGGCTGGAGATGGACTTGGCGACGGGCGGTCCCTGGTCGCTGACGACGGTCAGCTCGGCGCCGGCGCCGAGCGCGGTGCGCAGCTCGGGCAGCTTGTCCTGGACGGCGTCGGAGATCGCGACGGCGCTGCCGTCCTTGTCCATGGTGAGGACGAGGGCGAGGCTGGGCTTGCCGTTGGTACGGGTGAGGGAGACGGCCTTGGCGGGCTCCTGCTTGACGGTGGCGACGTCGGCCAGGCGCACGGCCGGCTTGCCGGGGCCGGCGCTCAGGCGCAGGTCCTCGAGCTGGGCGAGGGAGGTGTAGCCGCCGCCGACGCGGACGGTCCGGTTCTTGCCCGCCTCGTCGAAGGAACCGGCGGGGACGGTCGCGCCGCCCGCCTGGAGGCCCTGCGCGAGGGCGGCGCCGTCGAGGCCGGCCGCCGCGAGCTTGGCGTTGTCGGGGGTGACGGCGACCCGGAGGTCCTGGACCCCGTCGACGCTGACCTGGCCGACGCCCTCGATGTCCTCGAGGACGGGGACCACGGAGCGGTTCAGCTGGTCGGCGAGCGCCTGCTGGTCCTTGTCCGAGGTGACGGCGAGGACGACGGTCGGGATGTCGTCGGTGGAGCCGGCCACGACCTGCGGGTCCACCTCGGCGGGCAGCCGTACGCGGGCCCGGTTCACGGCCTGCTGGACGTCGGCGACGAGCTGCTTGGTGCCGCTGTCGCCGTAGTCGAACTTGGCCATGATGAGGGCGTTGCCCTCGCTGGCGGTGGAGGTGATGCCGGTGATGCCGTCGACGCCCTTGAGCGTGGCCTCGATCGGCTCGATGACCTGCTTCTCCACCACGTCGGGCGAGGCGCCCTGGTACGGCGCGAGCACGGACACCATCGGCAGTTCGATGGACGGCAGCAGCTGCTGCTTGAGCTGCGGGATGGCTATGGCGCCGAAGAGCAGTGCGGTGATCGACACGAGGCCGATCAGCGCTCTTTGGGCCAGGCTGAAGCGGGACAGCCAGGACATGGGTGTGGGATCTCTCTGCTGTGGCGTGCGCGGGGCTGGGCCTGAAGGCCGCGGGCCTTCAGCCTCCCGCACGCCGGGCGGTGCAGCGTCGCCCCCAGGTCCCGCGTCCTTATGTGGCGCATACCGCGTCCGCAGTACGCGGCCGTACTCCGCTTCCCCGAGGCCGCTCAGTCGGCCCGGGGCCGGACCAGTCCCGATTCGTAGGCGATGACCACCAATTGGGCCCGGTCGCGGGCGCCGAGCTTGGCCATGGCCCGGTTCACATGGGTCTTGACGGTGAGCGGGCTGACCTCGAGCCGGCGCGCGATCTCGTCGTTGGACAGGCCCGCGGCGACGTGGACGAGGACCTCGCGCTCCCGGACGGTCAGCGCGGCGAGCCGCTCGGCGTGCACGGCGGCGGGGCCGCCGGGGTCGGCGCCGCCGCCCTGGGCGAGGAAGGTGGCGATGAGCCCTTTGGTGGCGGCCGGGGACAGCAGGGCCTCCCCGGCGGCGGCGACGCGGATGGCGTTGAGCAGCTCCTCGGGCTCGGCGCCCTTGCCGAGGAACCCGGAGGCGCCGGCCCGCAGGGACTGGACGACGTACTCGTCGACCTCGAAGGTCGTCAGCATGACCACGCGGACGGCGGCGAGTTCGGGGTCCGCGCTGATCATGCGGGTAGCTGCGAGACCGTCGGTGCCCGGCATCCGGATGTCCATGAGCACCACGTCGGGCCGGGTCTGCCGGGCGAGCGCGCAGGCCTGGGCGCCGTCGGAGGCCTCGCCGACGACCTCCATGTCGGGCTCGGAGTCGACCAGCACCTTGAAGGCGCTGCGGAGCAGGGCCTGGTCGTCGGCGAGCAGCACCCTGATGGTCGTCGGCGTCTCTTCCACGCCCGAACCCTACGTGTTCCCCTCCCGCGGGCGGGTCCCGCGGGGGCCTGCGGAGCCTGCGGAGCCTGCGGAACCTGCGGAGGTCAGCCCAGGGCCAGGACGACCAGGGCCGTCGTCGCGGAGACCTCGGCGAGGGCTCCGAACACGTCGCCCGTGACCCCGTCGAAGCGGCGTACGCACCGGCGGAGCAGGACCTCCGCCGCCGCCAGGGCGGCGAGGACCGCGCCCGCGTACTGGACGGGCGACAGCGGGCCCAGCGGCAGGGCGACGGCCGCGGCCGCGGTCACCACCAGCGCGGCGATCACCGCGGCCGAGCCCCGCGGGACCACGCCGGCGACCGCCGCCCCCAGCCCCTCGGGGCGGGCCGGCGGTACGCCGTCACGGGAGGCCAGGGTCATGGCCAGCCGGGCGGTGACGGCGGCGAGGACCGTCGCGAGGGCCCCGCGGACCCAGCTGTCGGCGTACAGGTCCGACAGGGCCCCGACCTGGACGAGCAGCACGAGCAGCAGCGCCACGACCCCGAAGGGGCCGATGTCGGACTGCTTCATGATGCGCAGCGCCGCCTCGGCCGGCTTGGCGCTGCCCAGTCCGTCGGCGGTGTCGGCGAGGCCGTCGAGGTGCAGCCCCCGGGTCAGGGCGGCCGGTACGGCGACGGTGACGGCCGCCGCGAGCAGCGGGCCGCCGCCCAGGATCAGCAGCAGCGCCCCCGGCACGGCCGCGAGCAGGCCCACGACGAGGCCGGCGAGCGGTGCGCAGGCCATGCCGGTGCGGGCCGCGGGCCGGTCCCAGCGGGTGATGCGGGCGGGCAGCACGGTGAGCGTGCCGAACGCGAAGCGCACGCCGTCGCGCAGCGAGGCGCGCTCCGCGGGGGGCGTCAGGGGCGACGCGGGGGGTGGGTCGTCGAACGAATCTTTCATCGGCGCGAACGCTACCCGCTCATCGGGGGCGGTAAATTGCCCCATACGGGAAAATTGGGGAGCTGCCCACAACAGGGAGCCGGCGGTATGGGTCACTGGTGGTACCGGAACATCGTCGAACCGGGGAAGCTCCCGCTGCTCCTCGCCCTGCTCTCGTTCGTCACGTCGTTCCTCGTCACCCGCGTGATCACCCGGCTGATCCGGGCCGGGCGGGGGCCGTTCAAGAACATCACCCCGGGCGGCGTGCACATCCACCACGTGGTGCCCGGCGTCGTCCTCGTGATCATCGGCGGGTTCGGGGCCGTCGGCAGCGGCCGGTACGGCTTCGGCGCGCTGCTCTCGGCCGTCATCTTCGGGCTGGGCGCCGGCCTGGTGCTGGACGAGTTCGCGCTGATCCTGCACCTCGACGACGTCTACTGGAGCGAACGGGGCCGCAAGAGCGTCGAGATCGTGGTCCTGACGGCCGCGCTGGTGGCGCTGGTGCTGGGCGGGTTCCTGCCGTTCGGCGTCAACGACCTGACCGCCGAGGAGCGGCAGAGCCGCGGGCTCATCATCATGAACACCGCCACCAACTTCTTCCTGGCCCTGATCGCCCTGTGGAAGGGCAAGGCGCGCACCGCGCTCTTCGGCACGGTCATCCCCTTCGTGGCGCTGATCGGGGCGGTCCGGCTGGCCCGGCCCGGCTCCCCGTACGCGAAGAGGTTCTACGCGAAACGCCCGCGGGCCCGCGCCAAGGCCAATCTGCGCGCGTTCCACCACGACCGGCGCTGGGCGGCCCCGCGCCGCAGGTTCGAGAACTTCATCGGCGGGACCCCGGATCCGGAGCGGGCGGCGGTCTCGAAGCCGACGAAGCCCACGAAGCACTGACGGACACCCCGTACGGCCCGCAACGCAGCGGCGCCCGGCCCGCCCCGGGAAGGGGGCCGGCCGGGCGCCTGCACGTCAGTGTCCGTATCCGTGTCCGTGTCCTGCTGCCGGGGGGCTCAGCCCGGGATCAGGCCGTCGTCGCTGAGCATCTCCCTGACCTCGTCGAGCGAGGCGTCCTGCTCGGGCAGGATCAGCTCGGACGGCTCCAGCGCATCGTCCGGCAGCGGATCGCCGAGCCGCCGTACGGCCTCGAGCAGCGCGCCCAGCGTGCGCCGGAAGCCCTCCTCGTCACCGCTCTCCATCTCCGCGAGCAGGTCGTCGTCCAGCTTGTTCAGTTCGGTGAAGTGGCTGTCGGCCACCCGCACCTGGCCTTCCCCCATGATGCGGACAATCATGACGGGCCCCGTCCTACTGCTTGTCGAACCGGTGCTGGGTCTGCGGCTGCTGGGCGTTGCCCGGGGTGCCGCCCTCGATGGCCTGCTGCTGCGCCGACGGGCCGCCCGCCAGTTCGGCCTTCATCCGCTGCAGCTCCAGCTCCACGTCCGTACCGCCGGAGAGGCGGTCGAGCTCGGCCTGGATGTCGTCCTTGGAGCCGAGGCCGCTCTGGTCGTCGAGGGCGCCGGAGGCCAGCAGCTCGTCGATCGCGCCGGCGCGGGCCTGCAGCTGGGCGGTCTTGTCCTCGGCGCGCTGGATGGCCAGGCCGACGTCGCTCATCTCCTCGGAGATGCCGGAGAAGGACTCCGCGATCCGGGTCTGCGCCTGCGCCGCCGTGTACGTCGCCTTGATGGTCTCCTTCTTCGTACGGAAGGCGTCCACCTTGGCCTGCAGGCGCTGCGCGGCGAGGGTCAGCTTCTCCTCCTCGCCCTGCAGGGTCTGGTGCTGCACCTCCAGGTCGCTGACCTGCTGCTGCAGCGAGGCACGCCGGGACAGCGCCTCGCGGGCCAGGTCCTCGCGGCCCAGGGCGAGAGCCTTGCGGCCCTGGTCCTCGAGCTTGGCGGACTGGCCCTGGAGCTGGTTCAGCTGCAGCTCCAGGCGCTTGCGGGAGGTCGCCACGTCGGCGACGCCGCGGCGCACCTTCTGAAGCAGCTCCAGCTGCTTCTGGTACGAGTAGTCGAGGGTCTCGCGCGGGTCCTCGGCCCGGTCCAGGGCCTTGTTCGCCTTCGCGCGGAAGATCATCCCCATACGCTTCATGACACCGCTCATGGGCTTCGCGCGCCCCCTTCTGACGGACTTCGCTCCAGGTCACCAGCCATGGCGATCACCCCGGCCTGCCGGGCCGACCACCATCAGAACCCACAGTACGGGCCCTGTCTCCATTACCGCACTGTTCGTGTACGGATGCGCTCCTCCTCCAGGACGACTCCGCCCCCGCCCTTGTCAGGCGTAGGGAGTAGGTGCTCCCCCGACGGGTGCCGGAGGGTCCGGGGAGGCCCGGCCCGCAGGACGAACCCTGCACAGGGAAGACGCCCGCCGTTGCCGGATCGTTCCCCGCCGGGGTGGGGTACCCGCCCGCAACCACGTAGGCTTGGGTTTTGTGTTTGGTAGCCGTTCCTCCAAGGAAGAGAAGGCCGCAGCCACCGACAAGGTGACCGCCGACCTCTCGCAGCCCCGTGACCCGCAGGCCCCGAAGGGCCGCCCGACGCCGAAGCGTGCTGTGGCCCAGTCGCAGCGCAAGGCCGTGGTGGCCTCGACCGGCAATCGCAAGGAGGACGCCAAGCGTGCCCGTGAGCGCCGCCGGGTGGAGATGGCCAAGCAGCGCGAGGCGCTGGCCAGTGGCGACGAGCGCTATCTGCCCGCCCGCGACAAGGGCCCCGTCCGCAGGTTCGTCCGCGACTTCGTGGACTCCCGCTTCTCCGTCGCCGAAATGTTCCTACCGCTGGCAGTGATCATCCTGGTGCTGAGCATGGTGCGGGTGCCGTCGATCCAGAACATCGCGCTGCTGCTGTGGCTGGGCGTGATCGCCCTGATCATCGTCGACTCCGTCGCCATGGGCTTCCGCATGCGCAAGGCCCTCGCCGAGCGCTTCCCCGACGAGCCGCGCCGCGGCGCCATCGCGTACGGCCTGATGCGCACCCTCCAGATGCGCCGGCTGCGCCTGCCGAAGCCGCAGGTCAAGCGCGGGGAACGGCCCTGAGCGGAGGGAAGCCCGGAGCGTCGGGAGACGGCTTCGCGGGGGGCGCCAGGCTGTGGCTCGAGGGCTTGGGCGGACTGCGCAACGCCGTCCGCCAGGAACTCGTGGGCCGACAGGTCGACGAACAGATCGCGCACCGCTTCCCGGTCGGGCAGCGGCTGCGCGTCCTGGACGTCGGCATGGGCCAGGGCACCCAGGCGCTGCGTCTCGCCCGCGCCGGGCACAAGGTGACCGGACTGGAGCAGGACCCGGCGATGCTCGTCGTCGCGCAGGAGGCGCTGGCGGCCGAGCCCGCCGGGATCCAGGACCGGGTCCGGCTCATGGAGGGCGACGGCCGCGAGACCGGCGCGCACTTCCTGCCGGGCAGCTTCGACGTGGTGCTGTGCCACGGCGTGCTGATGTACGTGCCCGAGCCGGACGCGATGCTCGCCGGGCTCGCCCGGATGCTGGCGCCCGGCGGACTGCTGTCCCTGCTGGTGCGCAACGGCGACGCCCTCGCGATGCGGCCCGGACTGGACGCCGACTGGCCGGCCGCTCTGGCCGCCTTCGACACCGTCGACTACACGAACCGGCTGGGCCTGGACGTACGGGCCGACCGGCTGGCCGGGCTCACGGCCACGCTGTCCGGGATCGGCGCACCGCTGCAGGCCTGGTACGGCGTACGCGTCTTCACCGACGGGACCGAGGCCGGCGAGGAACTTCCCCCGGACGAGGAGCTGGAGCGGCTGCTGGCCGCCGAGGACCGCGCCGGGAGGACCGACCCGTACCGCGGGGTCGCGGCGCTGCTGCACCTGTGCGGCGTACGGGGCTGACCCGCCCCGGCAGAACATCCGGAGAGGCCCGGACCCCGTACGGGGTCCGGGCCTCTCGCGTCAGCGGCTGCCGCTCAGGCGTCCAGCGCCGCGCGCAGGCTCATCGTGTACAGCTCGGTGCCGTTGTCGTCGGACAGCTTCACCTGCTCGGTGCCGCCTTCCAGCAGCTCCTTCCAGACCTCGCCGATCCACGACTCAGCGTCGCCCTGCGTGGTGAACTCCTCCGGCACGACCGCCGGGCTCGTCTCGGTGCCGTCGGCCTTCTCGAACCGCCACGTCCACGCCATGTCCGCCTCCGTTGCTCGTCCGCTTCTCGCCCAGGGGGTGCCTCGCCGATCAGGCCGGGCTCCCGGCGTCTGGCACGCCCGCTCACTGATCCGGCCTGATCGGCGAGGCACCCCCTAAGTCTGCCCGCAGAGTAGCCGGGCGCGCAGCAGTCCCGGCGACGCGGGAGGATCTTCTCGTGGAACTCACTCTGCTCGGCACCGGCACACCCGAAGGACTGCCCCGCCCCGGCTGTCCCTGCGCGGCCTGCGCGGTCTCCGTCGGCCCCCGGTCGCGCGCCGCTACGTCCCTCCTCGTCGACGGGGCGCTGCTGCTCGACCTGACCCCCGGGGCGGTGCTGGCCGGCGCCCGCGCGGGGCATTCGCTGGCCGGGGTACGGCAGGTCCTGCTCACCCATCCGCACGACGGGCCGCCGGTCGAACTGCCGCCGGGGCTGCCGGCCGCCGGGCGGGTGCCGGACGGGCGGGAGCTCGCGGTGATCAGCGGGCACCGGGTGCGGGCGGTGCCGATGGACGCGCCGGGCACCGGGTACGAGGTGACCGGGCCGGACGGGAGCCGGCTGCTGTACCTCCCGCCCGGCGGGGCGCCGGCCGGAACGAACGGCGCCGTCGGGCAGCGCCCGTACGACACGGTCCTCGCGGACGTGCTGGGCCGGCCGGAGGCGCTGGCGCGGCTGCGGGCGAGCGGCGCCGCCGGGCCGACCACCGACGTGATCGCCGTGCACCTGGACCACGACACCCCGCCGGGCCGGGAGCTGAAGCGCCGGTGCGCGGCGGCCGGGGCGCGGGTGGTGCCGGACGGGACGACCGTGACGGTCGGCGAGTACCACGCGGTGCCGGACCTGCCGCGCCGGACGCTGGTGCTCGGCGGCGCCCGCTCGGGGAAGTCCTTCGAGGCGGAGCGGCGGCTGGCGAGCTTCCCGGAGGTGGTCTACGTGGCCACCGGCGGCTCCCGGGACGGCGACGCCGAATGGGCGGCGCGGATCGGCCTGCACCGGGAGCGGCGGCCGGGGGGCTGGCGCACGGCGGAGACGTGCGAGCTGGCGCCGCTGCTGGTGGAGGGAGGGCCGCCGCTGCTGATCGACTGTCTGGCGCTGTGGCTGACCGACGCCATGGACCGGGCGGGGGCCTGGGACGACGCAGTCTGGGCGGCGCAGGGTCAGAAGGAGCTCCGGGAGCGGGTGGCGGAGCTGGTGGCGGCCGTGCGGGCGACCCGCCGCACCGTGGTGGCCGTCAGCAACGAGGTGGGTTCGGGCATCGTTCCCGCGACCGCGTCCGGCCGGCGTTTCCGCGACGAACTGGGGCGCCTGAACAACCTGGTGGCCGCCGAGTGCGAGCACGTCCTGATGGTGGTCGCGGGGCAGGCGGTGGTCCTGAAGGACTGACTCCGCGCGCCGCCCGGCGAGCAGGGCGGACGGGGCTTGGGGAGGGCCTTACCCGCTGTACGCTCTGGCAGATGACCACGCTGAATCTCGACGACTTCTCCGATCTGATCGAGCGCCCCGACGGGGGCGTCCGGCGTGACGCCGAGGAACGCCGTGAGCGGCTGGCCGTGCCGGCCGGGGCGCTGGGGCGGCTCGACGAGCTCGCCGAGTGGCTCGCCGCCGCGCAGGGGCGGGTGCCCGTCCGGCCGATCGAGCGGCCCCGCGTCGTGCTGTTCGCCGCCGACCACGGGATCGCCGCCGAGGGGGTGTCCGCCCGCGCCGCCGGCAGTGCGCACGAGCTGGTGCGCTCCGTGCTCGACGGGAACAGCCCCGTCTCGATCCTCGCCGGGCGCCTCGGCGCCACCGTACGGATCGTGGACGCCGGTCTGGACTGCGAGCCCGCGCTGCTGCCCGAGGACGTGGTCCGCCACCGCGTACGCCGTGGCAGCGGGCGGATCGACATCGAGGACGCGCTCACCCTCGAGGAGGCCGACGCGGCCCTGCGGCTCGGGATGCGGATCGCCGACGAGGAGGCCGACTCCGGCACCGACCTCGTGGTCCTGGGGGACGTGAGCGTCGGGGGGACCACGGTCGCGGCGACGCTCGTCGCCGCCCTGTGCGGAACCGATGCTTCCGTGGTCACCGGGCGCGGCGGGCTGCCCATCGACGACCTGACGTGGATGCGCAAGTGCGCGGCGATCCGCGACGCGCTGCGTCGGGCCCGCCCGGTGCTCGGCGACCAGGTGGCCCTGCTCGCGGCGGTCGGCGGCGCCGACGTGGCCGCGATCACCGGGTTCCTGCTCCAGTGCGCGGTCCGCCGTACGCCGGTCATCCTCGACGGCATCGTCTCGGCGGCCTGCGGGCTGGTGGCCCAGCGCGCCGCGTTCCGCGCCCCCGACTGGTGGCTGGCCGGGCAGGCCAGCGGCGAGCCGGGCCAGACGAAGGCCCTCGACCGGATGGCACTCAACCCGGTGCTCGACCACGGCGTCACTGTGGGAGAAGGAACCGGGGCATTGCTGGCTCTCCCCCTGGTCCAGGCGGCCGCCGCACTCGCGGCGGAACTCCCGGAGCAGGCGGCGCAGGAGCCGAAGGGGTAGGGCGTCCGCCGGACACCCCCTAAGGGGACATCCCCTGACGGCCCGCTCCGGGGCTGCGGCTCGACCGGCCGCGCGCCCCCGGACCGGGCCACCCATGGACGGCGGCGCCCCATATCATCGCGTTTCATGGGAGAGGCCCGCTTGACCAGCGCAGATATTGACCGGCCCGCCGCCAAGGCGGCACAGACCGCCAAGGCGGCACAGGGATCCGGCAAGGACACGAACAGCAGGAAAGACGAGAGGAAAGACGAGAGGAAGGAAGAGGGGAGCGGCCGGGAGACCGGCCGGGGGTCCGCCCGGTCACGGCGCAGCGCCGCGTTCGCGGTCTGGTACCTGCGCGCCGTCACCTTCGTCAACTTCCTCAGCGCGGTGTGGCTTTCGCTCGGGCAGGACCTGCGCCGGCACAACACCGCCGATTTCTACACCCCGTACCTGCTCACGGCGGGCTTCGCGTCCGGCCTGTTCTCGCTGCTGCTCGCAGTCACCATGGGCCGCCGCAAGCGGGCCGCGTGGATCCTGAACCTGGTGCTCAGCGGCATGCTGCTGCTGGCCTTCGCCACCGCGGCGTTCGCCCCGTGCACCAGCGGCGACTTCAACCTCTGCTACCCGGAGTTCCGGGACCACACCCAGAACTGGGTCTCCCTCGCGCTGACCGCGGCCTTCGTCGGAGCCCTGCTGCTCGGCCGCCGGGAGTTCTACGCCAAGGGCGACCGCTCCAACCCCAAGCTGGCCACCATCGTCGGCGCCGTCGGCCTGCTGGTCACCTCGCTGCTCGCCGCGCTGATCGTCGGCGCCGCCAACACCGACCCGGACGCCGCCGACGCCACGTTCCTGGCCCGCTGGCGGTACGGGGTGATGCGGCTCATCACCCTGGAGCCGAACGCCCGCGACTACGCGGCCATCACCACGCCCGGCTGGGTGGACATCGTCATCAACGTCATGTCGACGCTGCTGCTGATCGCCGTGCTGCTCGCCGCCTTCCGCTCGCGCCGCGCCGTCGACCCGCTGACCGAGGAGGACGAGGAGAAGCTGCGGGCGCTGCTCGCCAAGCAGGGCGACCGCGACTCGCTCGGCTACTTCGCCCTGCGCCGCGAGAAGTCCGTCATCTGGTCCCCCACCGGCAAGGCCGCCGTCACGTACCGCGTCGTCGGCGGGGTCTCGCTGGCCTCCGGCGACCCGATCGGCGACCCCGAGGCCTGGCCCGGAGCCATCGAGCCCTGGCTGGCCGAGGCCCGCGAGCACGGCTGGGTGCCGGCCGTGATGGGCGCGAGCGAGGAAGCCGGGCAGATCTACGCGCGGCACGGTTTGGACGCGCTGGAGCTGGGTGACGAAGCCATCGTCGAGACCGACGAGTTCACCCTGGAGGGCCGCGCCATGCGGACCGTCCGGCAGGCCTACAACCGCGTCAAGCGCGCCGGGTACACGGTCCGGATCCGCCGTCACGCCGACATCCCGGCTGAGGAGATGGACGTACTCCTCACCCGGGCCGACGACTGGCGCGACGGTGCGACCGAGCGCGGGTTCTCCATGGCACTGGGCCGACTGGGCGATCCCGGCGACGGCCAGTGCGTGATGCTGGAGTGCACCGACGGCAACGGCGATCTGCGCGCCGTGCTGTCCTTCGTGCCGTGGGGCCCCAAGGGTCTGTCGCTGGACCTGATGCGCCGCGACCGCGATTCCGAGAACGGTCTGATGGAGTTCATGGTCATCGAACTCCTGGAACGCTCCAAGGAGATCGGCGTCACACAGGTCTCGCTCAACTTCGCGATGTTCCGCTCGGTCTTCGAGCGGGGGTCCAAGCTCGGCGCGGGTCCGGTGCTGCGCATGTGGCGCTCGCTGCTGAGCTTCTTCTCCCGCTGGTGGCAGATCGAGTCCCTCTACCGGGCCAACGCCAAATACCGGCCGATCTGGGAACCGCGGTTCATGCTCTTCGAGAAGAGCTCCGACCTGCTGCGGATCGGTATCGCGGCGGGCCGGGCCGAGGGCTTCCTGGAGGCTCCCGGGCTGCCGAAGTGGCTGAACCGCAGACATCTGGAGACCAATCGTTGACGGCGTGGACGACCACCCCCCTCCGGCGGTTCGCCCGCCGCGAGTGGGGGCCCCTGTTCTGGACCGTCCGCGACGCCCTGGTCCGCGACAAGTGGCGGGCCGCCCCGATGACGCTGGGGGCCGTCTGCCTGACCTCGGTCTTCCAGATCGTCCAGAACACGTCCTGGGGGTTCCAGCCGGTCCAGAACCTCGGGTCGGTCAAGGCCGCCGACCCGCTGTGGCTGGCCGTGCTGCGCACCCCGCTGTCCCTGTTCGTCCCCGCCCTCGACCTGCCCGTGTGGGGGGCCCTCGCCCAGATCCTGCTGGTCTTCGGGATCTCGGAGATCTGCATCGGCTGGTGGCGCACGCTGCTGATCGGCTACGTCGCCACCCTCGCCGGGACCACGTACGCGCGGATCGGGCTCTCGCTGGGCCCCGACCACCCCTTCGGCCTGCCGGTGTCCGACCGCGTCGTCAACGACACCGGCCCGTCGGCGGCGGTGGTCGGCCTCGCGATCTACGTGTGCTGGCGGTACCGGGCGTACCTGACCGGTGCCGCGGTGATCGCGGTGATGATCGGCGAGGTGCTGGTCAAGGACAACCTGGCGGGCAAGGAGCACCTCGCCGCCATCGCCGCCGTCATGGCGGTGTGCGTGGTCCGCGCGAAGTGGGGCCCGGAACGCTCCCGCACCCCCCTCGGCCGGCGCCCGCCCCCGGCCGCCCCGCTGCCCCCGCAGCGTCCCGGCTTCTGACGCCGTCCGCCCGGCCGGAGGCAGGCCGTACCGTATCCGGGTGACGACAGACCTCGGGCCGTTCGCCCCCACCCGGCACTGGATGCGGACCCATCCGCTCGCCACCGATGCCGTTCTCGCGCTCGGGGCACTCGTCTCCATGGTCGTCGGCTCGTTCGCCGATCCGCACGGCCCGCACGGGCCCACCTTCGGGACCCGGACCCCCGAGCCGTTCTCCCTGCTGCTGATGGTGCTGGGCGCGGCCGCGCTGGTGTTCCGGCGGCGGCACACGCGCACCGTGCTCGCCGTGACCATCGGGCTCTGCCTGCTGGAGCTGACCACCGGCGAGCCCCGGGCCCCCGTCGCCATGTCCACGGTGATCGCCCTGTACACGCTGGCCTCCCGCACCGACCGGCCCACCACCTGGCGGATCGCCGTGCTCACGATGGCCGGGCTGACGGGCGTTGCCATGCTGGCCGGCCCGCTGCCCTGGTACGCACAGGAGAACATCGGCATCTTCGCCTGGACGGGGATGGCCGCGGCCGCCGGCGACGCGGTGCGCAGTCGGCGGGCGTTCGTCGACGCGATACGGGAGCGGGCCGAACGGGCCGAGCGGACCCGCGAGGAGGAGGCCCGGCGGCGGGTCGCCGAGGAGCGGCTGCGGATCGCCCGCGACCTGCACGACGTGGTGGCCCATCACATCGCCCTGGTCAACGTGCAGGCAGGGGTGGCCGCGCACGTCATGGACAAGCGTCCCGACCAGGCCAAGGAAGCCCTGGCCCACGTACGGGACGCGAGCCGCTCGGCGCTGAACGAGCTGCGGGCCACGGTCGGCCTGCTGCGGCAGTCCGGCGACCCGGAGGCGCCGACCGAACCGGCGCCGGGGCTGACCGTACTGGACGAGCTGGTGGACACCTTCCGGCACGCCGGCCTGCCGGTGAAGGTGATGGTCGAGCTGGGCCGGGAGCGGGACCCGCTGCCGGCCGCCGTGGACCTGGCGGCCTACCGGGTGATCCAGGAGGCCCTGACCAACGTGCGCAAGCACGCGGGCCCGGAGGTCCGGGCCGAGGTCAGCGTGGTCCGGGTCGGCGCCTCGGTGGAGGTGACCGTGCTGGACGACGGCGGCACCGCCGAGCTCCCCGCGGACGACGGCGCGGGCGGGGGCCACGGGCTGCTCGGCATGCGCGAACGGGCCACGGCGCTGGGCGGCTCCTGCTTCGCCGGCCCCCGGTACGGCGGCGGCTACCGGGTGCACGCGATCCTTCCGGTGGCCTGAGCAGCCTCGGGCCTGGTCCGCGGGGCGGGTCCTAGTCCTTGGGCGGGCAGAACTGCCGCCAGACGCCCAGTTCGTACTTCTTCTGCAGCGAGCTGAGCTCCAGCTCCTGCGAGCTTTCGCACCACTGGCCGATCCGGCCCTCGTACTCCACGTGGAAGACGGCCTTGCCCGCCGCGATGAACGGCGTGAGCCGCTCGCACTCGTCGTACTCGGCGCACTGCTCGTTGACCGCGAAGTCGAAGTCCCCCACCAGCTGCGGGATCTGGTCGAGGTCGTTCTTCAGCCCGACCGCGAGTCCCCGGTCGTGGGCCAGCTTCACGATCAGCCGGTTGTACTTCAGCTGGTCGTCGGCGGTGAGCGGGAAGCCGGACTTGTTGCGGTAGCCGTCCATGTTGTCCGGTTCCACCGCGTCGAAGCCCTTGGCCCGGCACATGTCGAACCGCTTCGCGATCAGCGGCTCCAGCTCGGCCAGCCGCCGGATGTCCAGCCAGCGCTCGCCCTCCCAGCCGTTGCCCTCGCCGAGCATCGCCTTCGGAAAGGCGTCGGCGTCGGGGCGGAAGTCCTCCCAGGCGCCGGTGGAGAGGTAGCAGATGGTCCGCCGGCCGGCCTTGTTCAGATCGGCGACCTGCTCCTTGGTGGTGGTGAACCCGTCGACGTCGTACACCGCGGCCTTCACCGAGGTGTCCAGCTTCCCGGTCAGCTGCCACTGCCAGCTGACCCCGGGCTTCGGCTGCCAGCGCTCCCCGGGCGCCGGGGCGGCCGACACGTCGTCCGGCTCCTGCCCCTCGGTGGTGCAGGCGGCCAGCGCGAGCAGCAGGAGCAGCGGCAGTGCGGGGCCGCGCCGGAGCGAGCGCGTCATCCGGCGGCCTCCAGGGCGTACGGAAGGGTCCCCCACGGGTGCGCACCGGTCCCGGGGACCGCGCAGTGCACCGCGGCCCCCCGCTGCCGGGCGAGCTCGGCGGCGGGCGCGCCCGGCGGGACCGCGTACACGAGGTGGCAGAACCGCTGGGCGGGGTGGTCGGCCGTCCAGGGCGGCACCGACGCGTCCCGGTAGGCGTCCCAGGGGCCCTCGAAGGTGACCAGCAGATCGGCGAGTCCGGCGTAGCCCGGGTGCGGGTGGACCCCGTGGTTGAGGACGAGGGTACGGGCGCCGGCGGCCCGGGCCGCGACGGCGAGCCGCCCGTAGTGCGACAGCAGCGCCGGATCGGCGGAGGCCTGGTCGAGGAAGGCCCCGTCGGCCCCGTACCAGTCGCGGTGGCGCAGCAGGTCCGCGACGACGGCGGCGTGCGGACGCCGCCCGTAGTCGGTGTCGGTGTAGCCGAGGACGGGCACCCCGGCGTCGCGCAGCCGCTCCGCGACGGCGGCGAACCGCTCGTCGGGGGCCTCGCCCGGCCCGCTGGCGGGGTTGAGGACCACCGAGTGCAGCCGGCCGGCGGAGCGGATCAGCAGCTCCCAGTCCTCGGGCCGGTCGGCGGGGTGCTCGTAGAGGGGCACCAGCAGCATGAAGGCCTTCTTCTTGTACGAGGTCACGTTGTGCGCGGTCACGTTGTACGAGGTCACGTTGTACGGGGTCACGTTGTACGGGGTCACGTTGTACGGGTCCTGGAATCAGCGGTGGGCCGTCGCGCGGCCGAGGAGCAGGCACACCAGCGTGCCCAGCGCGGCCGCGGCCGCACCGGCCACGACGAGCTGGACCAGCCGCGGCTGCCCCATCCCCAGCAGCAGCGCCAGGCTCTGGGCGACGGCCGCCGAGGCGCAGACCACGGCCGCCGGCCGGACCGCCCCGAAGGACTGGAGCAGCAGCCCGGTCCACATGACGGCGCCGAGCAGCAGCAGGGTCGCGACCCGGACCCCGGTCAGGCCCGGGGCTCCCGGCCAGAGCAGGGTGCCGACCAGCCCGAGGACCAGCAGCACCGCCAGGTACGCGGCGAGGCAGCGGCCCAGCGTGCCGAGCATCCGCAGCCAGAACTGCCGGGGCGAGCGGGCCGCCCGCAGCCCGGCGAGGCTCCCGCTGCGGAACCGGTGGAGCAGCCATTCGGCGGGACCCATGCTGAGGGTGAGCGCCACCGCCGAGGGGGCCGCGACGGCCTCGGCGGGACCCCCGGCGAGCACCTCCCCCAGTGCGGCGTACAGCACGAGCAGGCCGGTCCCGAGGCCGAACACCCCGTACGGCACGGAGTCCCCGATGCGGGGTCCGCGCGGGCCGTACTCCTCCTCGGCGCCCCGCAGCATCCGCCAGCGCACCGGACCCTCGCCGGGCCGGTGTCCGGCCCAGCCCCGGATTCGGCGCGCGCCGGCCCGTACGCCCTCGGCCAGCGGCAGCTCCCGTACGGCGAGGGTGCAGGCGGCCAGCAGGGACACCAGCAGCAGGCCCACCCGTACCGGCACGGGCGGGTCGGTGAACAGTGCGAGCAGCGACCCCGCGGCCATCGGGGCGAGCGCGGCGAGCAGCACCCGCTCCCGGCCGAGGACCAGCAGCACGGTGGCGGCCCCGACGTACAGGGCCTGCCCGGCGGCGAACGCGTACGAGAACGGCGGCCCGCCGGGCACGGTCAGCGCGGCGGCCATGCCCAGCAGGGCGCCGGCCGGGGCCCCGACGAGCAGGGTCCGCCCGGCGGCGGCCCGGTCGCCCAGGCCCATCCAGGAGTAGGCGCGGTGGGACAGGGTCTGGTCCCACACCCAGCCGATGAGCGCCCCGGCGAGCAGGGTCAGCGTCCCGGCGGGCAGCCCGAGCCGGTCCTGCGGGCCCTCCAGCAGCGGGGCGCCCAGTACGTACGCCAGACCGGGCAGCGCGAAGATCAGCCCGCGGAGCAGGCAGGCGGCGAGGGAGACCTTCCAGGGGTCCGGCACGTGCTCCGGCTCCGGGAAGGCGCGGGGCACCCGGGCGTAGAGCTCCTCGGCGAGGCCGAAGGAGTCGTGGCGCCCGTAGGTGAGCCGGATGTGCTCGTCGGTCATCCCGTCGGATTCGAGGATGGCGGCGATCTCGTCGGGGTGGACGGCCGCCGCGATGAAGGGGCCGAGCCGTTCGGCGAGTTCGACCATCGGGTCGCCGGCGGGGCCGCCGTCCCCCGGCCCGGTGTGCCGGGGCCGGGGGATGGCGGGCAGGGTGTCGCCGCCGGGTACGCGCAGCCAGAGGGATCCGCTCACCACAGGCTCCCGTCGGCGGCGAGTTCGCGGTACCAGGGGTCGGCGACCCGCTGCGTCCAGTCGTCGCCCGGGCGGACGGGCAGGACGGGCTGCCCGGCTTGGGCGAGGCCGCGGTAGATGTGCCGGAAGCCGTCCACGGACTGGTGGAGCGTGAACTTCTCGATCACCCGCCTGCGGGAGCGCCGGCTCAGTTCGGCGCGGCGTTCGTCGTCGCGGAGCAGGGCGAGGGTGGCGCGGGCCATGGTCTCCGGTTCGCGCGGCGGGACCACGAGCCCGGTGTCGCCGACGGCCTCCCGCACCCCGCCGACGTCGGTGGAGACGGTGGTGCGGCCGCACGACATGGCCTCGATGATGCTGAAGGGGAAGCCCTCGCTGATGCTGGAGAGCATCACGACGCTGCCCGCCGCGTAGGCAAGGGCCACCTCCGCGATGCGGCCCTCGTACGAGATGCCGTCGCTCACCCCGAGTTCGGCGGCGAGTTTCTCCAGGCGGAGCTTGTACTCCTCGCAGCCGGCCGGGACCGGGCCGAACAGGCGCAGCCGCAGGGCGGGCAGCTCCTCGCGCATGAACGCGTACGCCCGGATGAGGGTTTCGAGGTCCTTGATCGGGTCGATGCGCCCGCACCAGCTGAGGGTGGGCACCTCGGGTTCGGGTCCGGCGTCGGGGAAGGCGTACGGGTCGACGCCGTTGTAGACCGTGCGGATGCGGTCGGGGGCGGCGCCGCCGCGCTCCTCCCAGCGGCGGTTGTACTGGTTGCACGGGGTGATGAGGTCGGCCTGCCGGTAGCCCTCGGTGTTGAGCTCCCGGTAGAAGCCGAGCATCAACGCCTTGACCGGCCAGCGCTGTTCGGCGGTGCGGTAGCCGAGGTAGCGCTCGCGCAGGTAGATGCCGTGCTCGGTGAGCAGGAAGGGCACCCGGTCGAGGTACTTGGCGGCGAGGGCCGGGAGGGTGGCGAGCCCGCTGCTGACGGAGTGCGCGACGCTGTCGGGCGGGATCCGTACGGAGAGCGGCCGCAGCGCGTGCTCGAGCAGGTCGGTGGCGGTGAGCGCGTCGTGGACGGTGGGCTCGGCGGCGGCGGTGACGAGGCCGGGGCGGGTCCATACGGTCATCAGCAGCCGCAGGACCGTTTCGGAGCGCAGGGCCGGGGCGAGACGGCCGGCCCGGGCCAGGACGGCGAGTTCGTGCAGGGCTTCGGAGAATCCGCCGCGGGCAGGGTCGAGGAGCGAGAGCAGGAAGGTTTCGTAGGTCTCCGTGAAGCGGCGGTGCGCCTTGCCCCGCAGGGCGGAGCGGCGGCTGCGGCCCGGCGGTGGTCCCCAGAGCGGGACCGCGGTGTGCCGGTAGACGTTGCGCGGCAGCTCCCAGGTGACCGGCTCGCGGCCGGAGCCGGTCAGGGCTATGACGTTGAAGTCGACCTCCGGCATCCCGCGTACCAGTTGGTCGCACCAGGTGCTGACTCCCCCGTGGACGTGCGGATAGGTGCCTTCGGTGAGCATGGTGACATGACGCCCATGGCTCATGTGCTGTGTCCCCCCAGGACTGATCTCTTCAAGGCTCGGTTCGCCTCCGGGAGCGCTGTCGTCAGCTCCCTTCGGCTCACTCGCACAGGGTTGCGGCCGAGCGGCGGCCGGGGCCGCTCGGCCGGACGGAAGGGCGTGCTCCGGTCAGCTGGGCAGCTTGAGCGTGACCGCGCTCTGCAGCAGCTCGGGCGCGGTCCACGCCGAGCGGTTGCCGGCGTAGGCGGTGCCGAAGTCGGCGGTGCCCAGCAGGAGCTGCTTCTTGGTGCCGGTGGGTGCGGTCATCGGGGCGACGACCCCGGAGGGCGCCTTGACGGTGACGGCGGTCCCGATGCGGTAGGCGGTGACCTTGCCTTCGGCCAGCGCCTTGTCCCAGGCGGCCCGGCGGCTCAGCTCGACCCCGGTGTCCTTCATGCTCTGGTTCACGATCGGGGCGCTGGGCGCGTAGAGCGCGCGGTAGGTGTCGAGGACCTGGTCGAGCACCGGGTACAGGGTGCGGTCCTCGGCGAGGTTGGACTGGTGGACGTAGTGCGGACGCGGGTCGTTGGCCAGGACGTGGCGCAGGGCGGTCCGCGCCTCGGCCGGGACGATGTAGTCCAGGTAGCCGGTGGTGGTGTTGAGCGGGGCCGGGAGGCAGGTGGAGGTCGCGGGGTTGTCCTCGCAGACTCCGCTGCCGCCGGCGGCGCGGCTGGTGTAGATCCAGTTGTACTCGTCGGCCATCTCCGCGTTGGTGCCCGTGTTGTAGTACACGTTCATCGGGTAGCGGGGGACGGTCAGGGCGGCGCCGACGGCGCGCTGCGCGGGCTCGCGCGAGTTGTCGCTGCCCGCCCACTTGACCCCGTTGTCGGCGAGGGCGCCCGCCAGGTTGGGGTTGTCCTGGGCCTGCTGCGGCAGGGTCTTGAGGCCGGAGTGCTCGCCGGTGACGAGCTCGGTGCGGTCGGTGGTGATGCCCTTGGCGGCGGCCCAGTTGTTGTTGTCGCGGATCTGGGCGGAGATCTCGGCCCGGCTCATCCAGTTGATGGCGCCCGCGCTGTTCTTCGTACAGGTCCACGGGACGGTGGTGGTGTCCTGGACGCAGCCGAGGAAGGGGTGCGTGTACGTGTGGTTCATCCAGCGGTACTTGGCCCGGTCCGCGACGAGCTGCGCGGTGAGGGCGTCGGTGCCGCCGTTCTCGGTCTTCCACTCCTCGCCGGCGCCGGCGTTGAAGAGGAGGTCGAGTTTGAAGTTCTTGCCCGTCTGCCACTGCGCCGCGTACTGGGCGTCGGCGGCGGTCATGCGGATGGTGCTCTCCTTGCCCTCGCCGCCCGCACAGGCGTAGTCGCCGGGCGTGCAGTTGAGGTCCTTGCTCCAGCGGGCGTCCGGGGCGAAGACGTCGTCGACGTGGACCGCGAAGTAGCTGCGCTCCTGGCCGAGGTGGACCCCCTGGGTGAGCCAGTCGACGATGCCGCGGGCCAGCAGCCGGAACTGCTGCTGGTACTGGTTGTAGCCGAAGGTGACGACCAGTTCGCTGCGCCCGTCGTGCGTGTACTCGCCGACGAGCGAGGCCCGTCCGCCGGCGACGGGTGCGTCGAGGTAGCTGGTGTAGCCGGCCCGCGGCTTGCCCATGAACCCGTAGCTCTCTGGAATCAGGGCGGAGTTGTCCTCGAAGGCGACTTGACCGGCGAGGTAGTTGAAGGGACCTGCCTTGCCTGCGGCGGTGACGGCGGCCTGGGTGCCGTCGAGCTGCCCGCTGAAGCCGCCGTTGTCGGTGTATTCGAGGCCCACGCCCGGGTGGGCCCAGGTGTACGCGTCGACCTGGCGGATGCTGTACGTCGTCTCGTACGCGGTGAGCGCGGCCATCTCGGCCGAGCCCTCGCCGAACGGGTTCTCGTTCGGCAGCACGACGCCCTGGTACTTGGCGCGCGGCCGGCCGTCGACCGTGTCGCTGAGGAACGCGGCGTTGATCACCGGGCGGCCGGAGCCGCCCAGCAGGACGCGCGTGTAGGGGACTCCGGTGTCCCGGAGTTCCGCGGTGATCGCCTCGACCGAGCTGCCGCCGTCGTCGACGACGAGCACCTTCAGGTCGATGCGCGGTGTCACGGCCGCCTGTGCGGTCGCAGCGGGCATTGCCACGGACATCAGCGCTGCCACGGCCATTGCGGCGGCAGCCCTGTTCATCCGGTTCTTGTTGACCATTTCGGCCTTTCCCCCCGCAGGCATCACTCGACAGCGGCCCTATGGCGGTCGGCCGGGCCGAGGAGGCTCTGTGGAAATCATGCAAAGGGACCCCGCGTCCCCTTGCGAGAGTGGCTCGAGTCTCTCGGACCTCGTCAGGTCTAAAGGGCAAACCTGGTCCGGAAACCACGGATGGGTGAACCTGTCGCCGTCTTGATCGAACAACTTGCCAAACCTTCGAGTGGCGTACGGACCAGCCGGTACGCGTAGGCTCATTTCTGGCGGCCGTCGGGCCGGAATACGATCGCTACGGATGGCCGTCCACCCACTCGGCCCACAACACAAACGGAAGCGAGACTTCACCACCGTGACTGCTCTGACTCTCAGCACTGCCGGCGCGGCGACGCTGCGCGCCGACGCCCTCGTGGTCGGCGTGGCGAAGGGCCCCAAGGGCCCGGTCGTCGCCGCAGGCGCCGAGGCCGTGGACAAGGCGTACGACGGAAAGCTCGCCGCCGTGCTCGACGCACTCGGCGCCTCCGGCGCCGAAGGCGAGGCCACCAAGCTGCCGGCGCCGGACGGCCTGAAGGTCCCGGTCGTGCTGGCGGTCGGACTCGGCCCCGTCCCCGAGAAGGACGAGTCGTACGACGAGGAGGCCCTGCGCCGCGCCGCCGGCGCCGCGGCCCGTGCGCTGCACGGCACGAAGAAGGCCGCCTTCGCCCTCCCCCTGGACGACGCCTCCGCCGTCACGGCCGTCGCCGAGGGCGCGCTGCTGGGCGCGTACGCCTTCACCGCCTACCAGGGCGGCGAGAAGAAGGGCTCCGGCAAGAACGGCGGCCCGAAGCAGCCGCTCGCCGAGGTCACCCTGCTGGGTGCCAAGCCGCGCGACAAGGAGCACAAGGCCGCGGCCGAGCGCGCCACGGTCGTCGCGACCGAGGTCAACATCGCCCGCGACCTGATCAACACCCCGCCGAACGACCTCACCCCCGAGGCCTTCGCCGCCGTCGCGTCCGCGACCGCCAAGGAGCACGGGATCAAGGTCCAGGTCCTGGACGAGAAGGCGCTGACCAAGGGCGGCTTCGGCGGCATCATGGGCGTCGGCAAGGGCTCCGAGAACCCGCCGCGCCTGGTGAAGATCGCCTACACCCACCCCAAGGCGGAGAAGCACCTCGCCTTCGTCGGCAAGGGCATCACCTACGACTCGGGCGGCATCTCCCTGAAGCCGGCCGGCCACAACGAGACGATGAAGTGCGACATGTCCGGCGCCGCCGCCGTGTTCGCCTCCGTCGTGGCCGTGGCCAAGCTGGGCCTCGAGGTCAACGTCACCGGCTGGCTCGCGCTCGCCGAGAACATGCCCTCCGGCTCCGCCACCCGCCCCGGCGACGTGCTGCGCATGTACAGCGGCAAGACCGTCGAGGTCCTGAACACGGACGCCGAGGGCCGTCTCGTCCTCGGCGACGCGCTGACCAAGGCCTCCGAGGACAACCCGGACGCGATCGTCGACGTCGCCACCCTGACCGGCGCGATGGTGATGGCCCTGGGCAACCGGACCTTCGCGATCATGGGCAACGACGACGCCTTCCGCACCGCGATCCACGAGATCGCCGAGGAGGTCGGCGAGGCCTCCTGGCCGATGCCGCTCCCCGCTGACCTGCGCAAGGGCATGGACTCCCCCACCGCCGACATCGCCAACATGGGCGAGCGCATGGGCGGCGGCCTGGTGGCCGGCCTCTTCCTGCAGGAGTTCGTCGGCGAGGGCATCACCTGGGCGCACCTCGACATCGCGGGCCCGGCCTTCCACGAGGGCGCCCCGTACGGCTACACCCCCAAGGGCGGCACCGGCTCGGCCGTGCGCACCCTGGTGCGGCTGGCCGAGCGTACGGCCACGGGCGACCTGGGCTGACGTACCTCACATACGGCGCGTACCACGCGTGAGACGTGCCGTTTGACGCGTGATGTGTGACGCGTGACGCACCCCGGGGCCTCGAAGATCAGTCGATCGAGGCCCCGGGGTCGTTCACCCTCAACGAAATCCGTAGGTTTCTACGCTTCGGTAACCCCTGCTTCGGGCAGAACGACCTGCCACAGTCCGGGCCCGGCGTCCCGCGTTCCCCCGACAAATGCGAAGATGGGTTCTCGGCAGGACAGGGCCCCCACCACAGGGCCGAAGAAACAAGCGGCCGATTACCAGCCGCCGCCCGGTCACAGAGGACCGGTGCCCGGCGCACATGCATGGAGGACGTGACGTGGCGAACGACGCCAGCACCGTTTTCGACCTAGTGATCCTCGGCGGTGGCAGTGGCGGTTACGCCGCGGCTCTGCGCGCATCCCAGCTGGGTCTGGACGTTGCCCTGATCGAGAAGAACAAGCTCGGCGGCACCTGCCTGCACAACGGCTGCATCCCCACGAAGGCCCTGCTCCACGCGGGCGAGATCGCGGACCAGGCGCGCGAAGCCGCCCAGTTCGGCGTGAAGGCCACCTTCGAGGGCATCGACATCGCGGGTGTGCAGAAGTACAAGGACGAGGTCATCTCGGGCCTGTACAAGGGCCTGCAGGGCCTGGTCGCCTCCCGCAAGGTGACGTACATCGAGGGTGAGGGCCGCCTTTCCTCGCCGACCTCCGTCGACGTGAACGGCCAGCGCATCCAGGGCCGCCACGTCCTGCTGGCGACCGGCTCCGTGCCGAAGTCGCTGCCGGGCCTGAACATCGACGGCGACCGCATCATCTCCTCGGACCACGCGCTGGTCCTGGACCGCGTCCCCGAGTCGGCCATCGTCCTGGGCGGCGGCGTCATCGGCGTCGAGTTCGCCTCGGCGTGGAAGTCCTTCGGCTCCGACATCACCGTGATCGAGGGCCTCAAGCACCTCGTCCCGGTCGAGGACGAGAACAGCTCGAAGCTGCTCGAGCGCGCGTTCCGCAAGCGCGGCATCAAGTTCAACCTCGGCACCTTCTTCGACAAGGCCGAGTACACCGAGACCGGCGTGCGCGTCACGCTGGCCGACGGCAAGACCTTCGAGGCCGAGGTGCTGCTGGTCGCCGTCGGCCGCGGCCCGGTCTCGCAGGGCCTCGGCTACGAGGAGCAGGGCGTCGCGATGGACCGCGGCTACGTCCTGGTCGACGAGTACATGCAGACCAACGTGCCGACGATCTCGGCCGTCGGTGACCTCGTCCCGACCCTGCAGCTCGCGCACGTCGGCTTCGCCGAGGGCATCCTCGTCGCGGAGCGTCTGGCCGGTCTGAAGACCGTCCCGATCGACTACGACGGCGTTCCGCGCGTCACGTACTGCCACCCCGAGGTCGCTTCCGTCGGCATCACCGAGGCCAAGGCCAAGGAGATCTACGGCGCGGACAAGGTCGTGGCCCTGAAGTACAACCTTGCGGGCAACGGCAAGAGCAAGATCCTGAAGACCGCGGGCGAGATCAAGCTCGTCCAGGTCAAGGACGGTGCCGTGGTCGGCGTCCACATGGTCGGTGACCGGATGGGCGAGCAGGTCGGCGAGGCCCAGCTGATCTACAACTGGGAGGCCCTGCCGGCCGAGGTCGCGCAGCTCATCCACGCGCACCCGACCCAGAACGAGGCGCTCGGCGAGGCCCACCTGGCCCTGGCCGGCAAGCCGCTTCACTCCCACGACTAATCGTCCCGGGCGCGACGACCACTTCCGCACTTTCGTAAGGAGCAACAGAAACCATGTCGGTTTCCGTAACCCTTCCGGCGCTCGGCGAGAGCGTCACTGAGGGCACTGTCACCCGCTGGCTGAAGGCCGAGGGCGAGCGCGTCGAGGCCGACGAGCCGCTGCTCGAGGTCTCGACCGACAAGGTCGACACCGAGATCCCGTCGCCCGTCTCCGGCGTCCTGGCGTCCATCAAGGTCGCCGAGGACGAGACCGTCGAGGTCGGCGCCGAGCTGGCCGTCATCGACGACGGCTCCGGCGCGCCGGCTGCCGCCGAGGCCCAGACCGTCGTCGCCGAGGTTCCCGCCGCGCCGGCTCCGGTCGCCGAGGCCCCGGTCGCCGCCCCGGCCCCGGTGGCCGAGGCTCCGGCCGCCGCTGCGCCCGCCGCCTCCGGCACGGACGTCGTTCTCCCCGCCCTGGGCGAGAGCGTCACCGAGGGCACCGTCACCCGCTGGCTGAAGCAGGTCGGCGAGGCCGTCGAGGCCGACGAGCCGCTGCTCGAGGTCTCCACGGACAAGGTCGACACCGAGATCCCCGCGCCGGTCTCCGGCACGCTGCTGGAGATCCGGATCAACGAGGACGAGACCGCCGAGGTCGGCACCGTCCTGGCCGTCATCGGCGCCGCCGGTGCCGCCCCGGCCGCCGCTCCGGCCCCGGTCTCGGCCGCTCCGGTCGCCGCCCCGGCTCCGGTCGCCGCTGCTCCGGTCGCCGCTGCCCCGGTCGCCGCTCCGGCTCCGGTTGCCGCCGCCCCGGCCCCGGTCGCCGCTCCGGTTGCCGCTCCGGCTCCGGTCGCTGCTCCGGCCCCGGTCGCCGCCCCCGCCGCTCCGGTCTCCGCCGGTGACGAGGGCGCGTACGTGACCCCGCTGGTGCGCAAGCTCGCCTCGGAGTCCGGCGTCAACCTGGCCTCGGTCTCGGGCACCGGCGTCGGTGGCCGTATCCGCAAGCAGGACGTCCTGGCCGCCGCCGAGGCCGCCAAGGCCGCCGCTGCCGCCCCGGCTCCGGCCGCTGCCGCCCCCGCCGCCAAGGCTCCGGCCGCCGCGGTCTCGGAGCTGCGCGGCCAGACCGTCAAGATGACCCGCATGCGCAAGGTCATCGGCGACAACATGATGAAGGCGCTGCACTCGCAGGCTCAGCTCAGCTCCGTGGTCGAGGTGGACATCACCAAGATCATGAAGCTGCGCGAGCAGGCCAAGGCGTCCTTCCTGGCCCGCGAGGGCGTCAAGCTCTCGCCGATGCCGTTCTTCGTCAAGGCCGCCGCCCAGGCGCTGAAGGCCCACGCGGTCGTCAACGCCCGGATCAACGACGACGAGGGCACCATCACCTACTTCGACTCGGAGAACATCGGCATCGCCGTCGACTCCGAGAAGGGCCTGATGACCCCGGTCATCAAGGGTGCCGGTGACCTCAACCTGGCGGGCATCTCCAAGGCGACCGCCGACCTGGCCGCCAAGGTCCGCGGCAACAAGATCACGCCGGACGAGCTGTCGGGCGCGACCTTCACCATCAGCAACACCGGCTCGCGCGGTGCGCTGTTCGACACGGTGATCGTGCCCCCGAACCAGGTCGCCATCCTGGGCATCGGTGCCACGGTCAAGCGCCCGATGGTCATCGAGACCCCCGAGGGCACCGTCATCGGCGTCCGCGACATGACGTACCTGACCCTGTCCTACGACCACCGCCTGGTGGACGGCGCGGACGCGGCCCGGTACCTCTCGGCCGTCAAGGCGATCCTCGAGGCCGGCGAGTTCGAGGTCGAGCTCGGCCTCTGAGGCTGACGCCCCATCGGCAGACGCCACGCACGGCGCCCCCGCCCGGAACCACTTCGGGCGGGGGCGCCGTCGTCATACCCTGGTGGGTCCATGTGTGACATCTCGGGGGGCGTCGTATGACACGGGCACGGGCACAGGTGACGGATCTTGTCGTGGTGTTGCCGGGCATCATGGGCAGCCGGCTGGCGGACGCCGACGGCACGGCGGTCTGGGACCTGTCGGGCGCCGCCCTGTTACGCGGCCTGCAGACCTTCGGCCGCTCCGTGACGGCCCTGCGCCTCCCGAAGGACATCGGCGACGGGGACCCGGGCGACGGGGTCGTCCCCGTGGGCCTGATGCCCGATCTGCACGCCCTCCCCGGCGTCTGGCACCCGGTGGACGGCTACACGGACCTGCTGCGCTGGCTGGAGCGGCACTTCACCCTGTCCGTGGCGGACAACCTCCTCACCTTCCCGTACGACTGGCGCCTGTCGTGCCGCTTCAACGCGGAGCGGCTGAAGGGCCGCATCGACCTGGAGCTGGAGCGCTGGCGGGCCTCGGCCCCCGAGCGCCGCGAGGCCCGGGTGGTGTTCCTGTGCCACTCGCTGGGCGGGCTGGTCGCCCGGCACTACGTGGAGCGCCTCGGCGGCCACGAGATCACCCGCCGCCTGATCACCCTGGGCACCCCGCACCGGGGCTCCGTGGAAGCCCTGGCCAACCTGGTCAACGACAGCCGCCCGCCGGGCCCGGACCTCGGCCCGTTCGCCCGCAGCCTGCCGTCCCTGCACCAGCTGGCCCCCGACTACGCGTGCGTGACGGGGCCGCAGGGCCTCGCGCACCCCCGCGACCTGCCGGGCCTGCCGGGCGTGGACGCGGCCCTGCTCGCGGACGCGGCCCGCTTCCACGCGGACCTGCGCAGCGCCCCGCCCCGGGCCGAACTGCAGGCGATCGCCGGCGTCGGCCAGCCCACGGCGGCGATCGCCTCGTACGCGGACGACCGCCTGACGCCCCTGCCGGAGCTCGACGGCGCGGCCGGGGGCGGCGACGGCACGGTCCCGCTCCTCGCCGCCCTCCCCGCGGACGCACTCGGCGAGGGCCCGGGCCGAGCGGTGACCGAGTCCTTCACCCCGTACGAGCAGCACGGCTCCCTGCACCACAACCGGGCCGTCCGGGACGCCCTGTGGGGGCTCCTGGGCCACACGCCCCCGCCCCGCCGGCGCGAGCACCCCGCCGTGGCCCGCCTGGGCGTGCAGGCCCCCTCAGCGCTGGCGGCCGGAGCCCCGTACGAGGTCACGGTCACGGCCCCCGACGCGGAACTGCGGCTCACGGCGGAACTGCGCCCGGCGGACGGCGGCCGCCCGACGGCCCGCACCCTGCGCAGTCTGGGCGACGGCCGCTACGCCGCCGCGTTCCCTCCGCCGGAACCGGGCGCGTACCGCCTGTCGGTAGGCCGGGTCACGGCTTTGGGCGTCGTCCTTGTTACCAGCCTCACCCAACGGCCCTGACCAGGAACGCATCCCGGCGGGCTACTGCGCCGTATTGTCTACGCATCAGAGCTCTGCATGCCCCCACAGGAGATGAAGCCCGGATGATCACCCCACCCGTCGTGCACTCGCTGCGCGAGCAGATCCGCGAGCACATCGTGGAGGGGATCGTCAGCGGGCGCTGGAAGCCCGGCGAGCGGATCGTCGAGCGGCGGATCGCCGTCGAGCTCGAGGTCAGCCAGACGCCCGTGCGCGAGGCCCTGCGCGAGCTGGAGACGCTGCGGCTGATCGAGTCGGCGCCGAACAAGGGCGTGCGCGTACGGAACCTGTCGGCGGCCGACCTGGAGGAGATCTACCCGGTCCGGGCCGGCCTGGAGCAGATCGCGGCCGAGCTGGCCGCGCCGCGGCTGGCGACGGACTGCTCGGCCCTGGAGCCGCACGTGGCGGCGCTGTGGGAGGCCGACCGGACCGAGGACGGGACCGCGCAGGTGCGGCACACCGTCGGGTTCCACCGGGAGATGGTGCGGGCGGCCGGGAACAGCGTGCTGCTGCACACCTGGGAGAGCCTGGGCATCGAGGTCTTCACGGCCCTGTCCATCCGCTGGCTCGGAACCGTCCAGAAGTCGTACGCCGAGGAGCACGCGGCCCTCGTGGAGGCGTTCCGCAATCAGGATCCGGACATCGGCGTGCTGGTGAAGCGGCATGTCCTGGGGTGCGCACCCCGCGCCTGACGGGTCACTCTGTCCTGGTTTGCCCGGCACCGGGTGCCTGATTCCATGGCACCGGGTGCCGACTTTTGGCCGGATGGCCATTTCAATGTCACATTCATTTGATCGATCATCGATCAGCGATTTACAGTCGTCGGCGGGCCCCACCCGGGCCCATCGACCCTGTCCTGCCCGTCAGGGATTTCTTCACCACCTCTCCTTTGTCCGGAAGGCGGCGCACACCGATGTCCGACCCCGTAGGAAAGCTTCCGAGCGAGCTCGACCAGCTCCCGGACCGCGACACCGAGGAGACCGCCGAATGGGCGGCCTCCCTCGACGCCGTCGCCAAGGCCGCCGGTACGCGCCGCGCCGAATACCTGCTCCGCCGCACCCTCCAGCACGCCGAGGCCGCCGGCCTCGCCCTGCCGAAGCTGCTGGAGACGGACTACGTCAACACCATCCCCACCTCCGCCGAGCCCGAGTTCCCGGGTGACGAGGAGATGGAAGCCAAGATCACCGCATGGAACCGCTGGAACGCGGCCGCCATGGTGACCCGCGGCTCCAAGTACGGCGTCGGCGGCCACATCGCCACCTTCGCCTCGGCGGCCTGGCTCTACGAGACCGGCTTCCAGCACTTCTTCCGCGGGAAGGAGGCCGACGGATCGGGCGACCAGCTCTACATCCAGGGCCACGCCTCCCCCGGCATCTACGCCCGCGCCTTCCTCGACGGGCGCATCTCCGAGCAGCAGCTCGACAACTTCCGCCAGGAGTCCGGCGGCAACGGCCTGCCGTCCTACCCGCACCCGCGGCGCCTGCCGTGGCTGTGGGAGTTCCCCACGGTCTCCATGGGCCTCGGCCCGCTCTCCGCGATCTACCAGGCGCGGTTCAACCGCTACCTGCAGAACCGGAACATCAAGGACACCGCCAACTCGCACGTCTGGGCCTTCCTGGGCGACGGCGAGATGGACGAGCCCGAGTCGACCGCCGCCCTGGCCCTCGCCTCCCGCGAGCAGCTCGACAACCTGACCTTCGTCATCAACTGCAACCTGCAGCGCCTCGACGGTCCGGTCCGCGCCAACTTCCGCGTGGTCCAGGAGCTGGAGGCCCAGTTCCGCGGTGCCGGCTGGAACGTCATCAAGTCGCTGTGGGGCTCCGCCTGGGACGAGCTGTTCCAGCTCGACACCACGGGCGCCCTGGTACGCCGCCTGCGCGAGGTACCCGACGCGCAGTTCCAGACGTACGCGACCCGCGACGTGGCCTACATCCGCCAGCACTTCTTCGGCGCCAACGCCGAGCTCGTGCAGCTGGCCGGCGTCCTGTCCGACGCGAAGATCGCCGAGTGCTTCCACAGCTCCCGCGGCGGCCACGAGCCCCGCAAGGTCTACGCCGCGTACAAGGCCGCCCTGGAGCACAAGGGCGCGCCGACGGTCATCCTCGCGCAGACCGTCAAGGGCTACACGCTGGGTGCCGGGTTCGAGTCGAAGAACGCGAACCACCAGATGAAGAAGCTGACGACCGACGAGTTCAAGAGCATGCGCGACCTGCTCGGACTCCCGATCCCGGACAGCGCCTTCGTCGACGGCCAGGTCCCGTACGGCCACCCGGGCGCCAACAGCCCCGAGGTGCAGTACCTGAACGAGCGCCGCGCGGCCCTCGGCGGCCCGGCCCCGGCCCGCAAGGTCCACCACGTGGCCCTGCCCGCCCCGGCCGAGCGCTCCTTCGCCCCGCTGCTCAAGGGCTCCGGCAAGCAGGAGATGGCCACCACCATGGCCTTCGTCCGGCTCGTCAAGGACCTGATGCGCGACAAGGAGACCGGCAAGCGCTGGGTGCCGATCGTCCCCGACGAGGCCCGTACCTTCGGCATGGAGTCCCTCTTCCCGTCGGCCGGCATCTACTCGCCGCTGGGCCAGACGTACGAGCCGGTCGACCGCGACCAGCTCATGTACTACAAGGAAGCCAAGGACGGCCAGATCCTCAACGAGGGGATCACCGAGGCCGGCGCCATGGCCGACTTCATCGCCGCCTGCACGTCGTACGCGACGCACGGCGAGCCGATGATCCCCTTCTACATCTTCTACTCGATGTTCGGCTGGCAGCGCACCGCCGACCAGATGTGGCAGCTCGCCGACCAGCTCGGCAAGGGCTTCATCGTCGGCGCCACCGCCGGCCGCACCACGCTGACCGGTGAGGGCCTGCAGCACGCGGACGGCCACTCGCACCTGATCGCGTCCACGAACCCGGCGTCGCTCAACTACGACCCGGCGTTCGCGTACGAGATCGCGGTGATCGTCAAGGACGGTCTGCGCCGCATGTACGGCGAGAAGCCCGAGGACGTCTTCTACTACCTCACGGTCTACAACGAGCCGAAGGTCCAGCCGGCCATGCCGGAGGGCGTGGAGGACGGCATCCTGCGCGGCCTCTACCGCTTCAACGAGGCCTCCTCGCTGGAGTCCGCCCCGGCCGCCGACGCCCCGAAGATCCAGCTGATGGCCTCGGGTACGGCGATCCACTGGGCGCTGGAGGCGCAGCAGCTGCTCGCCGCCGACTGGAACGTGGCCGCCGACGTCTGGTCCGCCACCTCCTGGGGCGAGCTGCGGCGCGACGCCCTGGAGTGCGACGAGGCGCTGCTGCGCGGCGAGATGCGCACCCCGTACGTCACCCGCGCGCTCGAGGGCGTCACCAGCCCGGTCCTCGCGGTGTCGGACTGGATGCGCCAGGTCCCGGACCAGATCAGCCAGTGGGTGGAGCAGGACTGGACCTCGCTCGGTACGGACGGCTTCGGCCTGTCCGACACCCGCGAGGGCGCCCGCCGCCACTTCGGTGTCGACGCGCAGTCGATCGTGGTGGCCGCGCTGGCCCAGCTCGCCCGCCGCGGCGAGGTGCCGGCGTCCGCCATCAAGGAGGCGCGCGAGCGCTACGGCCTGTAGGACTCGGGCACGGCAAGACTCAAGGCCGGTGTCCGGCCCCCGCGATCGGGGGGTCGGACACCGGCCTTTGGCCGTATGAGCGGTGGCGGCGAGGGGGCGCACCCGTGATGCTGGAGCGGTGATGGACGAGACGGAGTTCTGGGAGATCGTCGACCGTACCCGCGAGGCCGCCGAGGGCGACCCCGAGGAACACGCCGAGCTGCTCGTGGAGCGGCTGGCGCAGCTCGATCCGGACTCCGTCCTGGACTTCGCCCGGCACTTCGAGTCCCGGTACAACCGGGCGTACACGTGGGACCTGTGGGGCGCGGCCTGGGTACTGCTCGACGGGGCGAGCGACGACGCGTTCGACTACTTCCGCTGCTGGCTGATCGGCCAGGGCCGGGAGGTCTTCGAGGGCGCGGTGCACGATCCCGACGCGCTCGCGGAGCTCCTGGACGAGTTCGACGAGGACATCGACGGGGACGGCGAGGAGCTCGGGTACGCGGCCGACGAGGCGTACGAGCAGCTGACCGGGGCGGTGGCACCGGACTTGGGGATTCCGCTCCAGCCGGCCGAGCCGGAGGGCACCCCGCTGGACTTCGAGAACGAAGCCGTGCTCGCGGAGCGCTTCCCCCGGCTGTGGGACCGCTTCAGAAGCTGATCCCGCGGCCTAGTAGTGGGTACCGCCGTCGATGCGGATCTCGGTACCGGTGATGAAGGCGCCGTCCTCGGAACCCAGCATGGCGACGACGCCGGCGACGGTCTGCGGGCCGGCGAAGCCCTGGCCGATGGCCGGGGCCAGCTTCGTGAACAGGCTCCAGTCGGTGTCCTCGGGCAGGCCGGGGCCGTTGCCCGTGGTCATGCCGCTCTCGATGGAGCCGGGCGCGACGGCGACGAAGCGCAGGCCCTGCTTGCTGTACTCGGCGGCCAGCGCGTGGGTCATGGACTGGATGCCGCCCTTGCTGGCCGCGTACGCGGACATGTAGGGGTGGGCGAAGGACGCCGAGGTGGAGCTGAAGTTCACGACGACCGGCTGGTCGCCCTCCAGCAGTGCCGGGAGCGCCTCGCGGATCACCAGGAAGGTGCCGGTGAGGTTGACGGCGATGACCTTGTTCCAGAACTCGAGCGTGGTCTGGTGGGTGTGCGCGGAGCGCAGGATGCCCGCGGCGTTGACCAGTACGTCGAGCCCGCCGAGCGCCTGGACGGCGGCGGCGGTGCCGGCCTGCACGGCGGCCTCGTCGGATATGTCGAGGACCGCGGTGGTGAGCCGGTCGGCGCGCCCGTCGGCGAGGGCCTGGTCGGCGGTCGCCTTCAGGCCCGCCTCGTTCACGTCCACGGTGTGGACGCGGCCGCCCTCGGCGAGGATGCGGTGGACGGTGGCCCGGCCGATGCCGGAGCCGCCGCCGGTGATGAGGACGCGACGTCCTTCGTAACGGTTCATGGGGGCGAGCGTACCGAGTACGTGACACGTTTTGCCAGAGTGTCAAAGCATGCAATCCATCTCATTCCCGGGAGGTAGGCTTCACCCGTGAGATCCCCTCGTCCGTACTCTCCCCAGGCCGGTCCCGGAGTCCAGTCGCTGACCGAGCGCCGCAAGGCCGCCACGCAGCTCGACATCGCGCGCGCGGCCTGCGAACTCTTCGCCGAGCACGGTCCCGACGGCACCACCGCCGAGGACATCGCGCACCGCGCCGGCGTGGCCCTGCGCACGTTCTACCGCTACTTCCGCAACAAGCAGGAGGCCGTGGCCCCGCTGCTCGCCGGCGGCGGCGACGCCTGGCGCGCACTGCTCGCCGAGGAGGACCCCGGCACCCCGCTCGACGAGGCCCTGGAACGCGCGGTGACCCGCTCGCTCAGCGACTCCCAGGCAGTCGAGGAGGGCCTCCAGGTGACCCGCGGCCTGCTCCGTGCAGCCTCGAGCGACGAAGCGCTGCGCGCGGTCTGGTACCGGGTGAACCAGGACTCCGAGGAGCGCCTGGTCCCGGTGATCACCCGGCTGGCCGGCGAGGACGCCGACCCCCTGGGCGTCCGCCTCCTCGCGGCGGCCGCCACGGACGCCATCCGCATCTCCCTGGAGCTCTGGTCGACCACGGAAGCCCCGGTCGCAGGCCCCGGCTCCCCGCCGGAACTGGCCGTCCGCTGCCTGCGCGAACTGACGGGCTCGATGCCCCTGCTCCGCAGGGTCAGAGGAACCGGTCCGACTTCAGCCTGAGCTGCTCGGCGAAGAACGCGGCGGCATCGGGCCGCATCCGGGCCAGGGCCACCATCGCGGTCACGATGACATCGGCGACCTCGGCCTCCACGTCGTTCCACGTGTGCGAGGTGCCCTTGCGCGGGTTGGTCCCCTTGGCCCCGATGACGGCCTGCGCGGCCTCCCCGAACTCCTCGCCGATCTTGAGGATCTGCAGGGTCACGCTCTCCTCGTGCGCCATCCCCCGCTCCCGGTCGTACGCATCGAACCGCGCAGCCAGCGCACCAACGGTCTTCCACGGATCATCCATGGCCCCGAACCTAACCGGAAAACGGCGAAGCCCCGCCCTTCTCCGAGGAGAAGGACGGGGCTTCGGCCGGCCGGAGCACCAGCCGACCGGCGGTCGGCCGGCACTGGGGCTTAGATGTCGAGGAACTTACAGCGCAGCGCCGTGACTTGAGGAGACAGGTTCAGACCCACTTCTGACCAGCACAGGAGCGGTGGCCCTGGTCATCGTAGGTCCCCCTGGGCCACCCTCGGACGGCCCAGGGCGGTACACCACCCCGGAGGCCTGTACGCGCCGCGCGTTTCAGCAGGTCAGCCGTCCAAGGTTGGCCCGCCGGGCTCTACCCGATGCTGCCCAACAAGACCAAGAAGTCTTCTTTCCCCGATTACCACCGGCTGCCGTCATGGACAGGCGTCTACTGCTCGCCGTCTTCCAAAATCTTCCTCAAACCAAACTCCAACGCTTCCAGTGAGATGTTATCGCCGGAAGCCTCCACCTGGAGCGGCTCGCCATTGGGCCGCTGTACGGTGATCTTGATCTTGCGGAAGCGATCACGATTGAGCCACATGCGCACGATGCGCACAGCCGCCACGGCTGCCGCAGAAGTTTCGGGAATGAGGGCGAGGTCCGAGAGTCCACCCTTACCGCCTTCCGAGGCAACGACCCGCTCTTCTAGCCTGACATTGGGAGTCGATTGTACGTCCGATCGGAACTCTTCGAATGCCTGTTCGGCAGCAGGGTGATTGTTCGACAAGCCCTCAACGTCAAGCTCGATGGCCATCTCCACCACGGCACTCTTCTCCTTCATCTGATGTCTCGTTAGGCTACGGTAGCGCAGCCTCTGCGGCCCGGGGAGTGACTTTGCACAAGGCTCTATTGGTTTGCAATTCCGTATACCCGGAAGACCCGTCTAATCTTCCACCGCTTAATGGTCCGGTATTCGACGGTCTGATGCTGTGGCGCGTCATCACCGACCAACTCGTTGGCGAGTTTCCCACAAATGCCGTTGACGTCCTATACGAGAGATCGTCAAGTGAAATTTTGAAAACGGCCGAAGATTTCTTCATGTCGGCAGGCACGGAGGACACACTCCTATTTTATTACAGTGGCCACGGGAAGAAGGTGTCTGCAGATCTATTTTTGTGCGGTAGGGACACTATCCAAAGTAGGATAATTTCTACGGGCGTCTCCTGCAGTGCACTACGAAGCGTCATGGAGAGAACGCGCGCTAGGACTGTAATCGCCATCCTGGATTGCTGCCACAGTGGAGCGTTCAAAGGCGACGGTGGCGCTTTGGTAAATCAGCTGGCCGGAAACGGAAGATTTGTCATCGCGGCGGCGGGTGCCACAGAAGAGGCATCCGATAGCGCCGAAAGGGGGATGCCAAGTCCTTTTACTCAGTCCTTGATCGATGCCATGGCTTTTGGGGCAGAAGACCGTAACGCCGACGGGGTTGTTGACCTTGATGACATCTACAAATACGTGCACGATGAGCTGCCCTCCCAGCTGCCTCGCCCTAGACAGAACTTCAGCGGGTCCGGGTCGATCCCAGTCGCTAAGCGGCCCATCAGTGGCCGCACCCCAGTTGCCGGTGGCGGTCTAATCGAATCGGCCAATCAGAAGCCAGAAGAAGGCGATCACGTCGGGGCCACTTCCACCCAAGACAGATACCATTTTGGCTTTGGCGAGAGAATCGTCAGCATGTCGCCTCGCGCTCGGGGCGACTACTCCTATGGCGATATTTATGGTTGGATTTTCTACCTCATCTGCGCGATGGCTAACATTTCACTGTCCCTGGCAACGTTCCTTGCATTGCAAAGTGCATATTGGGACGACTACGCGGCCTCCTTTGATGATATTGAATTCACCTGCGCAACTTCCCTAGTGTTAGGCTTGCTGACTCTCCTTCTTTCCGTTGGGGAGGGAATCTACACGGCAGGCATCACCGGCAAAGCGGCTTCCCGTCGTGACGTATTGGACGGTGTGAATCGAAAATGGATGCGTGGGTTACTCATCACGAAGGACTTCGTAGCTGCTTGCTCCGGCTTTCTAGCTTTGGCCCTCTTCTTTGGACCTGAGGTTGATATTCCCACCTACCCACTGCTTGTGGCTTCTCTAGCTGCCACCTTCCTGATGTCAGCTGCCAGGCGGGGTCGCCTCGGCGATAGCGCTTTTCTTGCTGGCGCAATCATTGTTTTTTCCGGCCTATTCGTTCCTTCCTCAGAACTCGGATATGGCGCGGCTACGAGATTTGGCGCTGTCGCCTTTGTGCAGTCACTGTTGGCGGTGGTGATGCTCGTTCTGTGGTATTGGAGAGCGTCCGATCGAATTATGATGGCTTGGGCGGCTCTCAATGTTGCACCAATCCTCGTGGCACTCCAAAGTGGCATTGTTGCGGGAGTGAGTGCTCTTGGCGCGACCCTAGCTGCAGTTGGAGGGTTCTTTGGTAACGGCATCGCTCTTGGGCAAGGATGGCCGCCTGATAGGCGCGCCGCATCTCACCATGTGCTTTCAAAAACGCTTGGTTTAATTCGCAAGTTTTAAGATCTCTGCGGTTCTGGTGTGTGGCTCACTAGCTGGCTTACTCATGCTAGGTCGGTGGAGCTGCTTTGAGCTGGAGCTGCTTTGGCTCGAGTGAACATGGCCTCGTAGGCGTCCGGCGCTTTGGGAAGTCTGTGGACCTGCCCGTTAAAGCGCGACGTTGAGGCTGTGATCTTCGAGGCTCGCGCCAAAGTGGCTGCCTGAAGTCCTGGAGCCAGCTGCCCCCAGCCACGGCGCACCTTTTCCCTGACTTCAGGCGGCTGATTGCTGTGCGCGGCATGGGCGCCAGCCGGGCTGGAGCGGGGCGAAGACAGGAGAGCAGGCGCGGCCAGGGACCGGGCTGCGTGTGTTACGCGGAGCAAGCTGCCTTGATGGGGTGGAGAGGTTTCCCCCGCTCCAGTTGACCTGGAAGCACCTTCCGTCCACGTGCACCAGCACCTGACGGACAACGAGGGCTCCGAGGGCACGGTGCTGCGTCCGCGGTTCAGGCGTGTCCCGCTGACCGCGTTCCTTTACCGCGTCGACCGGGCCCTGCCGGTCCGGCTTATGACCCCGGCCAAACAGGCGGCCCTGGACCGGGCGAACGCGGCCGCCGTGCCTGCCCCGCCTGCCGGAGGGATGCCGGATACGTCCTCCCGGCCGCGCTTGGCGGCCACCGCCCCATGAGCGGCTTCCTGCCGGCGCACATCCGGGCTTGGGGCCGCATCCTGCAAGACGCGGGACTGGCACCGTCGTACCAGCGGGTCATCTTCGCCAACGTGTCGGCAGTCTTCGGCGCCGCCGTCGACGACGGCATCATCCACCGGAATCCCTGCCGTGCGGGATCCGTCCGGCCGCCGCGTGCGGACGTGAGGAAGCTCAAGCCGTGGCCGCGTGAACGCGTCCTCGCGGTCCGCGGAGCGTTGCCCGTGCCATACCGGAACGTGGTGGACATCGGTGCGGGATGCGGTCTGCGGCAGGGGGAGATCTTCGGGCTGGCCGTGGACGAGGTCGACTTTCTCGGGGGCGTCGTGCACGTCGTGCGCCAGGTGAAGATGGTCAGGGCACAGCTGGTGTTCGCCCCACCAAAGGGCGGGAAGCTCCGCGACGTGCCGCTGCCCGACTCCGTGGCGTTCGCTCTCGCGGAGCACATCACCCAGCGGCCGCCTATCGCCGTCACGCTGCCGTGGAAGACGCCGGACGGGCCGCCGGTCACGGCCACGTTGCTGTTCTACTCACGGGAGCGGAAGCCGATGAACCGCAATTTCTTCAACATGCGGCTGTGGAAGCCTGCGCTGGTCACGGCCGGCGTCATCCCGCCGCGCGTGCCGGGGCAACGCTTTACCCAGTCACGCGAGCATGGGATGCACGCCTTACGGCACTTCTACGCGTCCGTTCTGTTGGACGCCGGGGAGAACGTCAAGGCCCTGTCGGAGTACCTCGGCCACAGCGACCCCGGGTTCACCCTGCGGACGTACACGCACCTCATGCCCAACAGTCAGGCGAGAGCACGAAGGGCCGTCGACGGCGTCTTCCGCAAGGGCGGAGACACCGGCGACGGCCCACAGACGGCCCAGGAGGACGGAAACCCGTCCTGACCTGCGGCTGACTTAAATGTCGAAGTAGAGCTCGAACTCGTGCGGGTGCGGGCGCAGGGCGATCGGGGCGATCTCGTGCGTGCGCTTGTAGTCGATCCAGGTCTCGATCAGGTCCGGGGTGAAGACACCGCCGGCCAGGAGGTACTCGTGGTCGTCCTCCAGGGCCTTGAGGACGTCCTCGAGGCTGGTCGGGACCTGCGGGACGCTCGCGTGCTCGTCGGGGGAGAGCTCGTAGAGGTCCTTGTCGATCGGCTCCATCGGCTCGATCTTGTTCTTCACACCGTCGAGGCCGGCCAGCAGCAGGGCCGCGAACGCCAGGTACGGGTTCGAGGACGGGTCCGGGGCGCGGAACTCGACGCGCTTGGCCTTCGGGTTCGAGCCCGTGATCGGGATGCGCATCGCGGCGGAGCGGTTGCGCTGCGAGTACACCATGTTGACCGGCGCCTCGAAGCCCGGGACCAGGCGGTGGTACGAGTTCACCGTCGGGTTGGTGAACGCGAGCAGCGACGGGGCGTGCTTGAGGATGCCGCCGATGTAGTAGCGGGCGGTGTCCGACAGGCCCGCGTAGCCGGCCTCGTCGTAGAACAGCGGGTCGCCGTTCGCCCACAGCGACTGGTGGACGTGCATGCCCGAGCCGTTGTCACCGAAGATCGGCTTCGGCATGAAGGTCGCGGTCTTGCCGTTGCGCCAGGCGACGTTCTTCACGATGTACTTGAAGAGCATCAGGTCGTCGGCCGCGGCCAGCAGCGTGTTGAACTTGTAGTTGATCTCGGCCTGGCCACCGGTGCCGACCTCGTGGTGCTGGCGCTCGACCTGGAGGCCCTGGGCGTCCAGCTCGAGGGAGATCTCGGCGCGCAGGTCGGCGAAGTGGTCGACCGGGGCTACGGGGAAGTAACCACCCTTGTAGCGGACCTTGTAACCACGGTTGTTCTCCTCGGAACCGGTGTTCCAGGCGCCGGCCTCGGAGTCGATGTGGTAGAAGCCCTCGTTCGCGGTGGTCGCGAAGCGCACGCTGTCGAACACGTAGAACTCGGCCTCGGGGCCGAAGTACGCGGTGTCGGCGATGCCGGTGGAGGCGAGGTACGCCTCGGCCTTCTTCGCGATGTTGCGCGGGTCGCGGCTGTAGGCCTCACCCGTGATCGGGTCGTGGATGAAGAAGTTGATGTTGAGCGTCTTGTCCTTGCGGAACGGGTCCAGGCGCGCGGTGGTGATGTCGGCACGCAGCGCCATGTCGGACTCGTGGATCGCCTGGAAGCCGCGGATCGAGGAGCCGTCGAAGGCGAGCTCCTCCGCCGGGTCGAACGCCCGCGCCGGAATGGTGAAGTGCTGCATCACACCAGGCAGGTCGCAGAAGCGGACGTCGACGAACTTGACGTCGTTCTCCTCGATGTACTGCTTCACTTCGTCGGCGTTCTGGAACATCCAACTCCTCCTACTCCCGGCCCCGGGGCAGGGCGGGCTTTATAGCTCGTGGTGCGTCAGTGCGGTGCCGCACGCTGACCCGACCATAAGCAGGCGGGATTTCTCAAGCATGACCCATTTGTTTCGCACAAGTTAACCAGGGTCCCGCCGGAACGCCGTGGAGCCGCACAGGTACCGTGTTCGGGTGGACAACAGGCAAGCACTCGGATCCTGGCTCTCCGGCCCCCGCGCGGCCGCCGAGGACATGGGCGTCGACTTCGGCTACCCGGGCCAGCGGCTCGGCCTGCCCCAGCAGGGCTCCGGCTCGGTGGCCCGGTTCGGCCGCCGCCTCGGCGGGGTCGCCATCGACTGGGTCGGCTGCCAGGTGATCGCATACGGGCTGATCACGGGCGGCAACGCGGCCGCCACGGGCAACTGGACGCTGGCGCTCTTCGTGGTGCTGAGCATCCTCACCGTCGGCACCGTGGGATTCACCCCCGGGAAGCGGCTCGTGGGCCTGCGTGTCGTCGCGGAGGGCGGCGGCCGCCTCGGTCTCGGCCGGGTCGTGCTGCGCACCGTGCTGCTCGCCCTCGTCATCCCCGCGCTGGTCTGGGACCGGGACGGGCGCGGCCTGCACGACCGCCTCGCCCGCGCCGTCCAGGTCCGCATCTAGCCGGACGCGCACGAGGCGCGGCACACGCACGAGACAGAACAAAGGGGCGCCCCCGGACCCATCGGTCCGGGGGCGCCCCTTCTTCGTATACGAAAATCAGCTGAACCGGTCAGCGCATCTTCCCGCCGCGCGGCATCCGCATGCCCTTCGGCATCGGGCCCTTCGGCAGGGGCATGTTCGACATGAGATCGCCCATGGCCCGCAGCTTGTCGTTGACCTGGGTGATCTGCGGGCCGGCCAGTACGCGCGGCAGCTTGAGCAGCGTCGTACGCAGCTTCTTCAGCGGGATCTCGCCCTCGCCGGTGCCCACGATGAAGGTGTGCACCGGGATGTCCGGCATGATCCGGGCCAGCTTCTTCTTCTCGGCGGCGAGCATCGGCTTCAGCCGGTTCGCGTTGCCCTCGGCGATCAGAACGACGCCCGCCTTGCCGACGGCCCGGTGGACGATGTCCTGGCTCCGGTTCATCGCGACGGCCGGGGTGGTCGTCCAGCCCCGTCCCACGTTGTCCAGTACGGCCGCGGCCGCGCCCGGCTGTCCCTCCATCTGCCCGAAGGCAGCCCGCTCGGCCCGCCGTCCGAAGACGATCGCCATCGCGAGGAACGCCACCAGGAAGCCCAGGATGCCCAGGTAGACCGGGTGGTCGATCAGGAAGCCGATCGCAAGAAAGACACCGAAGGTGACGATTCCCACGCCCGCGACGATCAGACCGACCTTCGGGTCGGCCTTGCGCGTCATCTTGTACGTCAGGGCGATCTGCTTCAGTCGCCCGGGGTTCGCAGCAGTCTCTGCGTTTGACTTCCTCGCCATACAGCGAAGTTTACGTGGCCTGCGAGGTCCGGGTCGCCGCGGCCTCGAGTACGTGCTCGGTTTCGACCCGGTCCTTGGCTCTGCGGCGGTCCTCGAGGACGGCGGTCCAGGCGTTGCGGCGGGCGCCGCTCATGAGCAGCGACTCGATACCCCGGAAGGCGTCGGTGAACGACGGAATGGCAATGGCGCGTACGGGCGCGGCCTGCATGATGTCGATCCCTTTCACGGTGCTCAAGTCGGTCCGGGTGCGTGACGGGCGTGCGTCGGCGGTGTGCGACGGCGTGCGCGGTGTGTGGACCCATCGTCACTGACTGGTGTTACCAGGGCATGACCGGTCGGTCAAACGGTGATGAAACATTTACGCGGCCCGCCGGGCTCTTCGTTACAAAAGAGCCTAGGGGCCGCGTCGATGCGGTGTTACCCGTTGGTAAGACTTTGTGCGTGAGTTCACACAGTCCGTGCGGTAGCGCGCGTCACACCGTCGCGCGCTTACGCTCAGACTCGGCTGCGCTTCTCCATCGCCTGCTGGTACAGCCGCCCGGCGCGGTACGAAGAACGGACCAGCGGGCCCGACATCACACCGGAGAAGCCGATCTCCTCGGCCTCCTTCGCCAGCTCCACGAACTCGGCCGGCTTCACCCAGCGCTCCACGGGGTGGTGGCGCGGCGAGGGCCGCAGGTACTGCGTGATGGTGATGAGCTCGCAGCCGGCCTCGTGCAGCTCCTTCAGGGCCTCCGAGACCTCCTCGCGCTCCTCTCCCATGCCCAGGATCAGGTTGGACTTGGTGACGAGGCCGTAGGCGCGGGCCTGCCGGATCACGTCGAGCGAGCGCTCGTAGCGGAAGCCGGGGCGGATCCGCTTGAAGATCCGCGGCACCGTCTCGACGTTGTGCGCGAAGACCTCGGGGCGGGAGGCGAAGACCTCCTCCAGCAGCTCCGGGACCGCGTTGAAGTCGGGGGCCAGCAGCTCGACCTTGGTGTGGCCGGTCTCGCGGCCCGCCGTCTGCTGGTGGATCTGGCGCACGGTCTCCGCGTACAGCCAGGCACCGCCGTCGGCCAGGTCGTCGCGCGCGACGCCCGTGATCGTGGCGTAGTTCAGGTCCATGGTGACGACCGACTCGCCGACGCGGCGCGGCTCGTCCCGGTCCAGGGCCTCGGGCTTGCCCGTGTCGATCTGGCAGAAGTCACAGCGCCGGGTGCACTGGTCGCCACCGATGAGGAAGGTGGCCTCGCGGTCCTCCCAGCATTCGTAGATGTTGGGGCAACCGGCCTCCTGGCACACGGTGTGCAGTCCTTCGCCCTTCACCAGGGCCTGCATCTTCGTGTACTCGGGACCCATCTTCGCCCGGGTCTTGATCCACTCGGGCTTGCGCTCGATGGGCGTCTGGGCGTTACGGACCTCGAGGCGCAGCATCTTGCGTCCGTCGGGTGCGACTGCGGACACGACCGGCTCCCTGTGACTTCGATTCTTCGGCGCCCACCAGGGTACGCCCGTAATTTCATACGCTCTTACGTCCGCCAACCTGGGGGCGGGCGGACGCATTCCCCCCGGGTGTCAGCCGGCGGCCGGCTCTGTCTCCCGGGGCCGCAGCTCGGCCTGCTCCAGTACGTCCTTCAGGTGGCGTTCGACGACCGGCAGCACCTCGGCCATGGTGATCTCCCGGCCCAGTTCGTACGAGAGCGAGGTCACACCGGCGTCCCGGATCCCGCACGGGATGATCCGGTCGAACCACGTGCTGTCCGGGTTCACGTTGATCGCGAAACCGTGCATCGTGACGCCCTTGGCGACGCGGATGCCGATCGCGGCCAGCTTGCGGTCCTCACGGCGCTGGCCGGCGTTGGAGGGGGCGTACTCGGGGCCGTTCAGACGCGGGTCGAACTCGTCGTCCGTCAGCCGCGGGTCGAAGTCGAGGGAGAGGCCGCCGATCTTCGGACGCTCCTCGACGGGGTCGCCGAGCACCCACACGCCGGAGCGGCCCTCGACCCGGGTGGTCTCCAGGCCGAACTCGGCGGCGGTGCGGATCAGCGCCTCCTCCAGCCGGCGCACGTGCGCGACGACGTCGACCGGGCGGGGCAGCTTCATGATCGGGTAGCCGACCAGCTGGCCCGGGCCGTGCCAGGTGATCTTGCCGCCGCGGTCCACGTCCACGACGGGGGTGCCGTCCAGCGGCCGCTCGTTGTCGGCGGTGCGCCGGCCGGCGGTGTAGACGGGCTCGTGCTCCAGCAGGAGGCAGGTGTCGCCGATCTCGTCCGCGAAGCGTGCGGCGTGAACCCGCCGCTGCTCCTCCCAGGCCTGGGTGTACTCGACGTAATCGGGTCCGAAGCCCAGATGGACAAACCCAAGCTCAGCCACCGCAGCGCCTCCTCGTTGAACCTGCCGTGTGCACGTATCGCACCCAGCCAAGAGTACGGCGGCCGGTTTCCGCCCCCTCAGTCGCCCGTCGGGGGCCCCTCCGTCGGCCCGTCCTCGGGGCCCGTCCGCGGCCCGTCCTCCGGGCCCGGCGGCAGCGGCCTGGGCCGCCTGCGGCCCCGGGGCGGCCGGTCCGGGTCCTCGTCCGCCCGCGGCAGCCGCCGGTGGCCCTCGGAGTGGTCGTTGACCCAGCCGCAGACCCCGCACGCGTACCGGCCGTCCAGACCCGCGATGTACGTGCCGCACCGGCGGCACTCGGCCTCGGTCAGCTCGGGCGCCGTCAGCGGCGCGGGCAGCTCGGGCGCGGCCGGTGGCGCGGTGGCGTCGGCGGAGGGCTCCGCCGCGGTGGGCCTGCGGGTCATGTCGCGCAGCGTACGCGGACGGAAGGGGTCGGTCCGTAAAGAGCCCTACCGATTCTGCACACGATCGGATGAATGTGGGACAGAGGGGGCGGCAAGAGCGGAGTTCGCCGCTACATTCACGCCGTTCACAGGGCCGGGACTCCGGTCCGTCACGTCAGGAAACCGTGGAGCCGATGACGGAACGACCTGCCCAGCGCGTCCCCAACCGGCAGCTCGCGGCGCTGATCGCGGAAGCCGGGTTCTCCAACGCCGGTCTGGCCCGCCGCGTCGACCAGCTCGGCCTGGAGCACGGTCTCGATCTGCGGTACGACAAGACCTCCGTGACCCGGTGGCTGCGCGGGCAGCAGCCGCGCGGGACCACCCCGGCGCTGATCGCCGAGGTCTTCACCCGGCGCCTGGGCCGGCGGCTCTCCGCACAGGACCTGGGCCTGGACGCCTGCGCGCCCGTCTACGCCGGTCTGGAGTTCGCGGCCACCCCGGAGGAGGCCGTGGACATCGCCAGCGGCCTCTGGCGCAAGGACTCCGGCTCCCACGCCGAACTGCGGAAGATCGCGTTCACCCCGGCCGGGCTGGTCGTGCCCAGCCGGGACTGGCTCATCGGGCGGGCCGACGAGCGCGTGGGCCGCGGCGCGGACCCGGCGGCCGCGGCCGCGGCGGCCGCCGCGGCGGCCCGCGTCCCGGTGCAGGGACGAAGCTCGGTTCCCCGGCAGCGGCAGATCGACCGGGGTCCCGGCCAGCGGGTGACCAGCGGGGACATCGCGGCGCTGCGGTCGGTGAGCGAACTGTTCCGGACCCTGGACCAGACCTACGGCGGCGGGCACGCCCGGCAGGCCCTGGTGCGCTACCTCGAGCACGAGGCCGAGCCCATGCTCCGCGGCACCTACGGGGAGACCACCGGGCGGCGGCTGTTCTCGGCCGCCGCCGACCTGACCCGGCTCGCGGGCTGGACCTCGTACGACATCGCCGCCCACGGGCTCGCCCAGCGCTACTTCGTGCAGGCGCTGCGCCTCGCGCAGGCCGCCGGGGACCGGCCGTACGGCTCGTACGTACTGGTGACCATGAGCCGGCAGGCCGTGTACCTCGGCCACGGCCGGGAGGCCGTGCAGCTGGCCCGCGTCGCGCAGCAGGGCGTCGGCTCCGGGCCGCCGCCGGTGGTGCAGGCGCTCCTGCACTCGGCGGAGGCGCGCGGGCACGCGGTGCTCGGCGAGGTCCGGGCGGCGACGGCCTCGCTGGTACGGGCCGAGCGCGCGCTGGGCGCGGCCCGGCCGGGGGACGACGTACCGCACTGGGCACGGCTGTTCGACGAGGCGCAGCTGGCGGACGAGTTCGGGCACTGCCACCGGGACCTCCAGCAGTACCGGGCCTCGGCGCAGCACGCGGAGCGGTCCCTGCAGTTGCGGGCGCCCGGGTTCGCGCGCTCGCGGCTGTTCTGCCGGGTGGTGCTGGCCACGGCGCGGCTGGGGCTGGGCGAGCTGGACCAGGCGTGTGCGCTGGGTGCGGAGGCGGCGCAGCAGGCGATGGAGATGAGGTCGGTGCGCGCGGTGGAGTACGTACGGGACTTCGAGCGCCGGCTGGAGCCGTACCGGGACGCCTCGGCGGTGCGGACGTACCGGGACCGGGTGGCCGCACTGTCGTGAGCTGCTGATACGGGGTCAGGGGTCAGGCGTGGGCCCGGTTCCGCGGGGCGGAACCGGGCCCTGGCACCCGTGGTTCTCAGGCCACCGCCCGGGCGGCGGGCTCCGCGCTCGCCGGGAGCCGGATGCCGAAGTCGCGCAGGGCGGCCGTGGCGGCGCGGCGGGCCGAGTGCAGCGCCCCCTGGACGGTGTTGGAGTCGCGGTGGTCGCCGCACACGTACAGCCCGGCCAGGACCCGGACCGGACGGCGCAGGTCGTAGGGAGGCGGCATCGCGGGAACGGCCTCCGGGGCGTGGTGGACGGCCAGCAGCTCCCAGTCCCGGGTGCCGGTCTCGTACAGCCGGGCGAGGCGCGAGGCGACCGTACGCGCGGGCGGCGGCGGGCCGAGCACGGTGGTGGTGACCAGGCTCCGGCCGGCCGGGGCCCGCGTCGGGTCGACCGCGCTCATCACGGCGGTGTGGGCGACGGGCCACCTGGGATCGCCGTCGAGCAGGAGCGAGCCGTCCCACGGGAGCGGGGCGGCGGTGGCGTGGTGGATGACGGTGACCTCGTGGAACTCCGGCACGCGCAGCCCCGGCAGCAGTTCGGCGGCGGCCCGCGCGCCGGTGGCCAGGACGGCGGAGCGGCAGCTGAAGTCGCCGTGCTCCTCGGTGGTGACCAGGTTGGTCGCCACCGAGCGGACCCGGACCCCGGTGCGCACCGTGCCGGGCGGCAGGGTGGCCGCGAGCAGCTCGGGCAGGGTGGCGGCGCCGCCCTCGGGCACGGCGAGCCGGCCACGGGCGAAGGTGCGCAGGGCGAGGTCGGCGACGCGGCTGGAGGTGGTGAGCTCCGGATCGCGCAGCAGGGCGGCGAGCAGGGGCCGCAGGGTCGTGCCGTGGGCCCGGGAGCGCAGGGCGGCGAGTGCCGTGCGCTCGGGGCGTGCCAGTACGCGTTCCACGGGCACGGCGGCGAGCCGGCCGAGGTAGGCGCTGAGCCGGGCCTGGTCGAAGGAGCCGCTGGCCAGTGCGCGGGCCGGGGTCAGCGCCCCGGCGCGGAGCTGCCTGCCGTCCGTGTGGACGAGCACCCCCGGAGCGAAGGGCCGCAGGACCAGGCCGGCCAGGCCGGGGGTCCGGTCGAGCTCCGTGTACGAGGTGTTGAGCAGCTGCCCGGTCCGGTCCAGCCGGAATCCGTCGACGTGCTCGGTGGCCATCCGGCCGCCGGGATCGCCGGCGGCCTCCAGAACGGTGACCGTGACCCCTGCCGCGATCAGGTGGTGTGCGGCCGCGAGTCCTGAGACCCCGGCTCCTACGATGACGACGTCCGCATGCTGTGCGGCGCGGTGTGAGCTGCTGAGCACGTGCCCCTCCCCGAGGTCGGCGCGGCTGTGTGGGGATCCTCCTTCCCCCAACGGGCTCCATGGGAACCCGAGTTCGGTGGAGTATTACGCCCGACTCCGGTCGCACACCGGTCGCATCCGGGTCACAACCGGTCGCACGCCGCCGGATCGCGCGCCGCGGCGGGGGCCCGGGGCGGGGTGGGATCGGGCCATCGGGCCATCGGGCTACCGGGCGAGCGCGGCGCGGATCGCTTCGTCGATGCCCGGGTACCGGAACGTGAACCCGCTCTCCAACAGCCGGGCGGGCCGCACCCGCTGACTGCCGAGCACGTCCCCGGCGAACTCCCCCAGCACCACGCGCAGGGCGGGCGCCGGTACGGGGAACGGCGTCGGCCGGTGCAGTACGCGGCCCATCGCGGCGGTGACCTCACGGTTGGTCAGCGGCTCGGGGGCGGTCAGGTTGACGGGGCCGGACAGCTCCGGGGTGTCGATGGCATGCCGCAGGGCGGCGATCTCGTCGTACATGGAGATGAAGGACCAGTACTGCCGCCCGTTGCCGAGCCGGCCGCCGATCCCGGCCCGGAAGATCGGGAACAGCTTGCCCCAGGCCCCGCCCTCGGCGGCGACGACCAGTCCGGTCCGGGCGAAGACCGTCCGTACTCCGGCCTCCTGGGCGGGGGCGGCGGCCGCCTCCCACTCGATGCAGACCTCGGGCAGGAAGCCCTGCCCCGCCGGGGCGTGCTCGTCGACGGCGCGGTCGCCGGTGTCGCCGTAGTAGCCGATGGCGGAGCCGCAGACGAAGACGGCGGGCGGCGCGTCGAGCGCGGCGATCGCCCGGGCCAGGGCGGAGGTTCCCGCCACCCGGCTGTCCCGGATCTCCTTCTTGTACGCGGCGCTCCACCGGTGTTCGCCGACCCCGGCCCCGGCGAGGTGGACGACGGCCCCGCAGCCGGCGAGCCCGGCGGGGTCGACGTACCCGCGCCGCGGGTCCCAGGCCGCCTCGTCGGGCGCGGCGGGCGTGCGGCGCACGAAGCGGACGACGTCGTGGCCGTCTGCGCGCAGGGACCGTACGAGGGCCTGGCCGATGAGGCCGGTGGAGCCGGTGATGGCGATACGCATGGGCCCATGATGCAGGTCCGCTGCGCGGCGCATCCGGTGGCGCTGCACAGGTCCGCTGCCCGGCCCATCCGGTGGCGCTGCACAGGTCCGCTGCCCGGCCCATCCGGTGGCGCTGCACAGGTCCGCTGCCCGGCCCATCCGGTGGCGCTGCACGGCCTTCCTCCCCGCCCCGCCCTTCCCCCGTTCCCCGGGCCCCGCCCGGACCCGCCCCGGGGCCCCTCCCCGGGCCCCGCCCGAGGGCCCTCCGCCGGGCTGCGCCCGTACGGGTGCGACGCCGCCGGGGCCATCGGCCTGCCCCCATCGGACCCGGCCCGGGGTGCGGCTCCGTCGCCGGGGCCCGCGGGCTTCGTCCGGATCCGGGCGGGGGTGGGGACGGGGTCAGGTGGTGCCGAGCCAGGTGCCCACCGCGTACGTGACCGTCATCGCCAGGGCTCCGCCGGCGACGTTGCGCAGGACCGCCCGGACGGGAGGTGCGCCGCCGAGGCGGGCGCTGATCACCCCGCACAGCGTCAGCGTCGCCAGCACCGCCGCCACCGTCACCGGCACCCGCGCCGAAGGCCCCGGCAGCACGATCGCCAGCAGCGGAAGCAGCGCCCCCACCGTGAACGCGATCAGGCTCGCGAACGCCGCGTGCCAGGGGTTGACCAGCTCGTCGGGGTCGATCCCGAGCTCCACCCTCGCGTGCGCCTTCAGCGCGTCCCGCTCCGTCAGCTGCTCCGCCGCCTCGCTCGCCAGCTCCCGGCTCAGCCCCCTGGCCTCCAGCAGCTCCGTCAGTTCCGCCAGCTCCGCCTCCGGCTCCTGCGCCAGCTCCTGCCGCTCCGTCTCCAGCGCGGCCCGCTCCGAGTCCCGCTGGGAGCTCACCGAGACGTACTCCCCCGCGGCCATCGACAGCGACCCCGCCAGCAGCCCGGCCACCCCCGCCGCCAGGATCGACGCCCGCGAGGTCGTGGCCCCGGCCACGCCCACCACCAGGCCGGCCGTGGAGATGATCCCGTCGTTCGCGCCGAGCACTCCCGCCCGCAGCCAGTTCAGCCGCGTGCTGATCGCCGCGCTCTGCCCCACCCCGTCCGTGTCCGTCACGGGACCACTGTCGGCGCCCGGACCCCGCAGGTCCACCCGGCAGGCCGGTCCGGCGTGCGCCGCCCGGGCCCGCGTACCAGGGTGGAGGGGTGAGACGCCGACGCGAGGAGCCTGGCTGGCTGCACGGGAAGCCGCCACCACTCTGGGCGCGGCTCGCGCCTCCCGTGGCGCTGGTGGGGCTGGTGCTCGCACAGAGCGCCACCCCGGGCGACATCGAGCTGGGCTACTTCCTGGCCGGCCTGCCCCCGGTCGCGGCCTTCGCGTACGGGGCGGCCGGCACCGCCGTCTTCGCCGGGATCGTGCTGCTGCTGCTCGGCGTGTCGTCGCTCGGGGTCGGGCACGCCCAAGGCGCGGACCTGGCCACCGTGGCCGTGGTCGCGCTGCTCAGCGTGGTGATCGCCTGGGTCCGGCGGCGCCGCGACGCGCAACTGGTCAGCGTACGGACCGTCGCGGAGGCCGCGCAGCTGGCGGTGCTGCCGCCAGTTCCGGAACGGGTCGGTCCGGTGCGTTGCGCCGGGCTGTACCGGGCCGCCCAGCGCGGCACGCTGGTCGGCGGCGACCTGTACGACGTACGGGTCGGGCCGTACGGGGTGCGGGCGCTGGTCGGGGACGTGCAGGGACACGGCCTGGCGGCGGTCGGCACGGTGGCGGGGCTGCTCGGCGCCTTCCGGGAGGGGGTGCTGGACGATCCGGAGCTCGCGGGCGTGGCCGCACGGCTGGACCGCAGACTGCTGGCGGACACCGCGGGTGCGGCGGGCTCCGCAAGCTCGACGGGACCGGCGGCCTCGGCCGGCTCGGCCGGCTCGGCCGAGGCCGCCGTCGAGCATCATCCGGAGCTGTTCGCGACGGCGCTGCTGCTGGAGTTCCCGCCCGGGCTGGACCTCGTACGGATCGTCTCGTGCGGGCATCCGCCGGTGCTGCTGCTGCGGGCGTCCACGGTGTCGGAGGTGGCCGTGGAACCTGGCCCTCCGCTGGGGCTCGGGCTCGCCGGAGCGGACCTCGCGGTGGTGGCCGACGTCCCGCTGCTGCCGGGCGACCGGCTGCTCGCGCACACGGACGGGGTGACGGAGGCCCGGGACGCGGCGGGCGACTTCTACCCCCTGGCCACCCGGATCCCGGCCCTGGCCAAGGACCCGGCCGAGCTGGTGGAGGCGGTGTGGCAGGACCTGGTGGCGTTCACCGACGGCGGCCCGCGCGACGACGTGGCCCTGCTGGTGCTGTCCCTCCCGGACGCGGCGGGCGCCCCCGGATGACCGAGCAGTCCTGCTCATGTGGTGGGTCGAAGGCGCATCTCGGCGCCCGCGAGAGCGGCGGCCGTGGCGGCGGCCGTGGCGGCGGCCGCGCCGCCGGCCGGCTCCGGCCCGGCCTTCCCCGGCTCCCGACGCCGACGACCCGGACGGCCCCGGGCGCGGGTCCCGTCCCCGCCCGCCGCCGGCCGTGCGCTCCCGCCCGCCCCTCGCCCCGTTCACTGCGCCGCCTCCCCCGCGGCGTTCCGCGTCGTCGGGCAGAGCGTTCGGGAACGCTCTGCCCGACGCGGTCGACCGTCGACCCTGTCGGCTGCTCAGGCTCCGTTGCTGATGATGAAGGCGCGGACCATCTTGCACGTGACGTTCGACGGGCGGTGGATGCCCGTGCGGACCGCCATCGTGCGGATCTTCCGGTTGGTGGCGCGACGGGCGTCGTACGTCCCCGAGTCGAGCAGGGATATCGCCAGCCGCATCGCCTTCAGACGGCGGTTGTGGCTCTCGTACCACTCGCGGGGCAGCCCCGCCGGCAGCGGCTTCTTCTTGACGGTCTCAATGGTCGTGGCAGTGGCCATCTACAGCCTCCCAAACGGTAGTTGGCTTCCTGTCGTTCTCCCTCGATTTTACCGGGGACCACTGACAGAAGCCCCTGGCCAGACAGGCTCTGGCCAGGGATTGGCGTCGGCCGCCCGAAGGGCGGTGCCGGCGGGGCCTGGTGCGTGCGATCGCAAGGCGGAGGAGGGAAGCGACGCGGTGGGGGCACCTCCCAGCGGTAGCTGGGGGACGTCGTTGACCGACGACAACGCGGCGAGCGCGCGTGCCAGCCCCCGCCGGCCTGGGGGCACCTCCCAGAGGTAGCTGGGGGAGGGACTCTGACGACACGACCTAGGCTGGGGCCATGGAGATCTGGATCAATCCCGCCTGTTCGAAGTGCCGCAGCGCGCTGACCGTGCTGGACGCGGAGGGCGCCGAGTACACCGTGCGCCGCTACCTGGAGGACGTGCCGTCCGAGGACGAGATCCGCGAGGTCCTGGGCCGGCTCGGCCTGGAGCCGTGGGACATCACGCGCACCTCGGACCCGATCGCGAAGGAGACCGGCGTACGGGACCTGCCGCGCGAGGAGACGGACGAGGCCCGGGGCCGCTGGATCGCCCACCTGGCGGCGCACCCGAAGCTCATCCAGCGCCCGATCATCACGGCGGAGGACGGCACGGCGGTCATCGCCCGCTCGGAGGAGGCCGTCCGCGAGGCCCTGGCCCGCTGAGAACCGGCTTTCGGATCAGCCCGGTTCAGGCCGCGGCGCCAGGCGTCACGGCCTGCGGCCCCCTCCCGGCGGCAGCCGGGTGAGCATGATCCGGAAGACCGGCCCCGGGGCTGAGCCGATCCGCCGCCCCCGCCCGGCGGTGGCGCCGGAACCGGGGCCGACCTGCGCGGACGACCCCGTCGGCGGACCGGCGCACCCGCCTACGCTCCCGGTATGACGTCCGACCACACGGCCACCGCCACCGCCACCACCGCGTCCGGCACGGGCGCGGGCACCACCACCGCCGGACCCGGTGACGGCCTGGGCGCAGACCCGGGCGCAGACCCGGGCGCAGACCCGGGCGCAGACCCGGGCGCAGACCCGGGCGCAAACCCGGGCGCAAACCCAGGCCCGGGCGCAAACCCAGGCCCGGGCGCAAACCCAGGCCCGGGCGCAAGTCCAGGCGCAGGCGCAGGCCCCGGCCCCGGCCCCGGCACAAGCCCGGGCGTAAGCCCAGGCCCGGGCCCAGGCGCAGGCTCAGGCCCGGGCGCAGGCGCAATCCCGGGCGCAGGCCCAGGCGCAATCCCGGGCGCAGACGCAAGCCCAGGCACAGGCGCAGGCGCAAGCCCAGGCACAGGCACAGGCGCCGACGCAGGCTCAGGCCCAGGCGCAGGCCCAAGCCCGGGCGCAGGCGCCGGCGCAGGCCCGGGCGCAGGCCCAGGCGCAATCCCGGGCACAGGCGCAAGCCCAGGCACAGGCCCGGGCCCAGGCGCATGCGCAGGCGCAAGCCCAGGCCCGGGCGCAGGCGCAGGCGCAGGCCCAGGCGCAGGCCCGGGCGCAGGCCCAGGCGCAGACCCGGGCGTAAGCCCAGGCGCCGGCGCCGGTGCCGACCTGCATCTCGAGCTGCCCGCGCACGGCGCCCGGCGTACCGCCCTCGCGCAGGCCCTCCGCGAAGCCGTGCGCAGCGGGCGGCTCGCCGGTGGGACCCGGCTGCCTCCCTACCGGGCGCTGGCCGCCGACCTCGGCCTGGCCCGCAACGCCGTCGCCGACGCGTACGCCGAGCTCGTCGCCGAGGGCTGGTTCACCGCCCGGCAGGGCTCCGGCACCCGGGTCGCCGAGGGGGCGGCCACCGCCGCCGCGCCGGCCGAGCCGGCCCCGGCCGCCCCCGAGGGTCCCCGCCACGACTTGCTCCAGGGCAAGCCCGACCCCGCCTCCTTCCCGCGGGGCGCCTGGTCCGCGAGTGCCCGGCGGGCCCTCGCCGAGGCCCCCACCGAGGCCTTCGGGCCCGGCGATCCGCGGGGCCGCCCGGAGCTGCGGCGGGCGCTGGCCGCGTACCTGTCCCGGGCGCGCGGCGTGCGTACCGGCCCGGAGAACCTCGTGATCTGCTCCGGCTTCGCGAACGGCCTGCGGCTCCTCGCGTCGCTGCTGCCCCGCGACTGGGCCGTGGAGGAGTACGGGCTCCCCTTCCACCGCGGCATCCTCGAAGCCGCCGGGGTCCGCCCCCGCCCCGTCCCCGTCGACGAGGACGGCGCCCGCCCGGACGAGATCCCGGCCCGGGCCCGCACCCTGCTGCTGACCCCGGCGCACCAGTTCCCGACGGGCGCCGCGCTGCTTCCGGCGCGGCGGGCCGCCGCCGTGGAGTGGGCCCGTACGACGGGCGGGCTGATCGTGGAGGACGACTACGACGGGGAGTTCCGCTACGACCGCAAGGCGGTCGGCGCCGTACAGGGCCTGGACCCCGGGCACGTCGTCTACGCGGGCTCGCTGAGCAAGTCCCTCTCCCCCGCCGTCCGCCTGGGCTGGCTGGTACTGCCGGACCACCTGGTCGACCGGGTCCTGGCGGCGAAGGGCCTGCGGGAGTCCTGGGCGAGCGCCCTGGACCAGCTGGCACTGGCCGACTTCATCACGTGCGGTGCGTACGACCGCCACATCCGCCGCATGCGGCACCGCTACCGCGGCCGTCGCGACCAGCTGGTCTCCGTACTGGCCTCCCGCGCCCCGGAGTTGCGGGTGACGGGCATCTCGGCGGGGCTGCACGCGGTCCTGGAGCTCCCGCAGGGGAGGGAGGCTGCGGCGCTGGAGGCCGCCCGGGCGGCGGGCCTGGCGCTGGACGGCCTGTCGGAATACCGGCACCCGGCCGCGACCGGGGCGGGCAGGGAGGGACTGGTGGTGGGCTACGCGGCACCACCGGAAGCGGCGTTCGGCCGAGCGGTGGAAGCACTGGCGCAGGCGATGGGGCGCGCAGGTGCCGCGAGGCGGTAGGCGCGGGCGGGGCCTGCGGCGCGGGGGCGGCCGGGGCTGCGGCGCGGGGGGCGGCCGGGGCTGCGGCGCGGGGGGCTGCCGGGGCTGCGCGGGGGTCTCGCTCGGCCTCGTACTCATCCCGCCCTCACCTCCCCACCCCATAGGGTGTGAAGCCAAGCAAAAGGGATGTATCGGACCGAAGGGCCGGGATGAGCGACGGACGGAACGAGCCGACCGGAGAGAGCGAGCCGAACCGGCAGGAGGCGGGGCAGGAGGCGCAACCCTTCCCGGCCGGTCCCCGGCCCGACGCCCCGCCCCAGCAGCCCGCCGCCGCGCCCCTCCTCCCCCCGCCGCGCCGGGGTGCCGACTGGATGTTCGGCGGGGTCTACGGGACCGTGCTCGCGTCCGGGCTGCTGGCCGCGCTCGATCAGGCGGGCGACGCGTTCACCCCGTACTACGACGCCAGCTGGGTGCTGGTCACCGCTTGTGCGGCCGGGCTCGCGCACGGCTACTCGCACCACATGACCACCCATCAGGCCGGCTCCGCCGCCCACCGCTGGCGGGTGCTCTCGCGGGCGCTGTGGAACGAGTGGCCGGTGATCGCGGCCGCTCTTCCCACCGTCCTGCTGCTGGTCGTCGCCGGGCTCACCGACTGGGACTCGTACGGGGTGACCGCCGTCGGGCTCGGCCTGAACACCGCGCTGCTGTTCGCCTGGGGCTCCTTCGTGGCACTCCGCGTCGGCTACCGGATCGGTTCGGCGCTGCTGATGGGCCTCGCGGACGCCACCATCGGGCTGGCCATCATCGTGGCCAACGCCGTCATCAAGTAGCCCCGGCCGGCTCGCCCGCGAGCCCCGGACCAGCCGCCGGACCCGGCCCGGCCCGGCCCCGCGCCCTCAGGCCGGCAGCTGCGCCTCCGCCTCCGCCAGGATCTCCGTCAGCCGGGCCGCGAACTCCGCATCGCGCGGGTCCGCGACCCCCGTCCGGGCCGCGGTGAGCAGCGCGTCCAGGGCGCGCCCGTACGCGCCGGGTACGTCGGTCCAGTTGGGCAGCGAGAAGACCCCTTCGGCGCCGCGCAGCTCCAGCCCCACCCCGGCCGCCGCGGTCGGCGCGCCGAGGCTGAGCACGGCGGTGCTGGCGGCGCCCGAGGCGTGGCGCAGGGCGAGCTGGACCACGTCGGAGGGCCCGCGGGTGGCGGTGACGGACGTGACGTCGCCCAGGACCGGGATCAGGACGGACAGGGCGTGCGGACCGACGTCCCAGAGCCCGCCCTTGGCCTTGCGCCAGGGCGAGGCGGCGTACGCGCTGGGCGCACCGTCGGGCGGGAAGACGGCGCCGAGCCAGTGGGCGCTCGCCGTGAACCAGCCGGAGCGGCCCGCCTGCTCGGCGACCCAGCCGGCGGCGGGCTCGGCGAAGCGCAGGGTGAGGAAGACGACGGAGGCGACGCCGTGCCGGGCGACGGCGTCCGCCACGGCCCGGGCGTCCCGGGCGGTCGTGGCGACGGGCTTGTCGAGCAGCAGCTGACAGCCCGCCGCGGCGGCGCGCACCGCGAGCGGGGCCTGTACGTCGGGCGGCAGGGCGAAGGCCACGACGTCACAGTCGGCGAACAGCGCGTCGGGGTCTTCGTACACCTTCACGCCGTACGCGTCGGCCAGCTCGGCGGCGGCTTCGGGGCGGCGGCCCCACACTCCGGCGAACTCGGAGCCCGCGGACTCGGAGGCGGCGTGCGCGGCAAGGGCGGGGGCATGGGTGCGGTGGGCCCAGGGGCCGGTACCCAGCAGGCCGACCCGGGGGCGGGCCGGCAGGCGGGGGGAGTCCGTGGGGGCGACGGTCGAGGTCAAATCGTACGAAATGCTCACCTGCTCAGTCTGCCCCACTCGGACGGGTGTGCTGCCATCAACCCGCACAACCCACCCGACCTGCGGCGTAAACCTCGGTAACACGGGGTTCACACCCGGGCAACGGAAGAGAAATCGCGAGCGGGCACGCTGCGGTCGACACCGCAACGACATCGCAGCACCACGAACGCAGCACCCGCAACGCAGCACCCGCAGAGTCTGCGCCGGAGCGACGCACCGAAGGATGGGGCCCGTGAGCTACAAGGCTGAGTACATCTGGATCGACGGCACCGAGCCGACGGCGAAGCTGCGCTCCAAGACGAAGATCCTGGCCGACGGCGACGCGCTGCCGATCTGGGGCTTCGACGGATCGAGCACCAACCAGGCCGAGGGCCACGCCTCCGACCGCGTGCTGCAGCCGGTGTTCTCGTGCCCGGACCCGATCCGCGGCGGGGACAACCTCCTCGTGCTCTGCGAGGTCATGAACATCGACATGACCCCGCACGAGTCGAACACCCGCGCGCTGCTGCGTCCGATCGCCGAGCGGTTCGCGGACCAGGAGCCGATCTTCGGCATCGAGCAGGAGTACACCTTCTTCGACGGCATCCGGCCGCTCGGCTTCCCGGTGGGCGGCTTCCCGGCCGCGCAGGGCGGCTACTACTGCGGTGTCGGCTCGGACGAGATCTTCGGCCGCGAGATCGTCGAGAAGCACCTGGACCACTGCCTCGCCGCGGGCCTGAGCATCTCCGGCATCAACGCCGAGGTCATGCCCGGCCAGTGGGAGTTCCAGGTCGGGCCCGTCGGCCCGCTGGAGGTCTCCGACCAGCTGTGGATCGCGCGCTGGCTGCTCTACCGCACCGCCGAGGACTTCAACGTCTCCGCGACGCTGAACCCGAAGCCGGTGAAGGGCGACTGGAACGGCGCGGGCGCGCACACCAACTTCTCCACGAAGGCGATGCGCGAGGACTACCGCGCCATCATCACCGCGTGCGAGTCGCTCGGCGAGGGCTCGAAGCCGCTGGACCACGTCAAGAACTACGGCGCCGGCATCGACGAGCGCCTGACGGGCCTGCACGAGACCGCCCCGTGGAACGAGTTCAGCTACGGCGTCTCCGACCGCGGCGCCTCGGTCCGCATCCCGTGGCAGGTGGAGAAGGACGGCAAGGGCTACATCGAGGACCGCCGCCCGAACGCGAACGTGGACCCGTACGTGGTGACCCGCCTGATCACGGACACCTGCTGCACGGGCCTGCAGAAGGAGGGCCTGGTCTAAGACCCGGCCTCCCCTCCCGCAGCCGACACTGCGACACGACGCGCGACGCCCGCCGAGCCCCCGTGGCCCGGCGGGCGTCGCGCGTCCTGCGTCCTGCGTCCACGCATCCGACCAGCATGCGATACGGGGCGCTGGTACGGACACCCGGACCGGCGCCACGCGGTGAAGTTTTGTCCGGCATTGTCCGGCACAAGTCGAGGAATGGTCGCGGAATTTGAGATTCCGCTCCACCACCTGAGACAGGGCCTGCCCCGCACCCGCCGCGTCTGCTTCAATGAGCCCATGGCCAGCCACTCGCACACCTCGAACGGTCGCAGCGACCTCGAGCCGTTCTGGCCCTCCCGTCAGGACCACGATTTCGACCGGGTGTGTCGCCGCGTGAAGAACGCGCCGACCCTCTAAAGCCTTCCGGGATCTCCCACCGGACCTTCCCCGAGGCCTTCGGTCTGCGCGGAACGCGATGACGTACGTACGTCTCCTGCCGACCACTCCGCGTGAAAGAGCTGACCACTCATGTCCCACACCCGTTCCCTGACGTCCGCCGCCTCCGCCGCCACCGCTGCGACCGCGCCCTTCGCCTATCCGCCCAGTCCGCGCCACCGGCTGCGTGCCGTGGACCGCGACGAGGTCGCCCGCGTGGTCGACTTCCTGCCGCCCGGCGCCACTTGGCTGCCCGCCCCGCAGCACACCCTGCCGACGCTGCCGGGCCAGCCGCCGATGGTCGGTTACCTGGTCCTCGTACCGGCGGACCAGCAGTCGCCGATCGCCTTCGCCCCCCAGTCCGTTCCCGCCCCGGCCGCTCCCCGGCCGGCCCCGGTCACCACCGGGGACGAGCTCGTCCGCATCGACGCGGCGCAGCGCACGGCCGAGGTCGACGGCCGGGTACTCGACCTGACGTACCTGGAGTTCGAGTTGCTGGCCCACCTGGTGGCGCACCCGCACCGGGTGCACAGCCGGGACCAGCTGGTGACCACGGTCTGGGGCTACGGCCACGTCGGCGACGGCCGGACCGTGGACGTCCACGTCGCCCGGCTGCGCCGCAAGCTGGGCGCGGCGCACCGCGGTGCGATCCAGACGGTGCGCCGGGTGGGCTACAAGTACGCGCCCTGAGTGCCGGTCCGCCGCGCCGCGCACGGCATACCGGCACGGCGCACGTACGACGGTGGGCCCGCACTCCGTGAGGGAGTGCGGGCCCACCGTGCGCGTCGGGACAACACGCTTAGGCCGCGGTGGCCGCCTTGGCGCGGCGCGACGCGAACAGCCCCAGCAGCACGTCGACCGCCAGGAAGGCGACGAGGCTGATGCCGAGCAGCGGTATGAACCATCCGACCACGGCGGTCACGGCGGCCAGCGGGAGCAGCATCGTCAGCGGCACCTTGCGCCAGGCTCCGCGCGGCTGGGCGCGGCCGACCGAGAGGGCGCGGTCCTTGGTGGGACGGCGCAGCCACCACATCCGGTAGCCCCAGAAGACCAGGAACATCAGCGCGACCGCGAGCGCGGCGAGCGCGATCTGGTTGGCGAGGCCGAAGGTCTTCCCCATGTGCAGGTCGATGCCGAAGCGCGTCAGCTGCGCGAGGACGGGGTAGTCGGCGAAGCGGAGTTCGTCCATGATCCGGCCGTCGGCCGGGTCCACGGCGACGGAGTCCAGGTGGACCGGCAGCTGCTTGTCCTGCTCCTTGATCACGTACCCCTTGCCCTTGGCGGGCAGGGTGATGCGGAGTTCCTCGGTGACCCCGGCGGCGCGGGCGGCCGCCACGGCCTTGTCGATGCCGATGTCCGCGGCGTGCGGCGTCTGGGGCATCTCCGTGCCGTCTGCCGTGCCGTGCCCGGCGTGGTCGCCGGAACCGGAGCCGGCGGCGGAATCCGAACCGGGGGCGAGGGCCGCGGACACGGACGGGGTGGCGCCGCCGAGGCCGTCCTGGAGCTGCCCGATGTTCTCGCCCGCGTACTTCGACCAGGTCAGGCCGGTGGCGGACAGCGCGACGAGTCCGGCGACGGCCCAGAGGCCGACGGCCCCGTGCCAGGAGAGGGTCTTGCGGCGGCCGGTGGCGGCGCGGTCCGGCAGCACGAGCAGGGCCTTGCGGGACCGGCGGCGGCCGATCCACAGGGCGAGTCCGCCGAGTGCGACGACCCACAGCCAGCTCGCGGCGAGCTCGCTGTAGTTCCGGCCGAACTCGCCCAGCTGCAGGCTGGAGTGGAACTCGCTGAGCCAGGCGCGCAGCGGCAGCGCGTCGCCCTGGGTGGTCAGCTGTCCGTTGACGTGGGCCGTATACGGATCCACGAACACGGTCTGCGTCTGGCCCTCCTCCAGCCCCGGGACCTCCATGATCACGCGGGTGGTCGCCTCGGCGTCGGGCGCGGGCCACACGCCCACGACCTTGCCCTCGGGCACGGTGGCCCGGGCGGCCGTGACCTGGGCGCTGAGCGGCACCGTGCTCTCGCGGACCTGGGTGACGGTCAGTTCGTCGGAGTAGATGATCTTCTCGGCCTGCCAGGAGGCGGCGTACAGCAGGCCGGTGGCGGCGGCGAGGAACAGCAGCGGGGCTATCAGGATCCCGGCGTAGAAGTGCATGCGCAGGAGCAGCGGCCGGAGCGCCGCCCAGGTGCCGGGCTTCGAGGAGGCCTCGGCCGGGGCGACCGCATCAGGCGTTCCGGGTGCGGCAGGTGCGGTGGACGTGTCGGGTGCGTCGGCGTCCGGGGTGCGGACGTCCTGAACCTCTTCAAGGGACATGTGGGTCCTAGGTGTTGGCCCTGTGGGCGAAGACTCGGGTGAAGGGCCCCGGGTCCCGCCACCTCGCCGATGAAGGAGGTGCGCCGGTCAGGCGCAGGCAGGACGGCCGGGGGCCGTGGCGCGGGTGTCTCGCCACCCGGGCGGGCCGCGGCGCACCAGGGCGTGCGCGGGCACGGCCCCGCGCAGCCTGCGCGGGGGTTCGTACGCGGGGCGGGCCGCGGGCCGCGGCGGTACGGGGGCCACGCGGGCCCGGACCAGGGCGACCGCGCGGGCGAGCGGCCGGGCCGCCAGCAGCGCGGCGGAGCCGAGGACCGCGGCCAGCCGGAACACGGCGGCCTCGCCCCGCGCCAGCCAGGCGGCGCAGAACAGCCCGGCGAGCACGTGCGCGGCGATCATGCCCAGGCCGCCGTGCCCGGCCATGTCGGCCATGCCCGCCATCCCGGCCATGTCCGCCATCCCGGCCATGCCGTCCGCGCCGCCCGTACCGGCGGCGCCGGCCGCCGTCTCCGGCAGCGCCGTGCCCGCCAGGTGGTGGTGCCCGGGCATCGGCTCGGGCATGACCATGGGCAGGGGCATGGACTTCACGGCGTGACCGGTGTGACCGCCGTGGCCCGCCTGGCTGCCGGAGAAGACCAGGTGCAGTACGCCCTGGACGGCGAGCAGCGCGGCACTGATCCCGACGGGCCCGCGGCGGCGCCCGGCTGCGAGCCGTGCGAGCCCGCCGGTCACCCCGAAAGCACCCAGAAGGCCCATCAAAGGGATGTCCGTGCCAGACATGTACGAATGCCCCACAGCACCCAATGCGGTGCACACCGCCGCGAACATCGCGGCCCGTGCGGTGCGCATCGGCGCGGGAATCTCTGGCATGGCAGGAACATGCTCGCACGAGACCCGGTTCCGCCAGTCCGGGGGCCGTATCCGATCATGATCGGATGAATTCACTGCCATGGCCACCGCCGACGCTCGGCGTGGTGTACACGGGCGGGGTCCAGCTCGGCGCGTACGCACTGGACCGGATGGGGGCGGCGGAGCGGGACCGGGTACTGCGGGGCTGCTCGACGAATGTCGACAACCTCGCCGCCGGCCGCTGGGGGACCCTGCTGAGCAGCGCCTTCGTCGTCGAGGAGCCCATGCCGCTGCCGTACGCGCTGCTGCTCGTCGCGGTCCTCGGGTACGCGGAGTACGCCTACGGGGCCTGGTGGACGGCCGCGGTGTTCGCGTTCGGGCACGCCACGGCGACGTTCATCGTCTACGGAGTCCTGCGCCGGACGGCCGATCCGCAGGCCCGGCGGGCCCTCGACGTGGGGACCAGCTACGGGTTCAACGCCGTGCTCGGCGCACTGACCTCCGCACTGCCGCGCGGGCCGGTCCGTACGGCCGCCCGGGTGGGGCTGCTGGCGCTCGCCGCGGGGCCGGTGCTGAAGCGGGACCGGACCTTCACGGACGCCGGACATCTGGCGGCTCTGGGGGTGGGAGTCGGACTCTCGCTCGCCCTCGATTACCTATCCGGGACGAAACATCCGAAAATCGGGTGAAAGCGGACCACCCGCACCGTCTGCACCCCCATACCCCCGCACCACCCACCACCCACCACCCACCACCGACACCACCCACACCGCTCGCACCGCCCGCACCGCCCGCACCGCTGGAGCCGCCACGATGACCACCACCACCCCCTCCACCACCGTCGCCAACCTGCGCGACCTCGGCGGCACCCCCCTCTCCGGCGGGCGCACCGTCCGCCCCGGGCTGGTCCTGCGCTCCGGACAGCTCGACCGGCTCGACGTCGACGCCGACCCGGTCGTGGCCGCGCTGGGCCTGCGCACGGTCATCGACTTCCGCACCGACGCCGAGCGCGCCGACCACCCGGACCGGATACCGGCGGGCACCCGCCTCCTGATCGGCGACGTCCTCGCCGACAAGCTGAGCTCCGGCAGGATGCCGGCCGCCACACAGCTCAAGGACCTGCTGTCCGACCCGGCGATGGCGGAGGAGCACCTGGGCGGCGGCAAGGTGCAGAGGCTGTTCGCCGACACCTACCGGTCCTTGGTGAACACCGCTTCCGCGCAGGCCGCGTACCGGACCCTGCTCACCGAGCTCGCGGACCCGGACGCGGGCCCGCTGCTGTTCCACTGCACGGCCGGCAAGGACCGTACGGGCTGGGGCGCGACCGTCGTCCTGTCGCTGCTCGGCGCGGACGACGAGACCCTGATGGACGAGTACCTCTCCGTCAATCCGGCGGTCAAGCAGGCCTTCGCACCCCTGATCGAGGGCTTCACCATCGCCGGCGGCAACCCGGACATCGCACTGGGCCTGATCGGCGTCTTCCCCTCGTACCTGGAGGCCGCGCTCGACGAGGTGAACACGCGGTACGGCTCGATGGGGAAGTACGTGCGCGAGGGCCTCGGCGTCCCCGACGAGACGGTCGAGGCACTCCGCGCCCGCCTCGTGGCCTGATCCGCGGCCGGCATTCGACCCGAACGTGTGACCTGGGGACGGGTGACCATCCGACGATTCGCTCGTTCTGCTGAACGTGACTGCGCCGGATACCGCCACCCGCCCCCCGTCTCCCGTGCCGCCCGACGTCGAGCTGGCCGAGGCCGCCATCGTCGAGCACTACCCGCGGCTGGTGCGGCTCGCCTATCTGGTGCTGCCGCCCGCCCTCGGCCGCAACCGGCGGGTGATCACCGCCCATTCCCTGGCCCAGCGGGCCCTGCCGCGCGGGCGGCGCGGGTCCGGCACCGCCGCCGAGGCCGCTGTGCAGGGCGGGGTTCCGGGCCAGCGCGGGACCGCGGGCACCGAGTCCGGGTACGCGTACGTCCGGCTGAGGGTGCTGCGCGCCGCCCTGGAGGCCGGGATTCCGCTGACCTTCCGGGCGCTGCCCCGGCGGGCGCAGCTGCCTCCGCTGCTCCCCCAGGTCTGGGGGCTGCGGCTGTTCCCGCGCTCCGGCGGGGCCGAGGAGCTGGCCCTGGACCAGTGGCTGGCCACCCTCGACGGGCCCGGCCGGGCGGCCTGCGTACTGCGCGCCCTCGAGCGGCTGCCGGAGCCCGAGGTGCTCCGGGTGCTGACCGAGGCCGGGGTCGCGAACCCCGCCGCCGCGGTCGCGGAATCGGGGGATCCGGCCAACGACGCCCTGTTCGCCTCCCCCGAGTTCGATCCGTGCGTACTCCAGGCGCGGCCCACCGACCTGCTGCGCAGGCGCCGGTTCGTCCGGGCCGGGCTGGCCGCCGCGGCCGCCCTCGCCGTGTGCGGGGCGCTGCTCGCGCTGCCCGGCGGCGGCTGGGGCGCGGACGGGGCCGCGGCCCCGCCGTACGCGCGCAACGCGGCGGCGGAACAGGCCCTGGATCCGGGCAAGCTGGTCCGGGTCGCGCCCGCGCTCTGGCGTACGTCCTCCCGTACGGGCTTCTCCACCTGGCCCGCGCGCGGCGACCGCGCCGACGACGCCGAGCTGCTGCGCCGGGCCCTGGCCGTCTGGGCCCGGCCGGGCCGGGCGGTCGTCGCATCGGCCACCCCCGGCACGCCGCCCGGACCGCCGATGGGCCCGCCGCAGCTGCTGTTCGCGGGCACCGTCGACCAGGCGGTCGTGGTCCTGCTGTACGACGGCCTGCGCGTGGTCCGGTACGCCGAGCCGCGCAACGGGACCTCGGTCGCCGCCCTCGACTTCGCCCGGACCGACGGCGCCTCGGCGGAGAACTCGACCGCGCTCGTGCTGAGCCGGGTCGACGGCAACGTCCGCTACCTGACCGCGCCGTGGGTCACCGGGGCGGGGCTGCGGGACCTGCTCAAGCCCGGTGACGCCCCGGCGCCGCTGAAGCTGGGCCAGGACGGGATCACCCCGCCGGTGGCGAGCCCCGCGCCGTCGGGCAACTGCACCGGCTGGAACGCCTTGGCACTGACCGGCAACGGCTCCACCCGGCTGGTCACCGACCTCGGCGAGCTGACCCCGGCCCGGCTGACCTCGGGCGCGCCGGGCGCGGAGCGCGATGTGGTGGAGGCTGCGGAGCTCGGCGACTGGTCGCGGATCGCGTGCCTGCTGCCGTCGGTCCGCTCGCACGGCGTCCGCAGCGTGAACGCCTGGACGTACGCGAAGCAGCCGCTGCCCGAGGGCCACGGCACTGCGACGTGGCTGTGCACCCGGGCGGAGACCTGGGCGGGCACGGAGGACCGGGTACAGGCGCAGTTCCTGACCCCGGACGCCCCGCTGGCGGCGCAGGCGGCGAAGGCGGAGGGCTCGCCGGCGTGCGGGCCGCGGGAGCCGCGGGTGCTGGCGGGCGTGCTGTGGAAGTCGAAGGCGGGCCAGTGGTACGTGCTGGCGGCGGGCAGTGCGCAGTTCGCGTCGCTGTCGGTGTCGGGCGGCGGGGTGAACGGGTCGGCGAACGGCAACCGGCTGGCGGTGAAGGCACCGGCGGGAGCGCAGGTGGAGCTGGCGGGCAAGCTCACGGACGGTACGAACGCGGGGGTGCTCCGCTAGCCGCCCAGCAGGGTGGGTGAATCTTCAACCGTGAAGAACGGCCGGGGAGTTGGCGGGATCCGGACATGACTGCCGCAGTGCACACATGGCATGATCGGTTCCGGTTACCACTGGGTAACCCACCAACACCCCCCTCACGTACTGAAGGTTCACCCACGTGCGCACGCTCGCCCGACGGCTCATCCTCCCCGGCCTGACCGCCCTGGCCCTCACCGCCACCGGCTGCTCCTCGACACCGCACACCGGCGCCGCCGACGCGGCCGCCCCCGCCACCCTCGCGCCCACGGGCGACGGCACGTCGCAGCAGCTCGACGTGGCCGCGGCGCCGCAGGGGACCCCCACACCGGCGGCCGTGGCCCGCGCCGGCGGGAAGGGCAAGACCGAGAAGTCCTCGCTGAAGGTCGCCTCCTACGACCAGGCGAGCGGACGGGCCGTCATAGCCAAGGCCCCGCAGGGGCCCGCCCAGTCCCCCGCGCCGGGCAAGAAGCCCGAGGCGGGCAAGTCCCCCGCCGCGGGTCCGTCGTCCGGGGCGGGCGCGTCCCCCGAGGCCGACAAGCCCGTCGCCGTGGGCGACGTCATCGCCAGCGCACCTGCGCCCGGCGCCCCCAACGGCCTGCTCGCCAAGGTCACCGAGGTCGTCGGGAAGACCGACCGCGGCACCGAGGTCAAGACCGCCTCCACGACGCTGGCCTCCGTCCTGAACGACGACAAGGCCGACGGCAAGGTCCCCGTCGACCCGGCGTCGGTCACCGTCGAGCCCCTGATGAAGGGCGTCACCTTCTCCTGGGCCAAGAGCCAGGGCGTGAAGTTCGGCCCCGAGGGCGCCAAGCTGCCCCTGGGCAACCTGCGGCTCGACGTGAACGCCGCCGTCGACACCGCCCCGGACGCCCCCGCCTCGGCCGGCGCCTCGGTGTCCGGGTTCGTCCAGCTCGCCCCCCAGGTGGAGTTCTCGTACGACGGCAGCGCGGGCGGCGGCTCCGGGCCGCGCGGTGCCTTCCTCGGCATGAGCGGCGACTGGTCCTCGCAGTGGAAGCTCCAGGGCCGCGCCGCCGCGAGCACCGGGGCCGCCAAGCGGATCCCGTTCGCCAAGCTGCACAGCGCTCCGGTCATCCAGGTCGGCCCGGTGCCGGTCGTCGTCAACCTCGACCTGACCTGCTACGTCCAGGTGGAGGCCGACGGCCGCGTGACCCTCGACGTCCAGCAGGACGTCAAGGGCGACTTCAAGGTCGGCGGCAGCTACGCGACGGGCAAGGGCTGGACGCCGGTCAGCCAGTCCAACGTCAAGAGCACGCCGGTCACGGCGACCGTCACCGCCTCCGGCAAGGTCAAGGGCGCGCTCGGCGCCGAGGCCTCCGTCGGCCTGTACGGGGCCGTCGGCGTCAGCGCGGACTTCGCCCCCTACCTGCGCGGCGAGGCCGACGCCAAGGCGAGCGCGTCCAGCGACGGCAAGACCTCCCTCAGCGGCGCCTGGGCGCTGTACGGCGGCTTCGACCTGAGCGGGAACCTGCACCTGCAGCTCTCCCTGTTCGGCACGCCGCTCTTCGAGCGCAAGATCCCGCTGGGCGCCCTGAACCGCGAGTGGACCCTCGCGAGCGGCCACGCCGAGCGCTAGCCGGACGAGCCGGACGGCAGGCCTGAGTCCCCCGGGCGCGCTGCGCGCCCGGGGGACTCTTGCGTGAAGAGGTGGGCGCAGAGGGGTTTTCCTCTCTCCTACCCCTCAGTACATTGACGCCATGTCTAATACGCCGCTCGCGCCCGCCCCCGTGGCGTCGGAACACATCGAGCTCAAGGCGCGGAACGTGTCCTTCGGCTGGGAGGGCACCCCGCTCCACTGGCTGCCCGGCGACCCGTTCGCCACGCACACCATCAACGTGCTGCACCTGCTGCTGCCCGCGGGCGAGCGCTGGTTCGTGCACGTCTACAAGCAGGTGCTCCCGTACATCAAGGACGAGCAACTGCGCGCGGACGTCGTCGGGTTCATCGGCCAGGAGGCCATGCACGCCGCCGCGCACGACGACGTGCTGCCCCACCTGAAGCGGCTGGGCCTGGACCCGACCCCGTACACGGCGCAGGTGGACTGGCTCTTCGAGAAGCTGCTGGGCGACCGGACGCTGCCCCCGGGCAAGGCCCGGCACTGGTGGCTCATGGAGCGGGTCGCGATGATCGCGGCGATCGAGCACTACACGGCGTTCCTCGGGAACTGGGTGCTCAACGCCGACGAATTGGACCGCCGGGGCGCGGACCCGATGATGCTGGACCTGCTGCGCTGGCACGGCGCGGAGGAGGTGGAGCACCGTTCGGTGGCCTTCGACCTCTTCATGCACGTGGACGGCGGCTACCGCCGCCGGGCCCGGACCTGGGCCACCGCGTTCACGGCCCTCGTCTTCCTGTGGCAGCGGGGTGCCCGCTTCTTCATGGAGAACGACCCGGAGCTGACCGGCGCCAAGGCCTCGCTCGGCCAGTTCTTCCGCGCGGGCCGGCAGGGCACGCTCCCCTCGACGGGTGCCATGCTCAAGTCGATCCCGACGTACCTCTCCCGTACGTACCACCCCTCCCAGGAGGGCTCGACGGCCCAGGCCGTCGCCTACCTGGCCTCGTCCCCCGGCGCGAACGGCGGTGCCACCGCATGAGCCGCGCCCTGAAGGTGGCGGCGCTGGCAGGAGCGGCCCTGCTGACCCGCCGCGCCCTGCGGGGGCGCATCGCCCGCTCCCCCCTGTGGCCCCTCCCGGCGCTGGAGACCCCGGTCTCGGGCTACTCCCCACGGCGTTGGCTGCCGGCCCTGATCGTGTCCCGTACGGAGCCGGCGGACGGGGTCATGGCCCTGACCCTCGAATCCCCGGAGCTCCCGCCGTGGACCCCGGGCGCGCACGTGGACGTACGGCTCCCCTCGGGCCTGATCCGCCAGTACAGCCTCTGCGGAAACCCGGCGGACGCGGGCCGCTACACGATCGCGATCCGCCTGATCGGGGACGGCCGCGGGGGCTCCCGCGAGGCGCACGCCCAGCTGGTGGAGGGCGCGGAGCTGGCCGTACGACCGCCCCGCAACCGCTTCGAACTGGAACCCGCCCGGTCCTACGCCTTCATCGCCGGCGGAATCGGCATCACGCCCATCCTCCCGATGCTGCGCGGGGCCACGGCGGCGGGCGCGAACTGGACCCTCCTGTACGGCGGCCGTACGAGAGCCTCCATGCCGTTCCTCGCCGAACTGGAGTCGTACGGCTCCCGGGTGACCATCACCCCGGAAGACGAGGCGGGCCTCCCCGACCTGTCCCCGCTCGCCGGAGCGGGCCCGGACACCCTGATCTACTGCTGCGGCCCGGACCCCCTGATGAAGGCGGTCCGAGCGGCGGCCCCACCGGGCACCCCGGTCCACGTGGAACGCTTCGCCGCAACGACCCCCACGACCGGGACTTCCCATCCCTTCACGCTGGAACTCCACCGCTCGGGCCGCACGATCGAGGTGGCGCCGGACGAATCCACCCTGACCGCGGTCCGCCGCGAACTCCCCGCCACCCCGTACTCCTGCGAACAGGGCTTCTGCGGCACCTGCCAACACCGCGTCCTCGCAGGCGAGGTCGACCACCGCGACACCCTGCTCACGGACCGCGAGCGCGAGGACTCGATGCTCCTGTGCGTCTCCCGCGCCAACGGCAACCGCCTGGTCCTGGATCTCTGAGCCCCGCTGCGGGCCCAGTAGGGTGTCCGCATGACTACCGGGACGCGGCGCAGGATGGGTGTCGAGGAGCGGCGGCAGCAGCTGATCGGGGTGGCCCTGGAGCTGTTCAGCCACAGGTCGCCCGACGACGTGTCGATCGACGAGATCGCGGCGGCCGCGGGGATATCCCGGCCGCTCGTCTACCACTACTTTCCGGGCAAGTTGAGCCTGTACGAGGCCGCGCTGCGGCGGGCTGCCGATGAGCTCGCGCAGCGGTTCGTGGAGCCGCAGGAGGGCCCGCTCGGGGCACGGCTGGTGCGCGTCATGGGCCGGTTCTTCGCGTTCGTCGACGACCACGGGCCCGGGTTCTCGGCGCTGATGCGCGGCGGGCCGGCGGTCGGGAGCAACCGGACCAACGCGATGATCGACGAGGTCCGGCAGGCCGCCTACGAGCAGATCCTCACGCACATCGGGATCGAGAAGCCGCCCGCGCGGCTGGAACTCGTGGTGCGGTCCTGGGTGTCGCTGGCGGAGTCCACCGCGCTGATCTGGCTGGAGGGGCGGAAGATCCCGCGGGCCGAGCTGGAGCTGCAGCTCGTGCACGACTTCGCCGCGCTGGCCGCCGTGAGCGCCGCGTACGACGGGGAGATGGCCGGGATCCTCGGGCGGATCCTCGCCGACGAGCCGGCCGACGGGCCGTTCGGGGAACTGGTCGGGCGGCTCGGGGGGCTCGTCCCCACGGCCACCGCCGCCGAGCACGCGGTGACCGGGATGCCCGGCCCCCGGTGACCTGCACCTGATGACCGGCCCCCGGTGACCTGCCCCCGGTGATCATCCGCGTGATAATACCCGCGTGATCATTGATGACGGGATCTTGTTCCGGCGGGCCGTGGAGAAGGACGCCGCCACGCTGGTGGCCCTGTACGACCAGGCCGCCCGGTGGATGCGCAAGCACGGGATCGACCAGTGGAAGCCCGGGGACAAGGACGCCGCGCACTTCCTGGCGAAGATGCGCGAGGGCGAGGTGTGGCTCGCCGGGGACAGCGACGGGCGGATCATCGGCGCGTACGAGCTGTGGTGGTCCGACGAGGAGGCCTGGGGCGTGCAGCCGCCGGTCGCCGGCTACGTGCACCGGCTGATGGTGGAACGCGAAACCGCGCCCGCGGGAGCCGGGCGCCGGCTGCTCGAACATGCCGAGCGCCGGATCGCCGGGTCAGGGTTGCCGCGGGCGCGGCTGGACTGCGTCTCCACCAACCCCCGGCTGCTCGCGTACTACCGGGGTGCGGGCTACCGGGTGGTCGGGGAGTTCCCCCACAAGGAGGGCAAGGACGGCCGGGTGTACGGGGTGATCCTGCTCGAGAAGCGGCTCGATCAGCTCACCGTCGTCTGAAGACCGACACGGTGCGGGGCGGGGTCGTGAACTCTCCTGTCCGTGCGTCGTAGGCCGCCCGCTTGACCGCGGGGTCGGATCCGGCCGCCTGGACCGGGTGCAGGGCGTAGCCGGTGCCCGCGAGGGCCGGGATGCGCTGGGGCTGGGCGGCGGGCGTGGCGTTGAAGACCACCACCAGGTCGCCGAGGGTCATGGTGATCACCCCCGGGGTCTCGTCCTTGCCGGAGAGCGGGAAGGCCAGCGCGGCCTGGACCGCCTCCGGTGTGGTGAGGGCGAAGGCCGGTTCCGTCGTACGGATCCGCAGCAGGTCGCGGTAGGCCGCCGAGGCTCCGGTGATGTCGGCGCAGGCGGGTGCAGGGCGGCCGGCCAGCAGGGGCTTCGCGTACAGCCACTTGGAGCCGTTGTCGGCCGCCGGCGGCAGCCCGCGGCCGAAGCCGTTGCCGTCGCGGCAGTCCCAGTGGACGGCGTTGAACCAGTCGCCGCTGTCGTACGAGTTGCGGTCCAGGGACTTCGAGCGGAGCAGGTCCGTACCCGCCTGGGACAGCGACGGGCCCTGGGAGAGGGTGCCGACGGCCATCGCCAGGACCTGCATACGGGCCTGGTCGGCGGTGGAGGTGCCGTCCGGGAGCTTGTACGTCAGGGCGTCGGCCAGGGTTTCGTTGTCGTGGGCGTCCGCGTAGGCGAGGGCGTCGCCCGGGGCCGCCGCGTAGCCGGCCGGGGAGCCGTTGTAGTCCACCTCGGATCCCTTGGTGCGCCGCCCCGCGGTGTCCGTGAAGGCGTACGAGGCGAGGTTTCCGGACAGCCCGACCTTGATCAGGTCCTGGGCGTGCAGGAGCCGGGCCCGCTGCTGGTCCGCGGTGCCGTTCGCGGGCGAGGCGTTCGGGGCCGTGAACAGGCCCGAGGCGAAGCCCTGGACGCGCGGGTCCTCGTCGAAGGGGCCGCCGCCGCGGACCGCGTCGCGCGAACGGTCCGAGAAGGTGGCGATGCCGGTGCCGGCCATGTTCTTCTGCGTGGCCTGGACGAAGCGGGCGTCGTCCGCGACCTCGCCGAAGTTCCAGCCCTCCCCGTAGAGGATGATCTTCTTGCCGTCGACGCCGTCCTTGGCGACGGTCAGCGCGTCGAGGGCCGCCCGGACGGCCAGGATGTTCGCCTTCGGGTGGTGGCCCATCAGGTCGAAGCGGAAGCCGTCGACCTTGTACTCCTTGGCCCAGGTGACGATCGAGTCCACGACGAGCCGGCCCATCATGGCGTTCTCGGGAGCCGTGTTGGCGCAGCAGGTGGAGTTGGCGACCGAGCCGTCCGCCAGCAGCCGCTGGTAGTAGCCGGGCACGATCCGGTCGAGCACCGACTTGTCGGACTGGCCGGACGCCACGGTGTGGTTGTAGACCACGTCCATCACGGTGCGCAGGCCGGCCCCGTTCAGCGACTGGACCATCCTGCGGAACTCGACCGTACGCGCGGTGCCGTTGGGGTCGCTCGCGTAGGAGCCCTCCGGCACCGTGTAGTGCAGCGGATCGTAGCCCCAGTTGTACGCGTCCTTCGCGGCCGCGGCGGCCACGCAGGCCTGCTGCTCCGCCGAGTCCCGCGCGTACACCTTCAGGTCGCAGGCGGGTTCGGTGCGGTCGGAGGCCTTCTCCGGGATGGTCCCGATGTCGAAGGCGGGCAGCAGGTGGACGTACGAGGTGCCGGACGCGGCCAGCGCACGCAGGTGCTGCATGCCCGCCGAGCCGGTGTCGGTGAAGGCCAGGTACTGGCCGGGGTGGGTGCTCGTACGGTCCGCGACCGAGAAGTCGCGGATGTGGAGCTCCTGGATCTGCGCCGAGGTGAAGGGGACCGGCGCCGGCTTGCGCAGTGCCCCCCAGCCGGGCGGGGCCAGCTTCGGGTCGGCCAGGTCGACGGCCAGGCTGTACGTGGAATCCGTGGTCAGGGCGGTGGAGTACGGGTCGGTGACCAGGTTGCGGACCACCTGGCGGGTGCTCGGGGCCCACACGGTCACGGCGTAGCGGTACGGCTTGCCGGTCCAGTTGCGCTCACCCCGCACCGACCAGACGCCGGTGGTGTCGTCGCGGTGCATGGCGAGGGTGCGGCCGTCGAGCTCGAGGGCGACCTGCTGGGCGGTGGGGGCCCAGACGGAGAGGGTGGGGCGGCCGTCCTTGAAGACGGGGCCGAGCGCGGCCGTGTTCGCGTACAGGTCGTCGAGTACGCCGGCGAGCTGCACGCCGGTGGCGGCCAGGACGGCGCCGTTCGCGGCGCGGGCGCTCGCAACGAGCTGGCCGCGCAGGGCCTCCCGTACGCGGTCCCGGTCGCGCGGGTCGACGGAGTAGGCGGCGTACGTCGCCAGGTGCGGGAACTTCTGCTTCTGGGCGGCGGTGAGCTCGGTCTTGGCCAGGCGCAGCCACTGTGCGCCGCCCGCGTGCAGGATGCCGTTCTCCGCGGTGACCGCGCCTTCGCGGGAGGCGAGGAGCTCGACGGAGGCGGCGGCCGCGGGGGCGTTCCAGGCGAGGGTGTCGCGGTCGATCCAGACGGCCTGGGCCTTGGTGAGGTCCAGGGCGGCGGCGGAGCCGGCGGGCTGCGGGAGGAGGTACGGGGCCCGGCCGCCCAGCATCCAGACCTCGTGGCCGGTGGCCTTCAGGTCCAGGGACTGGTCGGAGGGGAGGTCCTTCTCGTCGCCCTTGTGGAGGATGTAGCTGAGGCTGGTCGCCCCGGCCGCGAGCGGGACCTCGTACACCGCGCCGTAGGAGTCGGTGCGGACGGGCAGCAGCGGCTTGGACCAGTCGGTCGGGGTCGCCGCGCCGGTCCAGACGTGCAGGCCCCAGCCGTCGTAGGCGCCGTCGGCGCGCTGGTAGTGGAGGACGGCCTTGGCCTGGTCCTGCGGCGGGTAGGCGGGGCGGTCGGTGCGGGCCGCTTCCTTGCCCTGCTCGAGCCAGACCTCGCCGGTCTTCGTCACGTCGAGGGTGCGGTCGGCGGCGACGTCCTTGTTGCCGTCCTTGTCGATGACGAGGTAGCCGAGGGAGGAGGCGCCGGGCTTGAGCTTGACGTATGCGAAGGCGCCGTACGCGTCGCGGCCGGTGAAATCGTGCCCGGCCGGCCAGGGGGTGGCCTCCCCGTCCGCCAGGTCGCCCCAGGCGTAGAGCCGCCAGTTCGTGTAGTCGCCGTCGGGGCGGCGGTAGTGGACGACCGCGTAGTCGCGCTGGGTGGCGGTCGGAGGCTCCACGGGCGGGACCTGGCCGGAGACGGACTCGGCGAGGGCGCTCGCGGTACGTCCGGCGGAGTCGACGACGACGGCCTTGTAGCGGAGGGCGGTGCCGGCCGGGGCCGTGATGTGCTGGGTGACCTTGTACGGGGCGTGGTCGGCAGAGCCGAGGACCTGCCATTTCCCGGTGCCTGCCTGGGCGGCGAAGACGACCCGGTTCAGGCCGCCGCCGGTGACGTCGGCGGAGAGCTCGACGGTGCCGGTGGCTGCCGCCGGGGCCTTGAGGGTGATTCCGGGAGCCGTGGCGGGTGTGGCGATGGGCGCGCCCGCGCGCAGTACGACGGATCCAAGGGCCGGGACGACCACACGGATGCCGGCGGACGTGGCCCGTGACGGGACCGAACCCCCGTACAGGGCGGTGAACTCGGTGCCCGGCGCGCTGCCGACCGGCATGTCGATGGTGACCGGCTCGGGAGCGTTGTTCACCGCGACCGCGTACTCCGCCTTGGAGCGGGCGTCGGTGCGCGTGAACGCATAGACGGAGTCGCGGGCGAGCCGCTCGGTCTGGATGCCGTCGCGCAGCGCCGGGTGGGCCTTGGTCAGCTGGGACAGCGCGGCGATCTGGCGGTACAGCGGATGGGCCGGATCGTAGGCATCGCTCGCATGCGTGCGCACCGTTGCGAGCTGGTCGTCGTCCAGGTAGTCGGCGACCTTCGTGGCGAACAGCGGCTGCCGCGAGTCCTTGTCGCCGCCGGCGCCCGTGAAGCCCTGCTCGTCGCCGGAGTAGACCACCGGGTTGCCCCGGGAGAAGAACATCAGCTCGTTGGCGAGCCGGTACCGGTCCAGCAGCTCCTGCTCCGCCGCCCCCGGCCGGTCCTGCTTCAGGAAGCTCCCGAAGCGGCCCATGTCGTGGTTGCCGAGGAAGGTGACCTGCTCGTAGGCGTTCGCCTTGTCCGTGGTGTACCGGTAGTCGTCACCCAGTACGGAGCCCAGCCGCGAGGCGGCTGCGCCCTGGGAGGCGTACGCGCGGATCGCGTCCTGGAGCGGGAAGTCGAGGGTGGCGTCGAGGCGCCCGCGCGTCACGTACGGGGAGGTGACGGCGGTGTCGGCGGAGTAGACCTCGCCGAACATGAAGAAGTTCTTGCGGCCGCGCTGGGCGGCGTACTTGTCGAGGGCGGTGGCCCACTGCGTCCAGAACTCGGTGTTGACGTGCTTGACCGTGTCGATGCGGAAGCCGTCGATCGCGAAGTCCTTGACCCACTTCTCGTAGATCTTCTCCATCCCGCCGACGACCTCGGGGCGCTCGGTCCACAGGTCGTCGAGGCCGAAGAAGTCACCCTGGTCGGAGGACTCCCCGGCGAAGGTGGAATCGCCCCGGTTGTGGTACATCGTCGGATCGTTGAGCCAGGCGGGAGCCTTCAGTGCCTTCTTCGCGTCGGGCACGAACGGTGTCCGCGGAAAGGCCTCGGCGTCGACCTGCGGAAACTTCTTCTTCCCGGCCGCGTAGTCGGAATCCTCGAACGGCACCCCGCCCTTGGTCAGATAGGGAAAGGCCCCCTTCGACAGGTAGGAGTAGGACTGCTCCCGGTAGTCGACGACATCGGCGGTGTGGTTGGTGATGACGTCGAAGAAGACCTTCATCCCCTTCGCGTGCGCCTTGTCGATCAGCCGTTCCAGGTCGGCGTTGGTGCCGAAGTGCGGGTCGACCTGCGTGAAGTCGGTGATCCAGTACCCGTGGTACCCGGCGGAGACGTCGGCCCCCTTCCCCTGCACCGGCTGGTTCTTGAAGATCGGCGCCATCCAGATGGCGGTGGTGCCGAGCCCCTTGATGTAGTCGAGCCGGTCGGTCATCCCCTTGAGGTCGCCGCCCTGGTAGAAGCCCTTGTCCGTCGGGTCAAGACCGGTCTCGAGCCGGGTGCCGGTCAGGCCGCCGGTGTCGTTGCGCGGGTCGCCGTTCGCGAACCGGTCCGGGAGGACGAAGTAGAACTGCTCCCTGGTCAGGTCGTGGCGTGCCGGCTCGGCGGCCAGCTTCGCGTCCGAGGGCGGGGCGGGCGGCGCGGCGGCCACTGCCGGGAGGGCGGGCAGGAGCGTCACGGCCAGGGCGGCGGCGAGCACTCCTGCGGCGGGGCGTATCAAGGCGGGTCTCCTTGGTTACGTGTCGCGTGGATGAGGGCCGCCCGGCGGATGGCGGGGGTTCTGGATGCCGGGCGGCCCTGGTCTGCGGAGGGAGGGAGAGGTCAGGGGGTGTCCGGCGGATCAGGGCCGGGCTGTCCGGCCCTGATCCGCCGGACACCCCCTAGTTGCGCCAGGTGTCGTTCAGCACGACCTTGCCGCCGGCCGGGACGGTGGCGGCGCGGTTGGCCCCGCTCTCCCAGGTGACGTTCCCTGCGGCGTCCTTGCGGAGGTACTTGTACGAGAACGCGGTCCCGGCCGGGAGCGACACGTCGAGCTTCCAGACGGGGTAGGCCGCCGGGTCGAGCTTGAGGGCGCTGCCGGTGTTCCAGCCGCCGAGCTCGGCGCGGTCCCCGGTGACGTAGACGTTCTGCCCGGGGACGGTGGTGGCGTTGACGGCGAACGAGGCGCCTGTGGCCGCCGGCGGCGGAGTGCTCCCGCCGCCGCTGCAGGTACGGGCGTTCACGTGCAGGGCGAGGGCGGTACCGGCCCCGAGGGTGGCGGTGAACTGCCCGGCCGAATTCACGCTGACCGTACGCCCGCTCTGCACATCGCAGTAGTCGCCGGCCGGGAGGGAGCTCTGGAAGGTCCGGGTGAGGGCCGAGCCCTCGTGGTTGATGGCGACGTACGCCTTGGCGCCGCGTCCGAAGGCGATCTGGTCGGCGCCGTTGTCCCACCAGTTGGTGACGGCCTGGCCGCGGGCCGCGTTGCGGAAGCCGACCATGGAGGAGATCTCCCGCCAGGCGTGCTGGCACTTCCACCCGTCGGTGTAACAGGCGTTCACCGTGCCGCCGTTCGGCGGGCCGGCGTCCTTGTCGGTCCACTCGTACCCGGAGTGCACGTCGGGGGACCCGTACGGCCAGGCCAGCATGAAGACGCCGGCGAGGGTGTAGGCGGAGCCGTCCTTGTAGTTCAGGGTGTCGCCGACCCGCTCGGTGTCGTGGTTGTCGACGAAAACGGCGGACTGGGAACCGGCCATGTATCCCCAGGCCTCGCCGAAGTTCTTCAGGTAGGCGAGGTTCTCGTTCTGGAACACCCGCTTCAGATCACGGGCGTAGCGGAACTCCTGCACGTCCCCGTTGCCGAGGTACTCGGAGGGCGAGACGGCCTCACCGGCGCCGTGGATCGCCTCCTGCTTCCAGTACACGCCCGGGTTGGTCAGCCGAGCCTTGATGTTGGCCAGGTCGGCGGCGGGCATGTGCTTGGCGGCGTCGATCCGGAAGCCGTCGACGCCCAGCGACAGCAGGTCGTTCAGGTACCCGGCGATCCGCCCCCGCACGTAGTCCTCGCCCGTGTCCAGATCGGCCAGCTGCACGAGCTCGCAGTTCTGGACGTTGGCCCGGTCCTGGTAGTTGGAGATGGTCGCGCGGCAGTCGTCCATGTCAGAGCCCGAATAGACCCCGGGGTAGCCGTACTTCGTGTACGACGACCCACCGGTCCCCACACCGTCGCCGGCCGCCATGTGGTTGATCACGGAGTCGGCGACGACCTTCACCCCGGCGGCGTGGCAGGTGTCGACCATGGCCTTGAACGCGGCCCGGTCCCCGAGCCGCCCGGCGATCTTGTAGCTGACGGGCTGGTACGAGGTCCACCACTGCGAGCCCTGGATGTGCTCCTGGGGCGGGGAGACCTGGACGTACCCGTACCCGGCGGGCCCGAGCGAATCCGTGCAGGCCTTGGCCACGGACTCGAAGCGCCACTCGAAGAGCACGGCGGTGACGTCCTTGTCGCCGGGCGTCGCGGCGACGGCCTGCGGTGCCGGGCCGGTGAGGGCGGCGGCGGCAAGTGCAGTCGCGGCGAAAAGAGTTGCAGCTCTGACGGCTCTGGCAGGCATGCGGGGGGCCTCCTGGCGGAAGAGGTGGGGATTGCAGCGACCGTAGGGGCCAGGTAAGAGCCCTGCAAGAGTTTGCGCAAGAGATTGCAGAATTGTTTCCAGGGTGTGTCCTGCCGGACAGCCGGGCCGCGTAGGGCCCGGCGACGCCATCCCGCGCCCACACGGCCGGCCCGGTCCGCGCCGCCGGCAGGCGATGCATCCCGCCACTTCCTCACATCCCGCGATCACGAGAACCGCCCGAAACCACAGATCCGGCCACATTCCGCGCCCACGACTGCGCAGGTGGCGGCAGGCAGGCCGGTCGGGCGCCCTGTCGAAGAGTGATCAAGCAGGTGATCAACAGGGTCTGTCTCGATTTCGCCGCATGGCCATTTCTGCATAGTGGTTACCCGGCGTCACCCACGTAGTTTCACCCTGCACCCGGAGGGGCCGCAACAACAATCATTCGGTTCTGCAACGTAAGGAAGCCTCAAGAGTATGTCGGCAAGCAGCATGAAGAGCGATGTGGGCAAGGCTTATATCAACGATGTATTCATGCGCCACCCGCTCACCACACGGAACCAGGAAGAGCTCGAAATCGCCGCCAAGGCCGATGCCATCCTGAAGCGAAATCAACTGAGGAACGTACTGAAAAGGACACCCGAAGGAGGGGGAGAGCCGATCAGCCCCATCGGGTTTTCCTTGAACAAGGTCCGGTACGGCGGATTCCCGCTGGAGGAGACGACGGCACACGAGCGCGGGTGGCGCGCGTACATGAACATGGGCGTACCGGTCATAGAAGAGCGGAGCGACATCACCCAGCCCCCGCCCGACATGATCTCCAAGCAGACGTACATCAATGGAACCGACCCCGTAAAGATCACCGTGACGGACACGGTCGAATTCTCCATATCGAACACCATCAGCTGGTCGCTCCAGGGGGAGGTGAAGCTCACCTTCGGGGCGAAGTCCACCGCATCACTGCAGCAGCAACTGCAGAAGAGCATGGCGATGCAGCAGTACCAGAAGACCACCCTGAAGAACAGCAAGGACAACCAGGGCGTCGACACCGAGTCCCAGACGGACGCGACGAGCACGACCACATCCACGAGTTCCGCCACGGGCACCGGGGAATTATGGGCGGATCTGGCCCTCGGGATCACGGGTTCCGTCAGCGGTTCGCTGACCACCGAATGGAAACACCAGTCATCCGTCAGCCTGGAAGTCATGAGCCGGGCGGACGTCATGGCCACCACCCGGCGTCAGGTGAGGCAGTTCGACTACGAATTCCCGGTCACCTTCGGCGGGTGGGTCGCCCTGTACTACCCGCGTCCGGTGGCGGTCAAGGAGACTCCCCCGCAGGCCAAGGACCCGAAGTACTCCCGGGTCATCGCATGGAAACTCGGCGACTCCACCGAGGACGGCAGCAATTTCGATCTGGCCGACGAAGGCAAGCGGTTCCTGCAGAAGGGGGCGGCCGAAATCGTCGCCGTCCGCACCGGGGAACACCGGGTCTTCCAGCCTGAAACTCTTGATTACGAGAGCCAGAAGCAGCCTCTCTACAAGGCGTGACCGACTCTATATCAGCCGGCCAGATCGGGAGGAATACCCATGTCTTTTGAAAACATCTTCGACAGTGGCGGAAGCGAAGCGAACTCCGCCAAACAGTCCGCTGAATCCCTCAACAAGGACACTCCGGGCGCCGGAGACGTCTCGGAGGCGGTACGCAAACTGGAGAGCGAGCGCGACCCGTGGCTCGTGCGTCAGACCGCGCACGGGGCGTTCGACGTCATGGGGTTCATCAACCCCCTCTTCCAGAAGATCAATCAGGCATCCGCGGATCAGCGTCAGGTCACCGGGAACCCCGCCTCCACGTCCGGCATGGCCTCGTCGACCCTGAAGGCGGCCGGGCCGCCCCGGCCGAACATCAGCGACGAAGACATGCCGAAGCTCGAGGACTTGTCGAAGCTGATCGGCAACAGGAGGGGCTACGCCCTGCTCACGACGGGTCTGGGCACGTCCGAAGGCCTCGCGGTGGACCCGGCGCAGAACACCGCGTACGTCGCCGACCGGGGCGGCCAGAAGCTGTCCGCGGTGAAGATCGCCACCGGCGCGCAGCGCGTGGTCGCGATCGGCCTGGGCGACATCTGCGATGTGAAGCTGGACGGCAAGGGCAAGGCCTACGCCGCCGACTACGGCAGCGGGCGCCTGCTCGCGGTGGACCTGTCCACCGGCACCTCCAGCACGGTCGCCAGTGTCCCGGGCGCGTACGGCCTCGCGCTGGACGGGGCGGGCAAGGCCTACGTCGTCAGCCACAGCGAGGGGAAGCTGACAGCGGTCGACCTGCAGAACGGGCAGAAGACCACGGTCGCCACCGGCCTGCCGGTCGGCGTCTCCGCAGTGGCGCTGGACGGCAAGGGCAAGGCGTACGTCGGCCAGAAGGACCACGGCGGCAACCTGTACGAGGTCAGCCTCGCCGACGGCACGAAGCGCCTCGTGACCACCCTGCCCGGGGCGAGCGCCATGCGCATGGAGCTCACCGGCGACGGCAAGGCGTACGCCATCGACCATCTGAACGGCGGGCGCCTGTACGAGATCACCCTGGCCGACGGCGCGCAGCGCGTGGTGGCCAGCGGCCTGGCGACCTGCGAAGGCCTCGCGCTGGACACCGCCAACGGGCAGATCTACGTCAGCAACCGCGAAGGCCAGCTCTGGCAGATCGTCCAACGCGCCGCGCAGCCCCTGGGCGGCGTCGGCAAGGTCGTGGCGTAGCAGTCCTTCACGGCAGGGCGGGCATGAGCAAGTCGCTGCTCATGCCCGCCCGTGTCGTGTCCGTACGCGAACTGCACCGGTCGGCTCGCGGAGGTGCCGCGTTCGCGACCGCTCAGTCGAGGCAGAACTCGTTGCCCTCGATGTCCTGCATCAGCAGGCACGACTCGTTGACGCCATCGGCACGCAGCAGTTGCCCGCGCACCGCGCCGAGCGGGACCAGTCGTGCGCATTCGGCCTCGAGCGCGGCCAGCCGCTCTTCACCCACGAGCCCGGTGCCGACCCGCACATCGAGGTGCACCCGATTCTTGACGGCCTTGCCTTCGGGGACGCGCTGGAAGAACAGCCGGGGGCCCACACCCGAGGGATCGGCGCATGCCGAGAACGCCGGACCCCGATACCCGGGCGGCGTTGCGCGATCGAAGTCGTCCCAAGTGGCAAACCCCTCCGGTGGCGGCGGGGCGGCGTACCCCAACACCTCGGACCAGAAACGGGCGACGCGCTCGGGTTCCGCGCAGTCGAAGGTGATTTGGACCTGCTTGATCGACGCCATCGGCCCATCATAGGGGCGGGTCTTTCACCGCCTCCGCGGGCCAGCCGGATCCGGCGCCGCCCTGCTCCGGCCGCCCCGGGGCCGGCCGGAGCAGGGTTCAAGGCCCCTACTCCCCCGGCCCCTGCCCCGTCGAGCCGCGGACCACCAGTTCCGGCTGGAACACGTACTCCGTGCGCTGGACCGGGGTGCCGCCGACCGCCTCCAGGAGGGCGCCGACCGCCGCCGTCGCCATCGCGCGGACCGGCTGGCGGATCGTCGTCAGCGGCGGGTCCGTGAAGGCGATCAGCGGCGAGTCGTCGAAGCCGACCACCGACACGTCCTCCGGTACCCGCAGCCCCCGCTCACGCACCGCGCGGATCACGCCGAGCGCCATCGGGTCGCTGCCGCACACGATTCCGGTGCAGCCGCGGTCCAGCAGGGCTCCGCCCGCCGCATGGCCGCCCTCCACCGTGAACAGCGTGCGCTGGATGAGCCCTTCCGACTCCGCATCCGGCACGGCGGCGACGAACCCCTGCTCCTTGCGGGCCGAGGGGACATAGCGCGTCGGCCCTATGGCCAGGCCGATCCGCCGGTGCCCCAGGTCCGCCAGGTGACGTACCGCCATGTCCGCCGCCGCCCGGTCGTCCGGCGAGATGAACGGGGCGTTCACGTGCTCGTTGAAACCGTTGATCAGGACGAAGGGGACATTTCTCGCGGACAGCCGCTGGTAGCGGGACGGGTCCAGCGTCGAGTCCGCGTGCAGGCCGGACAGGAAGACGATCCCCGTGACCCCCCGCTCCTCGAGCTGCTCCACCAGCTCGTCCTCGGTGGCCCCGCCCGGCGTCTGCGTGCACAGCACCGGCGTGTACCCGTGGCCGGCCAGCGCCTGCTCTATGACCTGCGCGAACGCCGGAAAAATGGGGTTGGTGAGCTCCGGGATCAGGAGCCCCACCAGCCCGTTGCTGCGCCGCCGCAGCCGCACGGGCCGCTCGTAGCCGAGCAGGTCCATGGCGGCCAGCACCTTGTGCCGGGTGCCGGCCGCCACGCCCGCCTTGCCGTTGAGCACACGGCTGACCGTCGCCTCGCTGACCTGGGCCTGCGCGGCGATGTCCGTCAGCCGGAGCGGGGAGGTCACCCCTGCCACCACACCGCCGTGTCGGCCCCGAGCACTCCCGGGTCCGCCGCGTCGCCGCTGGTGAGCAGCACCGTGCCGGACGGGGACATCTTCACGGGCTCGCCCGTCGTGTTGACCGTGCAGACGAAGTCGCCGCGCCGGAACGCCAGCACGCCCTCCGGCGCCTCCAGCCACTCCACCGCGTCGCCCGCCCCGAGAGCATCGTGCTCCCGGCGGATCCGCAGCGCCGCCCGGTACAGCTCCAGGGTCGAGGCCGGGTCGCCGGTCTGGGCCTCCACGCTCAGGCCCGCCCACTCGGCCGGCTGCGGCAGCCAGCTGCCGCCGTCACCGAAGCCGTACGGGGCCCGGTCGCCCGACCACGGGATCGGCACGCGGCAGCCGTCGCGCAGCCCGTCCTGGCCGTTCTCCTTGAAGAAGGAGGGATCCTGGCGCACCTCGTCCGGAAGGTCGGTCACCTCCGGCAGGCCGAGCTCCTCGCCCTGGTAGACGTACGCCGAGCCGGGCAGCGCCAGCATCAGCAGCGCGGCGGCCCGCGCCCGGGCCAGGCCCTGCGCCCCGCCGCCGTACCGCGTCACGTGACGTACGACGTCGTGGTTGGACAGCACCCACGTCGTCGGTGCCCCCACCGGGCGCATCGCGTCGAGCGATTCGTCGATGGCGCCGCGCAGCGCGGCCGCGTCCCACCCGGTGTTCAGGTAGTGGAAGTTGAACGCCTGGTGCAGCTCGTCGGGGCGCAGGTACAGGGCCGTACGGTCCGCGCTCGGGGTCCAGGCCTCGGCGACGCCGATGCGGTCTCCGGCGTATTCGTCCAGCACGGTCCGCCAGGAGCGGTAGATCTCGTGGACGCCGTCCTGGTCGAAGAAGGGCAGCACCTGGTTGCCGAGCAGCTTGAGCTGCTCGTCGCGGCCGAGGTCGGGCAGGCCGGGGGCCTTGACCAGGCCGTGGGCGACGTCGATGCGGAAGCCGTCGGCGCCGAGGTCGAGCCAGAAGCGCAGGATCGAGCGGAACTCGTCCTGGACGGCCGGGTGTTCCCAGTTGAAGTCGGGCTGCTCGGGGGCGAAGAGGTGCAGGTACCACTCGCCGTCGGCGACGCGCGTCCAGGCGGGCCCGCCGAAGATGGACTCCCAGTCGTTCGGCGGCTCGCAGCCGTCGGCGCCCCGCCCGGGGCGGAAGTGGAAGCGTTCGCGCAGCGGGGAGCCGGGGCCTTCCCGCAGCGCCTGCTTGAACCATTCGTGCTGGTCGGAGCAGTGGTTCGGAACGAGGTCCACGATGATCCGCAGGCCCAGCTCATGCGCTTCGCGGATCACGGCGTCGGCGTCGTGCAGGGTGCCGAACATGGGGTCGATGGCCCGGTAGTCGGCGACGTCGTAGCCGGCGTCGGCCTGCGGGGAGGCGTAGAACGGGCTGAGCCAGACGGCGTCGACGCCCAGCTCCTTGAGGTAGGGCAGTCGGCTGCGGATTCCTTCGAGGTCCCCCATGCCGTCCCCGTTGGAGTCGGCGAAGCTGCGCGGATAGACCTGGTAGATCACCGCTTCTCTCCACCAACCGGGCCGGGTGCCGGTGGTGGTGGGAAGTGCGTCGGCGAGGTGCTGGGTCATGTCGTCCTTGGAGAGATCGGGCCGGGGGTGAGAGGGGGCAGGCAGGGGGGTCAGCCCTGGGTCGCGAGAGGGGCGTCAGCCCTTGGTCGCGCCTGCCGTCATCCCGGCGACGAGGTGACGCTGGGCGAAGAGGAAGAAGATGGCCGCGGGGATGGCGATGAGCACCGAAGCGGCACTCATCGCACCCCAGTTGGAGGTGTACTGCGTGACGAAGGTCTGCAGGCCCCCGGCGAGGGTGAGGTGTTCGTCGCCGACCATGAAGGCGGAGGCGTACGCGACTTCGCCCCAGGCGGTGATGAACGAGTAGAAGCCGGTGACGGCGAGGCCGGGCTTGGCCAGCGGGAGGATGAGGCGCCAGAAGGTGCCGAAGGGGTTGAGCCCGTCGACCCGGCCGGATTCGTCGATCTCGACCGGGATGGTGTCGAAGAAGCCCTTCATCATCCAGGCGCAGAACGGCACCGCGATGGTGAGGTACGTGATGATCAGGCCGAGCGGCTGGTTGAGCAGCCCCAGCTGTCCCATGAGGTTGTAGAGCGGGACGATGAGGATGGCCATCGGGAACATCTGCGTGATGAGCAGGGTCCACATCAGCGGCTTCATGCCGGGGAACTTGAACCGGCTGACCGCGTAGCCCGTCGTGGCGGCGATGAACACACCGAGGACGGTGGTGATGCCGGCGACGAGCACGGAGTTGCCGAACCAGGTGAAGAAGGAGGTCGACTCCACCAGGTAGCGGTAGTTCTCGAGGGTCGGTTCCTTCACGAAGTCCGTGGAGATGGCGTGCTTCGCGGGCTTGATCGAGGTCAGCAGGACCCACAGCACCGGGAAGACGGCGATCACGGACGCGACGATCAGGGTGGCGTGCAGTCCGGTGGAGGCGAGCGGGGAGCGCTCACCCCGCTTGCGTACGGAAACGTCGGTCGTCACGGTCACCACACCTCTCCCTGCTTGCGCAGCGAGCGCCGGTAGACCAGCGCGAAGATCATGAGCAGGGCGAGGATGAGCACGCCCCAGGTCGCGGAGCCCGCGAAGTCGCGCGGGCTGGACACGAACGCCTCGCGGAAGGCCTGGGTCACCAGGATCTCGGTGGAGTCGCCCGGTCCGCCCCGCGTCAGCAGGAAGATCACCGGGAACATGTTGAAGGTCCAGATGGTGGAGAGCAGGATCACGGTCATGCTCACCGTGCGCAGCCCGGGCAGGGTGATGTGCCGGAACCGCTGCCAGGCCGTGGCGCCGTCCATCTCGGCGGCCTCGTAGAGCTCGCCGGGGATGGACTGCAGCCCGCCGAGCAGGGCGACCATCATGAAGGGGACGCCGAGCCAGACGTTGACGGCGACGACGGAGAACTTCGCCCAGGTCGGGTCGTCGAGCCACGGGACCGCGGAGATGCCGCCGCCGTCGAGGATCTTGTTGAGGATGCCGCTGTCGCGGTTGAAGAGGAACCGCCAGGCGAAGACGGAGACGAAGCCCGGGACGGCCCACGGCAGGATGAGCGCCATCCGGTAGGCGGCGCGGCCCCGGAAGTCCCGGTTGAGCATGTTGGCCAGGGCCAGTCCGAGCGTGAAGGTGATCGACACGCACAGGACGGTCCACATCACCGTCCACACCAGCCGCTGCAGGAACACCGGGTCGGCCAGGACGTCCGCGTAGTTGTCGAGGCCGACGAACTTGTACGTGGCCTCGATGTGGTTGGCGCCGATGGTACGGGCGACATTGCGCTCGTTGGCGTCGGTCAGCGACAGGTAGATGCCGCGGAAGAGCGGCCAGCCGATGATCACGCCGAGGACGAGCACCACCGGGGCGACCATGGCCCAGGCGTACCAGTGGGTGGCCAGGGCGCGCCCCAGTCCACCGCGCTTCGCGCTGTCAGTCCTGCGGCTCCGGCCGCGGGCGGCGACGGTGTCTTCCCCGTCGCCGCCCGCGGCCTTCGCCACCGACTGGCTGGTGTGAGCAGCCATCGTCTTGTCTACTTCCAGCCCTTGAGGATCTTGCGGAACTCGACGCCGGCCGCCTTGGCCGCGTCCTCCGGGCTCGAGGCCCCGGTGATCGCCTTGGTGTACTCGACCTTCAGCGGCTCGAAGAGGGAGCCGTTCTCCGGGATCCAGGCGCGCTCGACGGCCTTGTCCACCGCCGGCTTGAAGAACTGGACCATCTCGCTGGACTTGACGTCGGGCTGCTCGTAGGCGGCGGTCCGCGTCGGGAGCAGGCTGAGCTCCTTGGTGGACTGCACCTGCACGTCCTGCGAGGTCATGTACTCGACGAAGGCGTGCGCGGCGGCGCGGTTCTTGGAACCGGCGTAGACGGCGAGGTCGTGGCCGCCCTGCGGGGCGCCGGCCTTGGCGGAGCCGGCCGGGACGGCGGCGACGCCGAGGTTGGCCTTGTCCTTGAACTGGTCGCCGGCGTAGGTGTCGGCGACGGCCCACGGGCCGTTGATCATCATCGCGGCTTCGCCCGACTTGAAGGCGGTCTGCATGTTGACCCAGCCGTCCGTGGCGTTGGTGATCGCCGCGCCGGAGGTGACCAGGTCACGGGCGGTCTTGAACGCCTTGACGCCGGCCGCGTTGTCGACGGTGACCGTCTTGGTCTTCGCGTCGACCAGGTCGCCGCCCTCTCCGTAGATGAGGGGGAGGAACCAGTAGGAGTCGTCGCCGCGCAGGTAGAGGCCTGCCTTGCCGGTCTTCGCCTTGATGGCGGCGGCGGCGGTCTTCACCTCTTCCAGCGTCTTGGGGGGCTGGACGCCGGCGTCGGCGAGCATCTTCTTGTTGTAGAAGAGGCCGAGGGTGTCGATGACCTGCGGTACGGCGTAGGTCTTGCCCTCGAACTTGCCGCTGGCCGCTGCCTGCGGCAGGAACTCGGCGTCGACCTTCTTGGCCGTCTCGGCCGGGACCTCGTCGAGGTAGCCGAGGGACGCGAAGTCGGCGACCCAGCCGACGTCCGCACGGATCACGTCAGGGGCTTCGGAACCGCTGCTGAAGGCGTTCTTGACCTTGTTCTGCGCGTCGCCGTACGGGACGTTGACGTACTTGACGGTGACCTTCGGGTGCTTCGCGGTGAACGCCTCGGCGATCTTCTGGAAGCTGGCCTTCTCGGCGTCGTTCGAGGTGTCCCACCACGTGACCGTGCCGGAGAGCTCCCCGCCGGCCTTGGTCTCACCGTCGCCCTTGGTGTCACCGCCGCAAGCCGTAGCCGCGAGCGCCAGGGTCGCGACCAGCGCGGTGGCCGCTATGCCACGCCGCATATGAACTCCTTCGATGATCCCGGCCGCTCCCTCGCGGTCCCGAGTTGCAGGGAACGTAACAAGCCTGAAAGCCGACCGAAAGAGCTTGCGGCAATTTTCTGCAAGTCGGGCCGATCGTTACATCCGTGTGTCCTGACGGTTGCCGCTGCTTGCTGGTTGTTCGAACTTCCTTCGGGTCATCAGGCCCGCAACCAGGGGGCATGTACCCGCGTTGACACCGGTATGACCCATGAGCTGACCGCATCCCGGCTTGCAAGCGCTTCCAGCAAGACGACCGCAAGCGTCGGCTGGTGGCGCGATGCCGTCATCTACCAGGTGTACGTACGGTCCTTCGCGGACAGCGACGGCGACGGCATCGGCGACCTCCGCGGGGTGCGCTCGCGCCTGCCCCATCTGGCCCGGCTCGGGGTCGACGCCGTGTGGCTCACCCCCTTCTACGTCTCCCCGCAGGCCGACGGCGGCTACGACGTCGCCGACTACCGGACCGTCGATCCGCTCTTCGGGGACCTCTCCGACGCCGACGAGCTCGTCCGGGCCGCCCACGCGCTGGGGCTGCGGGTCATCGTGGACGTGGTGCCCAACCACACCTCCGACCGGCACATCTGGTTCCGGGAGGCCCTCGCCGCGGAGCCGGGGAGCCCGGCCCGGGCCCGGTACCACTTCCGCCCCGGGCGCGGCCCCGGCGGGGAGCGGCCGCCCAACGACTGGGAGTCCGTCTTCGGCGGGCCCGCCTGGACCCGGACCCCGGACGGCGCGTGGTACCTGCACCTCTTCGCGCCCGAGCAGCCCGACCTGAACTGGGAGCACCCCGAGGTCGCGGAGGAGTTCGCCTCCGTCCTGCGCTTCTGGCTCGACCTCGGCGTCGACGGCTTCCGCATCGACGTCGCCCACGGCATGGTCAAGGCCTCCGGCCTGCCCGACATCGGCCGCGGCGCCCAGGCCACCCTGATCGGCACCGAGCCGCTCCCCTTCTTCGACCAGGACGGCGTCCACGAGATCCACCGCTCCTGGCGGCGGCTGCTCGACTCCTACCCGGGCCCGCGCATCGGCGTCGCCGAGGCCTGGGCGCCGACCTCGGAGCGGCTCGCCCTGTACGTCCGGCCCGACGAGCTGCACCAGGCCTTCAACTTCCGCTTCCTGAACTGCCCGTGGGACACCCGGGCGATGCGGACCGTCATCGACGAGTCCCTGGCCGCCACCGCCTCCGTCGGCGCCCCCACCACCTGGGTGCTGTCCAACCACGACGTCGTACGCCATGTCACCCGCTACGGCGGCGGCGCGCAGGGCCTGGCCCGGGCCCGGGCCGCCGCCCTGCTGATGCTCGCCCTGCCCGGGTCGGCGTACCTCTACCAGGGCGAGGAGCTCGGCCTGCCCGAGGTCGCGGACCTCCCCGACGCCGTACGCCAGGACCCCGCCTTCCTCCGCACCGCCGGGCAGGACGGACTGCGCGACGGCTGCCGGATCCCGCTGCCCTGGTCCGGCGAGGAGCCCCCGTACGGGTTCGGCCCGGCCGGCAGCTGGCTCCCGCAGCCCGCGGACTGGGCCCCGCTGAGCGTCGCCGCCCAGACCGGCGACCCCCACTCCACCCTCGAGCTGTACCGCGCCGCCCTGGAGCTGCGCCGCGCATTGCCCGGCCTCGGCTCCCCCGACGCGGGCCCGCTGACCTGGCTGCCCGCCCCCGCGGACGTCCTCCTCTTCACCCGGCCCGGTTTCGCGTGCACCCTCAACAGCCGGTCCGGGCCGCTCGAACTGCCCTCGCCGGGGCGCCCTGTACTCTCCAGCGCGCCGGTGGAGACGGACGGCCGGACCGTGCTTCTGCCGCCCGATGCGTGCACGTGGTGGGCTTTGTGAGCCGGGGACCGGTACAGTCCAATCCCGTGACCGCACGGCTAGCCGACATCGCAGCCCAGGCGGGGGTCAGCGAAGCCACAGTCAGCCGCGTGCTCAACGGCAAGCCCGGTGTGGCCGCAGGCACCCGCGAGTCCGTGCTGGCCGCGCTCGACGTGCTCGGCTACGAGCGTCCCGTCAAACTGCGCCAGCGCAGCGCGGGGCTCGTCGGCCTGATAACCCCCGAGCTGGACAACCCCATCTTCCCGGCGCTCGCCCAGGTCATCGGCCAGGCGCTGACCCGGCAGGGGTACACGCCGGTGCTGGCCACGCAGACGCCCGGCGGGTCCACCGAGGACGAGCTCACCGAGATGCTGGTCGACCGGGGGGTCTCCGGCATCATCTTCGTCTCCGGTCTGCACGCCGACACCACGGCCGACATGGGCCGCTACGACCAACTCCGCGGGCAGGGCGTTCCGTACGTCCTCATCAACGGGTTCTCCGACAAGGTGCAGGCCCCCTTCGTCTCCCCCGACGACCGCGCCGCGATGCAGCTCGCCGTGACCCACCTGACCGCGCTCGGGCACACCCGGATCGGGCTCGCGGTCGGACCCAAGCGGTTCGTGCCCGTCCTGCGCAAGATCGAGGGCTTCCGGCTCGGGATGAAGGAGCGGCTCGGCCTCGACGAGGCCGAGATCGAGGAGCTCATCCAGCACTCCCTCTACACCCTGGAGGGCGGGCAGGCCGCCGCGGCCGCGCTCATCGCGCGCGGCTGCACGGCCATCGTGTGCGCGAGCGACATGATGGCGCTCGGAGCGATCCGGGCGGCCCGGCAGCAGGGGCTGCGGGTGCCGCAGGACGTCTCGGTCGTCGGCTTCGACGACTCCCCGCTCATAGCGTTCACCGATCCGCCGCTCACCACCATCCGCCAGCCCGTGCTGGCCATGGGGCAGGCGGCGGTCCGCACGCTCCTGGAGGAGATCGGCGGTACGCCGGCCCCGCACAGCGAGTTCGTCTTCCTGCCCGAACTGGTGGTCCGCGGATCCACCGCCTCCGGTCCGCAGCAACATAGGGGACCGTCTCGTCCCCAGGGGTGAGCAGCTGCGCCGGAGACCCTCCCGAGGGATGATCGAAGGCGAGAACGCATCTGGCAGACTCTTTCCCCATGGGTGAATCGAGCGTGAAGACACTGGAAACCCGGACGGAAGCCTCGTCACCCGACGTGACCGAGGACCAGACTCGTCCGGGCGATCAGCGCACCCATTTGTCCCGGTTGCGAGCCCCGCGCCGGCCGCGGATCTGGTTCGAGATCCTGCTCATCGGGGTCAGTTACTGGACGTACTCGCTCATCCGCAACGCGGTTCCCGAGCAGAAGGCGGACGCCCTCGCGAACGCCGACTGGCTGTGGGACCTCGAGCGCACCCTCGGGATCGCGGTGGAGCAATCGGTCAACCACGCCGTGAACTCGGTGACGTGGCTGATCGTCGGCATGAACTACTACTACGCCACGCTCCACTTCATCGTGACCATCGGCGTCCTGGTCTGGATCTACCGCTTCCATCCGGGGCGCTACGCGGCCACGCGCCTGGTCCTCTTCGCCACCACGGGCGTGGCCCTGGTCGGCTACTACTTCTTCCCGCTCGCGCCGCCCCGGCTGATGAACGGGCAGAACTTCGTCGACACCGTGCTGGTCCACCACACCTGGGGCTCCATGGCCTCCGGCAACCTCAAGCACATGTCGAACCAGTACGCGGCCATGCCCTCCATGCACATAGGGTGGTCGCTCTGGTGCGGGCTGACGATCTTCGCGGTCGCCTCCGCCCCCTGGGCCCGGATCCTGGGCCTGCTCTACCCGACGGCCACCCTCGTGGTGATCGTGGCCACCGCCAACCACTTCTGGCTGGACGCCGTGGGCGGCATGCTCTGCCTGGCGTTCGGCTACACGGTCTCGCGCAGCTGGTACGGCTCGCTGCCGCACCGGCTGCCGCGCGAGCCCGAGCACGCGGGACCGCACCCGGCGTCGGCCATGCTGAACCGCTTCCGCAGGGCCTGAACCCCACCGGCGGGCCGCGCCACGACTGCGCAAAGGGAAAAGCGCCTCGGCGGGCACGCGGCGCGTGATGTCAGTGGCTGTTGTTGGCGTGCGCGTGTCCAGCAGAAACGATCAAGGAGGCGGCGTGCAGGACGTGAAGCGGCACGAGGTCGGCGGGCACCGGATATCCAAGGCCCTCGAGGACGTCACCGGACGGACCTACGACCGCTGGCACGGGCTGCGGTTCGGCGGCGGGCTGTCCTTGAAGGGGCTCCACGAGACCCGCGACGACCTCCTCGACCACGTCGGCGCGCAAACGCTGGAGGATCCCGGGCTGACCGGAGCCGTCGTACGCCGTGTGCTGCTGACGGCCGCCGAATGCGCACTCGGGGAGCTCACCCTCGGCTGCTCCCCCAACGGCGACTTCGAGGTGCCTTTGCCCCTGCTCGACGAGGAGCTCAGCAGCATGGACATCTCGTTCGGCGACGCCGTCGACCAGGCGCCCACCGCCCGGACCTGGCTGGACGCCTTCGCGCTGTGCGTGGCCAGCGGGGTGATCCGGGAGCGGGACCGGGTGATCGGGCTGCTGCTGCGGGAGGACTTCGCACCCGCCCTCCGCGACGGCGTGCCCTACTCGCCGCTCGACTCGCACTCCGATCCGGCCGAGCTCGCCGAGATGGACGCGCTGTGCCTCTACCTCACGCGGGCGGCCGGGCACCTGCCGCGGGACTGGCCGGACGCGACCCTCTGCAAGCCGGACGCCGTCGCGCGCGCGGAGGCGGCCCGCCGACTGGACGGTCTCGGCGTGCTCACGCCGGACCAGCGGCTGCTGCGCGTCCTCCTCGACGACGACCAGCCTGCCTTCGAACGCACCCTGGCCGGGAACCTCGCAGGCCACCGCGAGGGCGCCGGCCCCGACGCGCCCGCTCGCACCCTGTTCCCGGCCGGCACGATCGCCGTGGCCGCGCTCGCCGTCCAGGTCCACGGCTGGCGGCTCGGCGTCACCTCCGCCTATCTCCCGCAGAGCGTCCTGCACGCCTGACCGTCGCCCGCCGGAAAGCGCCCGCTACGGCTCCCCGCCGTACGTGATCCGGCCGCCCGACATCGTGAGCCGGACCGGGGCCTCGGCCAGCTCGTCCGGGGCGGTGTCCACGGGGTCGAGCGCGAACGCCGTCAGGTCCGCCCGGAAGCCGGCCGCGATCCGGCCCGCCACCTGCTGCTCCCCGGCCGCGAGCGCGGCGTGCGAGGTCATGCCCTCCAGGGCCATCGATCCCGTCAGCGCGGGTCCGGCGGCGGCCGCGCCCAGCGGGCTGCGGGCGATGGCCAGGACCCGGCGGGCGTCGTGGTGGGCGATGGGCCAGTCGGAGCCCAGGGCGAGCACGGCCCCCGCGTCCCGCAGGTCCCGACAGCGCCAGGCCCGGGCCGCGCGGGCCGTACCCAGCCGTTTCGACCACTCGTCGCTGTGGTCGGCCCGGGTGTACGCGGTGTGCGGCGGCTGCATCGAGGCGATCACCCCGAGCTCGGCGAACCGCTTCAGCTGGTCGTCCGGGACGGTCTCGATGTGCTCGATCCGGTGCCGCATCCGGGCCTGCCCGCCCATCGAGGCCACCGTGTCCAGGACGTGCCGGACCGCCGCGTCGCCGATGGCGTGGGTCGCCGTACGCACCCCGGCCGCGTCGAGGGTCCGGACGGCCGCCGAGTAGGCCTCGGGGTCGGGCCAGAAGGCGTCCGTGCCGCGGCCGTGGCAGTCCGCGTGCCAGTCGCGTACGTCGGCCTCCTCGCCGACGGCGAGGATCTCGCCGCCGCGGACCGCTACCGCGCGGGCCTCGGGGCGGCCGGGGTCGAGGGTGCGGACGCGGGCTCCGGTGAGGACGGTGTCGGCACCGGGCACGGGGCTTCTCCTTCGGGTCGCGGTGAAGCCCGGTCAGTTCGGGGTGGGCCAGGTCCGCAGGAGCTTGCGGGCGGCTCCGCTGTTTCCGAGCTGGTAGACGGCGACGGCGGCCGGGCGGACGGTGAAGGCGTCGAACGGCTCGGCCTCGATGGCCTCGAGGTCGTCGAGGGTGGCGAAGCCGACGGTGATGTGGGCGGTGTACCGGCCGGGCCCGATCTGGGCGGGGACGTAGCCGTCGACCCAGTCGAGGGTGCTCTGGCTGATGGACTCGCCGGGGTCGGTGACGAAGGCGGCGGGCGTGCCGCCGGACCCGGTGAACGGGGTGATCGCGGCCAGCAGCGCGGCCTGGAAGGCGAGAACCTGCGGACCGGGTCGCAGCAGGATGACCGCGAGGCCTTGGCCGGGCACGCCCCAGTCGGCGTGTCCGATGGCGACGGCCCGGTAGGAGAGGGTGCTCGTGTCGGTCGCGGCCAGGGTCCGGTGGACGGCGTCGTACGCGTGGTCCAGGTCGGTGGTGCGGACGTAGCGCTGGAGGGTGGTGACGTGCGGTCGGTGGGAGGCGTCCAGCGCGAACCCGTCCGGGACGCTCTCGCGCATGCGGGCGTTCCAGGCGTGGGCGCGGCGCAGGGTCGTCTCGTCCGGGTCGACGAGCACGTCGACGGCGGTCAGGTCGTTCAACGCGTCCTCCTGGTCAGAACAGGGTCGTCCAGTCGTTCTTCATGCTCACGACGGTCCAGCCGAGCTGTTCGGCCGCGGCGAGCGAGGCCTCGGCGCCCTTGGTGTAGGCGTACTCGCGCTGGTCGTCGTCGTGGCGGACGAGCAGGGCGAACGCGGCGCTGGCGAGCATCTCGATGTCGACGTCGGCGTTACCGCCCGCGAAGGCGGGCAGCCTGCCGGTGTGGGCGAAGATGTGCTCGGGCTTGCCCGGCCCCAGATCCAGGCCGCCCAGGAGCTCGCGGGAGCGGACGATCCTGCCGCCGGTGTAGGTGTAGGCGGCCGCTGAGCCGATCACGTTCTCCTTCGGGATCCCCCAGGTCTCCTCGGCGAAGACGCGCATGAAGTCGCGGCCGCCGCCCGAGCACACGAACACCCTGAACCCGTGGCCCCGCAGGAGGTCGAACAGCTCCAGCATCGGCCGGTAGACCAGCTCCACGTAGGGGACGCCGAACCGCGGGTCCCGCACCGTCCGGGTCCACTCCCGCACCCGCGCGTCGAACTCCTCGGGCGTCGTGCCCGCCCACGAGCGGGCGAACGCCTCCAGCAGGGTCGCCACCGTCCCGGGCTCCTGCGTCGCCAGGCCCTCGAAGAAGCCCTGGTCCCGTTCCGCCAGCGCCTTGTACGGCTGCCGCTCCGCGAGCGGAGGATCGGCCCTCACCTCCTCCTCCCAGGTGCGGAAGACGAAGTCGAACTGCGGGGGCAGCGGCTGCTCGACCCACAGCGTGCCGTCGTTGTCGAACGTGGCGATCCGGTCGGCCGGCTCGACGAACGCAGCACCCGGTGTCGTCGCCCTGTGGACGTAGTCCAGGACCGCCTGCCTGGCCGGGCCCTCGTTCCAGCTCGACAGCACCTGCTCGGTCACGGACCACTCCTCGGCTCGGACTCGGAGATCGCGTCGTTTGCGAACGCCGACGCAACGGCGTCCATGAGGCAATGGTCGCTCCGGACGGCGGCGGGCGCTTTTCAGGAGCGGGGACGCGCTGCGGCGCCCGGCCCTCGCCACCTCTGCAGGAGTCCCCGCCGGGCAGCGGGCACGGGCGCCGGTACGGGGCCGGCCACGCCCGCACCCATCCGCGCCAGGGCCTCGGTGAGGGTGCGGACATAGGCCTCGTCGGCGAGGATCCGCACGCCGTCGTAGGGGTGGCTGAGACGTTCCTTCGCTGCCAGGATCCGGCGCAGCAGGGGCGCCGACGCGGCGGCCGGGGCGCCGATCGCGCCGAGACGGCGGACGGCTTCCGGGGTCGGCATGGCCGGGTGCCCGGTCCAGTCCGGGTCCACCTCCGCCAGCAGCACCGGCACGGCGGTTTCCGGATCCCCGGTGATCCGCCAGTACGCGTGCGCCGCGGCGACCCGGGTCCACGCGCCGGGGGATTCCATCAGGCCGCGCACGGTGTCCGCGTGCGCGGCGGCCAGCGGGCCGAGATCGGCGAGGAAGGGCAGACCGTGGCCGGCGGTCCCGGATCCCACGGCCGCGCCGCACACGTCGAGGGCGAGCGTGGGGTCGCCGGTGACCCGCCAGTGCGCCCAGGCGGCCCGCCGCTGGTGGAGGCGGCTCGTCTGTGGGGCGTGGCCGGTGGCGTACGCGGCCAGCCGGTCCGCGGCCATGGCGGCCGGGGGTCCGATCCGGCCGAGGACGCGCAGGGCGTCGTAGGCGTACGGCGACTCCAGGCACCGGACCGCCTCGGGCACGGCGGGCGCGGCGGCCGGACCCCAGCAGGCGAGGAGTTCGAGCACGAAGCCCGCCCGGTACTGGAGCGACTCTCTCCGCAGGCCGGGCAGGATCGCGGGGAGCAGCTCCTGGGCGGGCAGCGCGGCGATGGGCGGGGCCCAGGGCCGGTTGTGCGGGAGCCGGTCGTCCTCCGCGATGCGCCTGAGGGCGGACAGCGCCCGGAGGTCCCCCATCCCGGCGAGGGCGAGCGCGAGCTCCTCGACGTTCCCGAGCCGCGTGGCGAGGGCCTTGGCCAGCCGGTCGGCGTGCCCGGAGACGGCGGAGCCGGCCTGGGCCACCGCCTTGGCCGCGTCCCAGCTGCTGCCCAGGGGATTGCAGGCGGCCCTGACGACTGCTTCCCAGCACTCCGGATCCGGCCGCCGGTAGCGGATGACGGCCTTGACGGCCGAACCCGGGCGTCTCACGCGGTGGCGTAGGTGACGAACCCGTCCCAGGCCCCCGGAGCGACGGCCAGCCGCCCGCCGTCGGGCCGCTTGGAGTCCCGGACGAGGATGGTCCCGGCGGTCCGGGCGACCTCGACACAGTCGTTGCTGCTGCTCGCGCTGTAGCTGCTCTTGGTCCAGGCGACCTCGACGCAGTCGTTGCTGTCGCTGGCGCTGTAGCTGCTCTTGACCCACATCAGTGCGGAAAGGCCGCTGCCCGAGGGCTTGATGCTCATGTCTCTCCCAGCACTTTCTCGATGAACGCTCGTGACTCCCGTGGACTGAGAGCCTGCGAACGGATAATCCCATACCGCAGTTCGAGGATTTGGATCTCCTTGGGGTCAGTGACCAGCCGGCTGAGCAACTGCGCTTCGACATAGCCCACCGTCGATCCGTCCATCAGCTTCAGCACCTGGATCTGGCCTCCCATCCCGGCGTGGTCCTCGCAGACTGTCGGCATCACCTGGACCTCGACGTTGCGCAAGGCGCTGATGTCCAACAGATGCTCCAGCTGCCTACGCAGCACACCCTGTCCACCGAGCCGCCGCTCCAGGATCACCTGCTCCAGCACGAAGGTCAGCGCAGGGGCAGGTTGCCGATCAAACATGCGTTGGCGAGCCATGCGCGCCGAGACGTGGCGCTCCACTTCGTCCGCCGGGAAGGCCGGCCGTCGGATCTCGTACAGTGCCCGCGCGTACTCCTCGGTCTGCAGCAGTCCGTGGAGGTTGTGGTTCCCGTAGGCGCCGAGCTCAACCGCTTGGGATTCCAACTTGGCCAGATCCCGAACCTTCTTGGGGTATCGGGCCTTTTCGACGTCCATCTTCATCGCGGCGATCTTCCCGCCCGCGCCAAGAACCTCGTCCGCCTTGTCCAGGAACTCCGGACGCGGAATGCGGGTACCACTCTCGATCTTGCGGGTCAGGTCCGCCCCGTAGCCCATCTGTTCAGCGAAAGCGGATCGGTCGAGTCCGGCCGCTTCCCGCCACATTTTCAACTGGCGTCCCACCGCCGCGACGACCGCCCCGGATTCGTCCTCCGGATCGAGTGCCCAGCTCGACTCATCGGTGCCCTCTGCGCTCACTGCCACCTCCGTTGCCCTGCAACTCCCTTCAGGCTACGCACGGATGACCGCACCGAGGTGCGAGAGCAGGAAAGTCCGATTTCACCGGATCGAGGTCTCTACGACCCGGTGGAGCGATAACCGGTGACGCTCGACGCCTAAAGACAAACAACCGGGGGAAATGACCTCTCCTCACCTCCCCCTCCCCTCTCACTCGGACGGGTGAATCACCCCAACCCGGCTGGCGCATATGCCAATCCGTCGGGCACGCTGGCCCCCGACAACCCCATAAACGCAATTCGGCCCTCGCACGGGACGCCAATCCCGCCGAGGGCCTGACCAAGAGAAGGCTAGAGCCCCTTCCCATGGCTGATCAGCAGTTTAGCGCGCCCACGCGCGCCTCGTCGGGCATCCGGCACATCAACCACGACCACCGCCGCGGCTACGTCAAGATCGGCAACCACCTCGCCCAGCACCGCGAGTTGAGCATGTCGGCAATCGGTCTGGCCACGCACATCCAGTCCCTCCCGACGGGCGCGAAGGTCACCATCAAGGCCCTCGCCGATCGTTTCCCGGAGGGCGAGGTCCGCATCGCCGCCACCCTGCGCGAGCTGGAGGAACACGGTTACCTGGCCCGCTACCGCGAAAGGCTCCCCACCGGTCAGATCGTGACCTGCACGGTCTCGTTCAACAACCCGCCCGCGAGGTCGACGCAGGAAATCCGCGAGCCGTACGTCCCGGCAACCGCCGCACCCGAGCCGGAGTCGGCCGACACCCCGGAACCGGCCCCCGAAACCGCCCCGGCCGCCTCCGGAGCCGAGCTCCAAGCCCGGGAACTGCTGGCCCTGTTGCGGCTGCGCGATCCGCGGCTGGTGCTGTCCGAGCGGGACACCGTACGGCTGGCGCCCGCCGCGGCGGTGTGGCTGGAGCGGGGGCTGGCCCCGAGCGCCGTCGCCGCCGCCCTGACCCGCTCGCTGCCGATGGTGCCGATCCATTCCCCCGCTGCGCTGCTCGCCCACCGCCTGCGCGAGCTGGTGCCGCCCCGGCTGCCGGAGCCCGGGGCGGCAGGCTCCGTACCCCCGGACCGCGAAGTGCATCCGCTGCGCACGTGCGACGGCTGCGAGCGCGCGTTCCGCTCCCCCGTCCCGGGCCGCTGCCGCGGCTGCCGCCCGCCGACGGGATCGGCGGCGGCAGCCGCTTAGGCAGCGGCCGGCCTCACCTCAGGTGTCGGGTGAAGAACTGGGCCGCCGCTTCCCCCGCGAACTGCGGAACGCCGCTGTGCCCGCCGAGATGGGCGTGCAGGGACTTCTCCTCGGAGCCGAAGGCGTCGAACAGGTCCAGGGCCGCCTGCCGCTCGTTCCCTTCGTCGTCCCACTGCAGCAGGACGTGCAGCGGAATGGTGACCTGCCGGGCCTCCTCGAACATGGCGCGAGGCACGAAACTCCCGGCGAACAGAACGGCCGCCGAGATGCGGGGCTCGACCGCCGCCAGCCGGATACCGATGGAGATCACTCCCCCCGAGTACCCGACCGGTCCGCCGATCTCGGGCAGCGAAAGGAGGGCGTCCAGGGCGGCCTGCCATTCCGGGACCGCCTTGTCGACCAGCGGGAGGACGAGGGCGTCGACGATCTCGTCGCCGACCGGCTCGCCGGCCTCCATCGCCCGGCGCAGGTCGGCGCGGGCCTGGTCGACGGCGGGCCAGCGGGGCCGGTCGCCGCTTCCGGGGAGCTCGATGGTGGCCGTGGCGAAGCCCTCCGCCGCGGAGTGCCGGGCCCGGGCCACCAGTCGGGGGTGCATCCTTCGCAGCCCGAGGGGAGGGTGGCCGAGCAGGATCAGTGGCGCCGGTGCGGATGCGGATGCCGATGCGGGTGTCCACAGGATGCCGGGGATCTCGCCGAGGGCGAATTCGCGTTCGAGGACGCCGCCGTCGAGGCGCTGCTCTGAAGTGAAATGCATGGTCGTGCCTTTCGGGAGTGCACTGGAACGGCGCTCCCGGACGACCTGCCTATCGCCCGACCGTGACCCCGGAGGGGAGCACCCATGTCGATACTGCGTTCACGGGTACCACCTCCTCGTTCTCTCGCACGGCCTCCGGAAAGGTAACAGCGGCCGCGGTGGCCCGCCAAACGAATTTTCCCGGTTCTCAGGCTCCGTAGAAGAGGTCGTCCACGACCGCTCGGGCGCGGCGCGTGATGCGGCGGTAGTCGTCGAGGAGTTCGCCGACCGTGCCCTCCGCGTAGCCGAGGTAGCGGCCGACGGCGGCCAGTTCCCGGGCCTCCGAGGGGAAGGTGTCCCCGGCGCGGCCGCGGACCAGCATCACCGCGTTGCGGACCCGGGTGGCCAGTACCCAGGCCTCGTCCAGGATCTGCGCCTCCTCGGTCGGGATCAGCCCGGCCGCGTGGGCGGCGGCCAGGGCCTCGCGGGTCCGGGTGGTGCGCAGGCCGGGCTCCGACCAGGCGTGCCGCATCTGGATCAGCTGGACGGTCCACTCGACGTCGCTGAGGCCGCCGCGGCCGAGCTTCGTGTGCAGGGTCGGGTCGGCGCCGCGCGGCAGCCGCTCCGACTCCATGCGGGCCTTGAGCCGGCGGATCTCCCGTACGGCGTCCTCGCCGAGGCCCTCCGCCGGGTAGCGCAGCGGGTCGATCAGTTCGAGGAAGCGGGCGCCGAGCTCGGTGTCGCCCGCGACCGGTTCGGCGCGCAGCAGGGCCTGGCTCTCCCAGGTCAGGGACCAGCGCCGGTAGTACGCGGCGTACGAGGACAGGGTGCGCACGAGCGGGCCGGAGCGGCCCTCGGGGCGCAGGTCGGCGTCGATGAGCAGCGGCGGGTCGGCGGTCGGGAGTTGGAGCAGCCTGCGCATCTCGGCGATGACGGTCTGGGCGGCCTTCGCGGCTTCCTGCTCGTCGACGCCCTCGCGGGGTTCGTGGACGAACAGGACGTCGGCGTCGGATCCGTAGCCGAGCTCGTGGCCGCCGAAGCGGCCGACGCCGATGATCGCGAAGCGGGTCGGCAGCGTCTCGCCCCAGTGGTTGCTGACGGCGGCGCGCAGGGCTCCGGCGATGGTGGCGGCGGTGAGGTCGGAGACGGCGCTGCCGACCCGGTCGACGAGGGCTCCGGGGTCCTCCTCGGCCGGGCTGTCCTCCGTACCGTACGAGCGGATGATGTCGGCGGCGGCGGTGCGGAACAGCTCGCGGCGGCGGACCCCGCGGGCCGCGGCGACGCCGGCCTCGGCGCTGTCGGCGCGTCCGACGGCCGCGAGCACCTCCTGCTCCAGGGCCTCGTGCGTACGGGGCTGCAGCCCTTCGGGGTCGCCGAGCAGGGCGACGGCCTCGGGGGCGCGCATCAGCAGGTCGGGGGCGAGCCGGCCGGCGGACAGGACGCGGGCCAGGTTCTCGGCGGCGGCACCCTCGTCGCGCAGCAGCCGCAGGTACCAGGGGGTCTTGCCGAGGGCGTCGGAGACCTTGCGGAAGTTCAGCAGGCCGGCGTCCGGATCGGCGGAGTCGGCGAACCAGCCGAGCATGACGGGGAGCAGGGTGCGCTGGATGGCGGCCTTGCGGGTGACGCCGGAGGCGAGGGCTTCGAGGTGGCGCAGGGCCGAGGCCGGGTCGGCGTAGCCGAGGGCTTCGAGGCGCTGGCCGGCGGCGCGCGGGGAGAGCCGGGTCTCGCCGGGGGTGAGCTGGGCGACGGCGTCGAGCAGCGGCCGGTAGAAGAGCTTCTCGTGCAGGCGCCGGACCACGGAGGCGTGCCGGCGCCAGGCCTTGTTGAGCTCGGCGACAGGTTCGGTGCGCAGGCCGAGGGAGCGGCCGAGGCGGCGCAGGTCGGCCTCGTCCTCGGGGACGAGGTGGGTGCGGCGCAGCCGGTAGAGCTGGATGCGGTGTTCCATGGCGCGCAGGAAGCGGTACGCGTCGTTCAGCTGGGCGGCGTCGGTGCGGCCGACGTAGCCGCCGGCGGCGAGGGCGTGCAGGGCGTCGAGGGTGGTGCCGGAGTGCAGGCCGGCGTCGCTGCGGCCGTGGACGAGCTGGAGCAGCTGCACGGCGAACTCGACGTCGCGCAGGCCTCCGGGGCCGAGCTTGAGTTCGCGGTCGACCTGGGAGGCGGGGATGTTGTCGACGACGCGGCGGCGCATCTTCTGGACGTCGGCGACGAAGTTCTCGCGTTCGGCGGCCTGCCAGACGAGGGGCGTTATGGCGTCGATGTACTGGGCGCCGAGGTCCGGGTCGCCGGCCACGGCGCGGGCCTTGAGCAGGGCCTGGAACTCCCAGGTCTTGGCCCAGCGCTGGTAGTAGGCGAGGTGGGAGGCGAGGGTGCGGACGAGGGGGCCGTTGCGGCCCTCGGGGCGCAGGTTGGCGTCGACGGGCCAGATGGTGCCTTCGATGGTGGTCTCGGAGCAGATGCGCATGAGGTGGGAGGCGAGGCGGGTGGCGGCCTGGACGGCCTTCGCCTCGTCGGCTCCGTTCGGCGCGTCGCCGACGAAGATGACGTCGACGTCGGAGACGTAGTTCAGCTCGTTGCCGCCGCACTTGCCCATGGCGATGACGGCGAGCCGGCAGGCGGCGGCGTCGTCGGGGGCGGCGGCGGACGCGATCCGCAGGGCGGCGCGGAGGGTTGCGGTGGCGAGGTCGGCGAGCTCGGCGGCGGTCTGGGCCACGTCGATGGTGCCGCAGACGTCGCGGGCGGCGATGGAGAGCAGGCAGCGGCGGTAGGCCACGCGCAGGGCGATGGGGTCGTGGGCTTGGCTCAGCCCCTGCTCGAACTCGGCGAGGCCCGGATGCAGGTCGGCGGCTTCGTAGGTGACGAGCGCATGCCAGTCGCGGGGGTGGCGGGCAAGGTGGTCGGCGAGCGCCTCGGACGCGCCGAGCACGCCGAGGAGGCGGTCGCGGAGGGGCTTGGCGCTGACGAGGGTGTCGAGGAGGACGGGCCGTTCGTCCTCGCTCTGCGCCTCGGCGAGCCGGACGAGCCCGAGGAGGGCGAGATCCGGATCGGCGGTGGCCCCGAGGGCGTCGAGGAGCACCGGGTCGGTGCGTACGGAGGCCAGCGCGTCGGAGTCGAGCAGCCGCGCCGCGGCCGAGGGGTCGGTGAAGCCGCTGCGCAGCAGCCGGATGAAGGTGCTGCTCCTGCGTCCCGGGACTGTCATCCCGCCGCCTCCCGCGTACGTCGCCGCCACTGCCCAAGCGTGCCTGGAAGGAGCCTAGCCGGAGCAGGCGTTCGACTCACCGGCGCGGGTGAACACGTACCATGGGGCGGATTGTCGGATTATCTGAATACTTATTCGGAAGGTCCCAATCCGCTTACCTGCCCTTCCTCCGGGCCCGCTCCCCGCCCGACCGCCCCCAAGGACCCACATGCCCGACGGACACCCCGCCCCGGGCCCCTGGCTCCCCGACGCCCCGGGAGCCTCGCAGCACCCGGGACAGGCCGGACCGTCGTGGCACCCGGCGGGCGGACCGTCGTGGCACCCGGGACAGGCCGGACCGTCGTGGCACCCGGCGGGCGGACCGGATGGGGGTCCGGCGGGCGGACCGGGTTGGGGTCCGGCGGGCGGACCGTCGTGGCACCCGGCGGGCGGACCCGGCTGGGGCCCGGGGGGCGGACCGGATGGGGGCCCGCCCGCGGGACAGGGCTGGGACCCGTCGTGGTTCCCGCCCGGCGCAGCCGGATCTGACGTACCGTCCGCCGCACCGGGCAGCGGCGCCCGGCTGCACGCCGACCGGCAGCCGGCCCCCGACGGGCACCCCGGTCCGGCGGGCCCGGCCGACGCCTGGTCCGGCCGCCCCACCGGCGACGGCGTGTGCGCGCAGCCCGGCCCCGGCACACCCTCCGCCGGCCCGGCTCGGACCTGGGACGGCCCGGTCCCGCACGCCGCGCCCGGCGCCGAGACCGCCACCGCCACCGCCACCGGCACCGGCACCGGCACCGGCACCGGCCAACCCACCGGCCAACCCACCGGACGCGCTTCGCGCCGTCGCGACACCGGCCGGCCGTCCAGTCCCGGCAACCGCCGAACCGCCCGGCGTTCCCGTACCGCCGCCCCCGCGGACGCAGCCGGCGGCCGCCCGGCCGACGCCGGCTCGGGCGACGGGCGGGGCTCCCGCCGCGCCGGCAGCGCCGGCCCCTCGGGAGGCCGGGGGCGGCGTGGCGGGGGGCGGATCGTCAAGGGCGTGGGGCTCTGCGCCGCCATCGCCGCCTGCGGCGTGTTCGTACTGCGCGCCGGCGAGGCGCGCGACGGCGTCGCCGACAGGAAAGCCGCCCCCACGGCCACCGCCGACGCGCCCGACCCCGGTCGCGTGCTGCAGATCGTCGCCCACCCCGACGACGACCTGTACTTCATGAACCCGGACCTGCGGTACTCCATAGCCGCCGGCCACCCCGTCACCACGGTCTACCTCACCGCCGGCGAGGCGGACGGCATCAACGCCACCGAAGGCAAGCAGGCCTCCACCCCGCCCAACAAGCCCGCCTACGCCGAGGCCCGCCAGAACGGCATCCGCGCCGCCTACGCCAAGATGGCCACCGGCGACCGCAGCAGCGCCTGGAAGCGCACCGTCGTCCCCACCAAGGGCGGCGGCCACGCCGAGGTCGACGTCCTCGTCGCCAAGCCCGAGGTCAACCTCGTCTGGCTGCAGCTGCGCGAGGCCGGCACCGTCTACGACAGCGCCCCCGACAGCCTGCACGGCCTGTGGGACGGCAAGATATCCGCGCTCGGCGCCCAGCTCTCCTCCGGCACCCCCGTCAAACAGCGGTTCTCGTACTCGAAGCAGCAGGTCGTCCAGACGATCGCCGGCGTCCTCGAGCAGTACAGGCCGACCACCGTCCGCGCCCAGGACCCCACCCCCGGCCGGTTCTCCGACAAGCGGTACACCGACCACCAGGACCACTTCTACGGGGCCCGCTTCGTCCAGGCCGCCCTGGCCGCGTACGCGAAGGACGTCGACGCCAAGGACCGCCCGCACTTCGCGGTGCAGAACTACCTCGGCTACTCCAACGGCTCCCTGCCCAGCGCCCTGGACCCGGACGAGGCCAAGGCGAAGCTGGACGTCCTGGACACCTACGCCTGGCTGGACCGGCAGAACCACTGCGGCAGCGACGCCGGCTGCGGCGACCTCAAGGTGGCCGACCACCCCGCCGGCAACGGCTGGGCCTCCACCGTCAACTACGCCCGCGGAACCGGCACTTCCTGGCTGACCTCCGACAAGGAGCACGGCCTGTGGGCCTTCAAGGTGCTCGACGGCCAGGTCGCCGTCTGGCACCGGTCCGGTCCGATCGGCGCCTGGAGCGGGCCGCGCCTGCTGCCCGGCACCGGCATGGACCCGGGCATCTCCACCGTCACCCTGCCGGACGGGCGGATCGCCGCCTTCGGCACCCGTACCTCCTTCGGCGCGCGGCCGGCGGACTACCGGCGCGAGGTCGGGTACGTCGTCCAGAAGGGCCCGGGCACGGAGGAGTTCGGGGACTGGCAGTCGCTGGGCACGCCCGAGGGCGCCGACGAGAACTGGACCTCCGACATCAGCGCCCCCGCCGTCTCGGTCGACGGCACGGGCCAGTTGGCGGCGTACGTCCGCGACGGCGCATCCACCCTGCGCGGGCGGGTGCAGCTCGCGAACGGCACCTGGGGCCCGTGGGCGCAGTTCGGCGGCGCCGACCTGCACGGCACACCGGTCACCGCCACGGACGGCGCCGGGCGGCGCATGGTGTTCGCGGCCACCACCAAGTCGGTGCTGGGCTGGGCGGAGCCGAAGCCGGGCGCGCCGCTGGGACCGGCCACGCCCACGGGGCTGCCGGACACGACGCTCCCGCTCACCGCGGAGGGGCGCGAGGGCGGGGTGCGGCTGTGGTTCCGCAAGCCGGGGTCGGGCAACGTCCGTACCGCCCTGGTGACGGGCGACGGCGGGCTGAAGGTGAACCACCTCACCGACCTCGGCGGGCTCCAGGGCTTCGGCTCGCTGGCGGCGAGCGGGCACGTGCTGGCCGGCCGCTCGGCGGGCGGTCAGCTGGGCTCGGACCTCGGGTCGGGGCGGCCGTGGGAGCGGTCGCCGCTGATGTTCGTCGGGGCGCCGTCTTCCACGACGACCGGCAGGAACACGGTCAGCCTGGCGGTGGTGGGGCTCGACGCGCGGCTGTACGTGACCTCCTCGGCGGACGACGCGAACGCGCACCTGGCGCCGTGGCTGCCGGTGGGGCCGCGGAACGCGGGCCGCTGAGGCTCCTTCCTTCCCAGCGGACCAAGTGCGTCCACATCCTGGGCACTTACACCGGTCAAAAGGCCGCACGCCACAATCGCATCCGGTCGTTTTCGGAAAGCAGGAGTCATCGAGCACATCGGTGAACCAAGTCCCCCGATTTGGCCTCTCACTGACTGCACGACCGAACTGCCTGCATGACCGAACTGCCTGCACGACTGCACTGTCCGCTCCGCGGTTCTTCCGCCCGGAACGACCCCAAGGCGTGACCCGATGCCGATTGCCCGTCGCCGTTTCCTCCTCGCGGCCCTCCTTCCCGTACTCACCGTCGGTGCCACCGGCGTGCTCGCCGTCGCCACCGGCCAGCAGACGTCGGCCGAGGCCACCCAGGAACAGGGCACCGGGTCCCGTGCCGCCGCACTCCCGGCGAGCACCACGGCCGGATCGGTCGTCCAGGTCGTCGCCCACCCCGACGACGACCTGTTCTTCATGAACCCGGACCTCAGCCGGTCGCTGACGGCCGGACTCCAGCTCACCACCGTCTACCTGACCTCCGGCGAGGCCGACGGCCGCAACGAGGCCAACGGGGCCGGCGCCAAGGACCCGGAGCAGCCCGCCGACCGCGCCCACTACGCCGAGGCCCGGCAGAACGGCATCCGCTCCGCCTACGCCCAGATGGCCACCGGCGACCGCACCAGCGCATGGAAGCGCACGGTCATACCCACCGCGGGCGGCGGCCAGGCCGAGCTCGACGTGCTGATCGCCCGGCCGCAGGTCAACCTGGTCTGGCTGCAGCTGCGCGAGGCCCGCAACCCCACCGCGGAGAACCCGGACAGCCTGCGCGGCCTGTGGAACGGCAAGATATCCGCGCTCGGCGCCCAGCTCTCCTCCGGAAGCCCGGTCAAGCAGCCGTACACGTACACCAGGGACCAGGTGGTACAGGCGATAGCAGGGCTGCTCGGGGTCTACAAGCCGACGACGATACGCATGCAGGACCCGACGCCGGGCCGGTACCACGACACCGGCAAGTACACCGACCACCAGGACCACATGTACGGCGCCCGCTTCGTGCAGGCCGCCACCGCCGCGTACGCCGCCCAGGTCGGCGACCGCCCGCGGTTCTCGGTGCAGAACTACCTCGGCTACCACAACGGCACCCTCCCGCACGCCCTGGACCCGCAGACGGCCGAGACGAAGATCGGCTACCTCAAGACGTACGCCTGGCTCGACCACCAGAACTACTGCGGCAGCCCCTCCGGTTGCGGCGACCGCAAGGTCGCGAGCAGCCCCACCGGCCGCAACTGGGCCCAGTCGCTGCGCTACGCCCGCGCCGACACCACCTCGTGGCTGGTGGCGGGCGTCCCCGGCCGGCTCTACGCCTTCGCCGCCCTGGACGGCCGGATGGCCGTCTGGACCCGGCAGGACGGCCCGGCCGGCTGGACCGGCCCGGTCCTGCTCCCCGGCACCGGCATCGACCCGGGCGCGAGCACCGCCCGCCTCCCCGACGGCCGCATAGCGGTCCTCGCCACCCGTACGAGCTTCGGCTCGGCGCCCGCGGACTACCGGCGCGAGATCGTGTACGCCGTCCAGTCGGCGCCGGACGGCCCGTTCGGGGCGTGGCAGTCGCTCGGCACCCCCGAGGGGGCCGACGAGGAGGGCACCTCCGCCATCAGCGCGCCCTCTGCGGCCGTGGCCCCGGACGGCCGGCTGACCGTCTACGTCCGCGACTCGCGCCGCACGCTGCGCGCCCGCGAACAGCAGCCGGGCGGCGCCTTCGGCCCCTGGCAGCACCTGGGCGGCGAGGACCTGCAGAGCGACCCGGTGACGGCGGTCGACGCCGCCGGGCGGCGCCAGGTGTACGCGACCACCACCAAGTCGGTCCTGGCCTGGACCCAGCCGGCCCCCGGGGCCCCGCTCGAGGGACCGTTCCAGACGGGCCTGCCGGCCACCACGGTCCCGCTCTCGGCGGCCCCGGAGGGCGCGGGCATCCGCCTCTACTTCCGCCGCCCCGACTCGGGGGTCGTCCGTACGGCCCTGGTCACGGCGGGCTCCGGCAAGCCGCAGGTCTCGAGCGTCTCGGAGGCCGGCGGCCGGGCGGGCTACGGCGCGGTCGGCGTCGCGGGCCGCCTCCTGTCGGGCCGTGCGGACACGGGCACGGTCAGCACGACGGGCCTCGGCGGCCCGCCGGCGTGGACGGAATCGAAGATGCTCTTCGCCGGCGCCCCGGCCGGCATCCTCGAACCGGCGGGCGCGACGACGACGGCGGTCCTGGGCCTGGACGCCGAACTCCACATCACCACGACCCCGCCCGCCGCCCCGGACCCCGCGCACCCCTCCCGCACCACCTGGCACCGGGCGGTCCCCCCGGCGTAACCCCGCCGGTCACCGGTCACCGGTCACCGGTCGAGGCCGGAGGTCAGCAGCTCCCGGAAGCCAGCAGCTCCCGTACCTGCTCGGGCGTCCAGTGACCGGCGGCGCCCGGGCAGGCGGCCAGGTACTCGGCGATGTCCTGCTCCTCCCAGGGGCCGGACTCCAGGAGGCCGCCGGCGAGGTAGCGCAGGTACACGGCGGAGGGCGGGAGCACGTCGACCTCGCCCAGCGTCCACGGCGCGGTGAACGTCAGGACGGGGATGTCCTCGATCGTGCCGGGGCAGATCAGCGTCTCGTACCGCCCCGGCCCCAGTTCAGCGCGGCCGTGCCGCAGGGCCGCCGTGAGGTCGAGGTCCGCCCCGGGTTCGTCGCCCATCTCCTGCGCGGCGATGTCGGACACCTGGCCGACCGTCACCAGGTGCGCCCGCCCGCGCATCCGCCCGGGAGCCGTCGGGTCGTACAGCCCGCGGCCACCGCCCCACACTGCGGACTCCGTGGCGAAGTACAGGCGGCCCTGCAGCTCGACCGCGAGCGAGCGCTCCGGCGCCCGCCGGTCCCGGCAGCCCGGATAGGCACGCGCCGCGCCGACGGGGGTTCCCCCGGCGATGTACGCGGCCAGGCGGTCCATGTGCATGTTGGACCCGTAGGAGGCGTACCAGACCCGCTCGGGCACGGGCAGCGCCCCGTCGAGCGGCGTCGCGGTGTGCACGGTCATACGCGTGTCCTCGCACCTCGGGACCGACGGCATCGCGCCGCCGGCCCCGAGTGGTGTTCCGGCCCGGAAATGGCTCCGACCTGCCCTTACAGCACCGGGAGGTTCTTGCGCAGCTCGAAGGCCGTGACCTCCGAGCGGTACTCCTCCCACTCCTGCTTCTTGTTGCGCAGGAACTGAAGTGCCCCTCCCCCAGCCTGCGGCACCCCTGACTGACTGCAGGTCATCGACACGACAGGGGGTCGTCTACGGCCGTCGCCAGTTGCCCTCGGCCACCATCCGACGGCCCCAGGACGGCCCAGGTCCACCACCCGGCGGTGCAGGTGAGCGCCTCATTTAGGCGAGCACATCGTCTTCGCGACCGGTCCAAGCGAGCGTGATCCCGACACGCTCGCACAGAGCGACCCATCGCGACTCCGACGGCTCGCGCTCTACCCACAGATGCCAGCGTCAGAGACACTGTCAGCTCGCCTGTCAGCCGCCATCCGAGGTCGGAGTCAAGGTCACCGGCCTGCCGGAAACCCCGACGGACGGTGCCGTGCAGGTGTACTAGACAGCCCACGCAGGCATGACAGTTGACGGTCAGCCAGCCTGCTCTCGGGGTACCCTGACAACCTGGGCCGCGTCGCCAGCGGCGAAGAGGGCTGGAAGGCTAGACAGCATTGTCTACATATCACTACGAGCAACTCGATGATGAACGATTCCAGCACCTCTGCCAGGCCCTGCTAACACGAGAGTTTCCAGGGACGCAATGCTTTCCTGTCGGACAACGGGACGGCGGTCGCGACGCGATTCAGATCGTCGGAGCCCCCAAAGGAAAATACCGGATCTTCCAGGTCAAGTTCGTCAGAAATCCTTTCAGCATGAAGGATCCCCATAAATGGCTCGTTGAGACCATGGACGGGGAGACACCGGCGATTCGTACGCTTCTAGCCGAGAACCCGGGTGCGCTCGAATATATTCTGGTGACCAATGTCCCCGGCACGGCATTCCCGGAGTTTGGGTCAATTGACAAACTGAACGGTGCCCTAAATACAGATATGCCAGTGCCCATCCGCGCATGGTGGCGAGACGATCTAGATCGACGATGCGACGGCGCCTCGGATGTCAAATGGACTTACCCTGATATCCTGCGAGGGACTGACGTACTGCAGGCAATCGCCGCGTCAGTCGGTCCTGACCTGCAGGGTCGCAGGGCTGACGTGTTGCGAAGTTTCGCCATCGCTCAGTTCGATCAGGATAGCGAAGTTCGTTTCAAGCAGGTCGAGATAAGCAACGACATTCTCGGACTGTTCGTTGATGTTCCTGCGAAAATCCTCCCAAGGCAGGAGTCTGGCAAGCGCCGCATCGATCGCCGAAATGACAGCTACCTGCACGCCGAGCCGCCGCATGAGATCGGCCCCGACGGGGCAATCGAGCAGCCACGAGGGGCTGCCGACCTGCTCTTGAGTGAAGATCTAGCGGACTATAGCGATGTAGTAGTACTCGAAGGCGGCCCAGGGCAGGGGAAATCCACTCTGGCGCAGTACGTATGCCAGGTCCATCGGATGAAGATCCTCGGGGATGAAGGGTTTTCCCTTCTCCCCGAGAGGCATAGGCCACAGTTTGCACGTTTCCCCATCAAAGTGGACCTGCGCGAATATGCTACGTGGCTTTCCGGAAAGAATCCTTTCTCGCAGGATTCGCAGGAGTCTCGCCCTACCCACCTAAACCGATCGCTCGAATCGTTCATCAGTGCACTTATTGGCGAGCAATCCGGAGGTCTCACCTTCACTCCGGACGACCTATCAGTAATTGCTAGGTCTAGCTCGCTGCTTATTATGCTTGACGGGCTAGACGAAGTGGCCGAAGTAAAGCTTCGTAATGAAGTGGTCCGAGAGATCACGATTACAGCCAGGCGCCTTCGGGAATCTGCAACTAGCCTTCAGCTGCTGGTTACTACACGCCCGTCAGCGCTGGCAGAGGTATCCGATTTTCCGTCGAAATTTTTTCATCGATGGAAGCTCACCCGACTCGGGCGCCCACTCATTGAAGAGTATGCAGGCCGATGGGCCACGTCCCGAAAGCTCCCGCAGAAGGAAGCCTCTGAGCTTCGCCGCGTTCTGGCGGATAAGCTGGACCAGCCTCACATGCGTGACCTAGCACGCAATCCAATGCAGCTGGCGATTCTGCTCAGCGTTATCCATACACGAGGTAGCAGCCTCCCGGATAAACGCACCGCCCTGTATGACATCTACGTTGAGCTCTTCCTTGCTCGCGAGGCCGATAAAAGCGAAATCGTTAAAAAACGCCAAGAGATTCTAATCGATGTGCATCGCTACCTTGCCTGGGTGCTGCACAGCGAGGCAGAAACCGGCCGCACGCTCGGAAAGATTGACGCCTCTCGCCTTCGAGAGTTGATTAAGGAATACCTCATCTCTGAGGACCGTGACCCAGGCCTTGCGGATGAGCTCTTTACCGGGCTTGCGCAGCGAGTTGTATTCCTGGTCGGTGCAGTGGAAGGTCTCTTCGAGTTCGAGGTTCAACCTCTCCGGGAGTATTTTGCTGGTAGGTTCCTCTATGAAACGGCACCTTACAGCCCTGTTGGTAGCCCGCGAGCCGGCACCAAGGACGAGAGATTTGACGCCGTTGCGCGGAACACATACTGGCTAAACGTCACACGTTTTTACGCGGGATGCTTTAGTAAAGGTGAACTGCCCTCCCTAGTTGATAGGCTTGAGGTCCTCGCAACTGATGTCGACCTTGGGCTGACTTCCCACCCTCGGTCTCTGGCCGCGACTCTTGTCGCCGACTGGGTATTTAGCCAGAACGCGCGCAGCCTGAAAAAGGTAATCGATCTCATTCTTCGTAGAGATGGCGTCAGGTCCCTGCTCGGCGACGATCGCTATGGGCCTTCGGGAGAGGAACCTCTTGCCCTTCCTGACGGTTGCGGCCGGGAAGAGCTTCTCCAACGGTGCATGGAGGTGCTGCAAGCCTCACCTCCGCACGACATCCTGCGCGCAATCGCCCAGCTGGCCCAGCGGAATGGGTCATCCGTCGAGCTAAGCAAAGAGTGGGCTCTCGGGTTCGATACGCTCGATTCGATGGAAGCAGCATTGTCGTGGGTTCGCGTCGGCTACTTTCTTGGAGTTCTGCCGAAATTTTCAGCCGATTCCCTGAAAGGTCTATTCGAAAAATCGAACCTCGAAGTCGATCGCGAAACCACCTGGTTCCTCCTCGCGGCTGGGCGCGCCGACTACTTCCCGGCAGGCAGCGATCAGAGACTTGCAGCTCGCGACCTAATCATCAATGGTCGAATCCATGCGGTACGCGCCTCTGGTCGTTCGCCCGACCCTCTAAATCTTCTGTCTGCTGCAGTCAATCCCCTGATTCTACTTAACCCATATTATGACCGGTATGGAAATTTGGGTTCTGTCATGCAACGGCACGGTGGAGCCTCCTGGCCAACTGCATACACTGGCATTGTCTGTGACGAGGACGCCGCTATTCTGGAAGCCTTCCATCAACTGCTCCAGGGGACAAGGAAGGAGGCTATGCAGATCGGCGGCGGTTTTCAGCGCTACCTTGAGAAAATGGAGAGCGCGCTCGGCGGACGGTGGAGCGTTTGGAAGGCGGCGCTCGGCTGGCTACTTCACACGCCACGAGGTAACCGATCCGATTGGGCAGCAGTCGACCTTTTTGATGCGTCCATGCCCGTATCAACGAGGTTGGGATTTGCGCGCCATCAAGCAGGCGCTGCAAGTTGGTGGAGAAGTCAACTAAGCGACGCCGTTGGAGAAGAGCGCCACGTCTGGGTGCTGGCCGCGCTGTTGCTTTGCGGGCCTTCCACCCTGTCCAAGCTCTGTCCTGAAATGGACTCGGTGGTCGAACCAATGGACACCCCGGACGCGGAGCGCATGTTCCTGACCTTGGGAATGCTGCTTGCGCCTTCGCGTGGAAACGCACGCAGGGTCATTCCCCTCGAAACGATGCCCGACCGAATCAGCCCGCGCTTGGCCGCAATGCTCTGCCTTCCTATCGTAGGAACTACACAAATCCCCATCGTCAAGAGGTATATAAACGATTACCTAGGGGACGAGGCATCGATTCATGAGGTGATTTTCCAAGCTACGCTTATGGAAATGAATCAAGGCGTTATCGACTGGGCGAAATGCGTGGAAGTCGTCCGTCGGGCCTACCTGGCGAATGCGGATGTCTTTTTCGTCGGATACTTTAATGGGCTTACGGACATCCCGATTGATGTCGCACGGAAGGTCGCCACAAATGCGTCTTCTTACCCACACTCTCTGGTCAGGTTGGCTGAGGGGAGCGTAAAGAGAGATCTGGCCGCACGCACCGTTCCTCTGTCGCAAGTGGCAGCCAGCGCTTCATGGTTTGATGAAATTTGATGGGCTATCCAGAATTTTCAGACCAATGGCGCCAAGGAGCAATGCATGGCGAGCCCTAGCCCACGTGGGACGTATCAGGTGATCTCTCAGGTACTGCGCGAGCGGATCGCTGGTGGTGACTACGCCGACGGGTTGCCCTCTGAGGCGGAGATCGGGCGGGAGTTCGGCGTAGCGCGTACGACCGTGCGGCGTGCGTTGCGGGCCCTTGAAGAAGCGGGGACCATCAAGTCCGTGGCTGGCGTCGGACGGGCGGTGGCCGGGGGCGCCGAGTCTCCGCCGTACGAGCGGATCATGAATGATCTGCTGGGGCAGATTCAGCGTGGAGAGCTTCCCGCCGGCACCCGGCTGCCGAGCGAGGCGGCGCTCGCCGAGACGTACGCGGTCGCCCGTGGGACCGTGCGCCGAGCGGTGCGCGAGCTGGAGACCGCTGGGCATGTTGAGGCTCGGCACGGTGTGGGGCGGTTCGTTCGTTCCCCCTCTTGAGACCCGATGCTTGAGCTCTTAGTTCTGACTTTCTCGGAGGCGCTGGACATGCAGTTGGCCAAGTGGGCCCACGATCTCGCCGAGTCTCTGCTTGCGAAGGACCTGCCGCGGCGGTGGGCTCACTCGCAGCGGGTCTACAGGCAGGCCCTGACCCTGGCGCCTGCGCTCGGCTCCGACGCCGAGCTGTTGGCGGCCGCTGCCATCGCACACGACGTCGGGTATGCCGAGCGGGCGGTGGACACCGGTCAGCACATGATTGACGGCGCTCGGTACCTGCGGGACGTAGTGGGGGCCGACCCGCGGTTGTGCAGCATCGTCGCGTTCCATACATCCTCGCCCTGGGAAGCCTCCGAGCTCGGGTTGGCTGATGCTCTCGCTGAGTTCGGGCCGGCGGAACCCGAGCTGGTCGACGCCATCACTTACTGCGACCTCACCAGCAGCCCGGTCGGGGAACTGGTCGACCCAGCTCATCGGCTCGCCGAGGTGCTGGAGCGGTATGGGTCGGACCATGTCGTTTTCCGGGCCGTGTCCGCAGCACGGCCAGACCTGCTGGAGCGAGTGGACCGGGTCCGGGAGCGGCAGGCCGAGGCCCTGGCGGCTCGACTCAGCTGATTACGGGGATCGGCACGTCTCGGAAGCCCTCATCCAGGCGCTGGCGCGTGGCCGGGGAGATGTCCAGGTCATCAAGCTCCGACCGGGGCACCCACCGCACGGCAAACGACTCCGAGCTGACCTTGATCTCGCCGCCGACCGGCCTGGCCCGGAAGCAGAGGGAGAACTCCTGTCGGACCTCTCCGTCAGCGAAGGCGATGACGTGCCCGGGGTCCGTAAAGATGCCGACGAGTCCGACCACTTCAACGTGGATGCCGGTCTCCTCCAGGACTTCGCGCACGACGGTGCCCGCGATGTTCTCCCCAACCTCCTGAACTCCACCCGGCATGCCCCAACGGCCGTTGTCGGAGCGTCGTTCGAGGAGAACCTCGCCGGTGTCGTTCACGACGAATGCCGTCACCGCGGGCACGATGCTGTTGGCCTTGGGGGCGTTCGGGTCGTTGAAGTAGTCGGTGCGGCGGCTCATGAGGTCCTTTCGATGGGAGCTGCTTCGTCCCAGACCTTCTCGAAGCTTTGCTGATATGTCGCGGCCAGCTCGGCGCCCGCGACCCGACGAAGGTGGAGGACCGGGGTCAGGGGTGCGCTCACACCGTAGACCTGGGTGTTCACCAGCCATTCGTCGTCCGCGCGGTACAGGGAGTTGTGCAGCGTGGATCGGTGCATGCGGAACTCAATGCCTGCTACCCCCGTAGAGCGGGCGGTATAGCTTCATCACCTCCCGCACCTTGTAGGCCACGCCTTCGCCGATCTCTTCTTCCTGCCCGCGCCGCTGGACTTCCGGCTGTCCGGATCCCCCAGGAGGATGCGGGCCCGTACCCCGGCCGCCGCCTTCTGGCGGAGGAGTTGCGGCCAGCGCGGGTTCTCGGCAAGGAACACGCCGGCATGGACCAGCACCCCGATTTCCCGCTCGGCTCGACCGAAGAGCTGGAGCCACAGCTCGGGCGGGACGTAGGAGCGGTGTGGGTACACCTTGAGGACTTCGGCGTCGGCGGCGTCCTGACGCTGCCCTTCTGGGAGACCGTTCGGCCAGAGGTAGGTCTCGTCCTCGCTCAGGTAGGCGGCTATCGCGAGGCGATGGCGGCGGTACGGTGCCCGGCCTTGAGTGATCCACCGTTCCACAGTCTTCGGATCCACGCCGACGTGCTCGGCCATGACTTCGACGGTGACGCCGTGCGTGAGCATCGCCGACCGTAACCGCTCGTTTGCCATCCCAGCTCCCAGGGACGTCCAGGGACGTGGTGACTTCGTCCCGGAGCTCTGGGCCACTCTGATGTCACGCCCCAGGAGGGCTCGAAAGCAGCGAGGGACTTGACAGCCGCAATCGAGCGCTTCATCGTGAGATACACGTTCAAGCATGTATCCAATGGGGATCGGAGCTGGCTTCGGCTGCTCTGACCTGCACGGACGTGTGCCCGGAAGGCCTGAGAGGGCTCTAAGGAAGCACCAGCTCTTTGATAACTGAATGGGGATCATGCCGCCTCTCCTCGACCAAGTAGGCGGCCACGCGGAGTCTCCGCGTGAGGTACAGCGACACCCAGCCCTTCCGCGGCCCTGCTGGCCACGGCCGGTTGCCTCCCTCGTCCGTCTCGCGCGGGCGAGGTGTGGGGAGCTGGGGCTCCACCAGTCTCTGCCCGGCGGTGGGCACCAACCGGGCCCGCGGCTGGGGCGGCGAACACGTCGATCTCGTCGCCCCCACCCGCGAACTGCTGGACGCGTCCGGGCTGCCATATGTAATCGAGCAACCGGACGGCAAGGCCGACGTCCGCAAGGACATCACCCTGTGCGGCGAACAGTTCGGACTCGGCGTCCTGCGCCACCGGAACTTCGGGTTGTGCGGCTGGAGCACCGCCAAGCCCAAGCACGTCCGCCACCGCGGCTACGTACGAGGGTGGCGCCACGGCGAATACCGCGACGGGCCGTACGTCGCCGCGTACGGCGCCGGCGGGGGCAAGGCCACCGTGCCTGAGATGCAGCAGGCCATGGGTATCAACTGGACCGACGTCCGCGAGGAACTGACCGAGGCCATTCCGCCGGCCTACTCGGAGTGGCTCGGCCGCGCGTTCCTCGCCCGCACGATGTCCGGGGCGGTGGCCGCATGACCACGCTGACCGGTCACCTGGATACCGCGCTGTGGCTCGCCGGGCAGGGGCTGCCCGTGCTGCCGCTGAGGGAGGGCAAAGGCCCCATGGGTAACTGCCGCGCCTGCCGCAAGAACGCCTGCGGCGGCCGGCCGAACATGAAAACCCCCGGCCCCTGCGCCTGCCCGACGCCCTGCCACGCCTGGGCCGCCGCGACCACCGACCCGCACATCCTCACCTCCGCCGCGTGGGCCCCGGCCTGGCGGCAGGCCGCGGCCGTCGCCTACCACCCCGGCGGCGCCAGCCTCACCGTCGTCGACCTCGACAACGCCGACGCTATTGCCTGGGCACGCCAGCACCTGCCCGCCACCAAGACCGTGGCGACCACGCGCGGGGAGCACTGGATCTACCTCGGCACCATGACTTCCCCCAACGCCGTACGCCCCGGAGTCGACATCAAGTCGCTGATGTCCTACGCCCGATGGCTCGGCTCCGGCACCGGCACCATGGCGCCGCTCCCCGACGCCGTACAGGCCCTCGCCGCGAAGGAGCCCGCGGCGGTTCGGCCAGCGTCCCGCCCCGTGATTGCGGCGGCTCCGGTCGGCGGCGGGGAGTGCCCTCATCGTTCGCCAGCCTATCTGGAACGCGGCATCGCCCTGGCGGAGCAGCGGATCGAGGAGGCTCCGGAAGGCATTCACCGGACCGTGTTCCGGCTGTTCCTCGCGGTGCTGTCCGCGCACGGCCGGTGCGGCTGCCTCACCGACACGCACATCAAGCGCCTGTTCACCGCCGCTCAGGCCAAGGGCGAGTCCCTGCGGCACTGCGAGGACGCCTGGACCAACGCCCGCACCCAGCTGGGGATGTGACCGTGACCGACGCGACAAGACCCCGGCACGGCAGATCATCACCGACTACGCGCAAGCCCACTTCCGGTACTTCCGCACCACCGAAGGCACCGTCTACGCGCAGAAGAACAGCCACCCCGTCGCCCGCCCGATCCGCTCCCAGGGCACGACCGGCAGCCACCGGCAGGAACTCATGGTCGGCCTCTACAACGACGGCCACGGCTCCTTCAACGGCTCCGCCCTCAAGGAGGCACTGGACTTGATCGAAGCACTCGCCCTCAGCCAGGACGTACAAGCCACCCACATCCGCGTAGCGCCCGGATTCGACGGTGCGACCTGGCTCGACCTGGGCCGCGACGACGGGAAGTCCGTCCGCATCCACCCCACCGGCTGGGACATCCGCGTCCCCGACCCGCGAGAGGTGTGCTGGCGGCGCACCCAGCTCACCGGCGAACTCCCGATCCCCGAGAAGGACACCGACGGTAAGGGCATCGACGCTCTGCTGCGGCTGTGCAACTTCGCCAACGCCGAGAGCGAGTGCCTCGCCGTCGCGTGGCTGATCGGCTGCCTGGAGCCGTCCGTCCCCGTCCCCGCACCGTTCCTCACCGGCCCCCAAGGCGCCGGCAAGTCCACCGGCGGCAGGATGCTCGTGCGGATCATCGAGGGCATGACCGGTGACCTGCGCCGCGCCCCGAAGGACGAGGAGAACCTGATCACGGCCGTCGCCGCAGGATGGGTCTCCGCCCTCGACAACCTCTCCCACCTGCCGCCGGACCTGTCCGACCTGATGTGCTGCATCGTCACCGGCGCAGAGAGCATCAAGCGCGCCCTGTTCAGCGACGGGGACGTCTACCGCTCCCGCTACCGCCGCCCACTCCTGCTGACCGGCATCGACGTCGGCGTCATCCGACCCGACCTCGCCGAACGCCTCCTTCCCCTGCGGCTGGAGCGGCCGCGGGTGAGGCGTACGGAGGCGGAGCTGTGGGCGGAGTACGCGCAGGTGCTGCCCGTCATCCTCGGCTCCCTGCTGGACTTGGCCGTCAAGGTGCGGGCGACCGAGGCCGAGATTCCCACCGACCTACGGATGGCGGACTTCGCCCACCTCTGCGCCCAGCTCGACACCGCCACCGGCCTCGGCTCGCTGGGCGCCTACCGGGCCAGCCTCGACGACCTCAACGACGACGTGATCGAGGGCGACCTCCTCGCACAGACCGTCCTCAAGCACGCCGCCGGCCTCGGCCTCGGCGAGGAGGTCCGGATGACGTCGACCGAGTTGCTGCACGCCCTCACCCAGCTCTACACCGGAGACGACTTCCGCACCCTGCCCAAGGGCTGGCCCACCACCGGCAAAGTCCTCTCCGACCGCCTCAAGCGCCTCCAGCCCACCCTCGCCGCCCGCGGCGTCCTCGTCGACTGGGGCCGCACCAGCACCGCCCGCTACATCGAGATGACCCGACCGGCCGCCGCACCGCCCGGCCAGCAGCAGGCAGCATTCTGACCGGCGCCACCACGGCCCTGCGTTCAAGCAAGAAGAGCACCCGTCGTCCCGGGGTGGCGCGTGCTCCTCTTGCTGTTCCGGCGGCTTGCCGCCGCTGCGATAGACGTGCCGCGCAGCGGCCCCCTCATCGCGCTCGAAGACGCACCGCACCACTACAGACACCACCCCTCTCTTTTTCCTAAGAGAAGAGACTCTGCGTCACCCACGTCACCACAGCGCACGAAATAGCACGTGACCTGCGGCTACACCGGTGACGCAGACGGACAACGGCTACGTCATCGCGCGTCACCCGCGTCACTCCGGTGACGGTGACGCGGGCCGGTGACACACAGCCCAGCTACGACGTCATCGAAAGCCGCAGGTCAGACCAGCTGATGACCCAGACGACGCTATGACGCAGAAATCCGGACCTCGGACACACCCGCCGGAGGAGCAATGCCCGCCGAGAGTGACCCCCGCGCCATCCTGCGCGGCGGACTCCCCCACCGTTACCTCAACCCCGACGACGTCGCCGAGATCCTCGGCGTCCCGGTGGAGACCCTCTACCAGTGGCGCAAGAAGCGGACCGGCCCGCCCGGATTCCGCGTCGGCAAGCACACCCGCTACGACCCCGCCGACCTCTACGACTGGATCTCCGAGCAGAAGCGCAAGGACATCAGCCAAGCCGCTTAACCAACCCACCACCGCCGAGGGCGGGCCCACCTGGGCCCGCCCTCGGCGCTTGCTCAGAAAGGCCCACACGTGGCAGGCCACATCCAAGACCGGTGGTTCAAGACGGAGCAGGGACCCGACGGCAAGCCCCGTCGGATCAAGACCGACCGCCACGGCAGCGGGATGCGCTACCGCGCCCGGTTCATCGGACCGGACGGGACCGAGAAGTCGAAGCGCTTCCCCGACAGGCAGAAGCGGCTCGCTGAGAAGTGGCTGGCGCACATCGAGGCGGACATGTCCCGGGGGGAGTACATCGACCCCACCGCCGGCCGAATCACGTTCCGGGAGTACGGAGAGAAGTGGCTCTCGTCGCTGACGACAGACGTGACCACGCGGTCGTCTGTCGAAGTACAGATCCGCAAGCACGCGTTCCCGTACCTCGGCACGCGGCCACTCGACTCGTTCCGGCCGGAGCACATCCGTGACTGGCTCAGCGAGCTGGAGCAGGTCCTGCCGGTCTCCTCATACCGGCGCGTCATCTTCGCGAGCGTGTCTGCCGTACTCGCCGCCGCGGTGGACGACGAGTTGCTGGCGAAGAACCCGTGCAAGGCTCGTACGGTCCGGGCGCCCGCTCCGGTCGCTCCGCGGGTCAGGCCATGGACGCCCAAGCAGCTCTTCGCCATCCGGGCAGCGCTACCGAAGCGGTACCGGGCGATGGCCGATGCCGGCGGAGGGTTGGGACTCCGGCAGGGGGAGATCTTCGGTCTGCCCGACGACCCTGACGACTTCCGCGGTGAATGGCTCCGGGTGGCCAATCAGGTGAAGGTGGCGAACGGACACCTGGTGTTCGGTCCGCCTAAGCGGGAGAAGGAGCGGGATGTACCACTCCCCCGTCGCATCGGTCAGGTGCTGCGGGAGCACCGCGAGGAGTTCCCGCCGGTGGACGTGACGCTTCCCTGGCTGAAGCCGGACGGGCCGCTCGTCACCAAGCGGCTGCTGTTCTCCCTGTCGGGCGGGGGCGCGGTGCGGCGCACCGACTTCAACACCCGGGTGTGGAAGTTCGCCCTCGTGCAGGCTGGCGTCATCCCGGAGCCGCGGCCGCGCGTGAGCACGGGATGCACGCGCTCCGGCACTTCTACGCGTCCGTCTTGCTGGACTCCGGGGAGAACATCAAGGCGCTCAGCACGTACCTCGGACATGGCGACCCCGGGTTCACGCTCCGGGTGTACACGCACCTGATGCCGAGCAGCCACGAGCGCACCCTGCGGGCCGTAGATGAGGTCTACCGGGCCGCCGGTCCGGCGGCTGACGGCCCACAGACGGCCCAGGAGGGGTGAAACGGCCCCGGGCCGGCGGCTGAGTGCCGTCGGCCCGGGGTGCCGTGTGACTGGGGTACTACCTCTGACCTGCGGCTACAGGACAGGGAGGTTCTTGCGGAGTTCGAAGGCCGTGACCTCCGAGCGGTATTCCTCCCACTCCTGCTTCTTGTTGCGCAGGAAGAAGTCGAAGACGTGCTCGCCGAGGGTTTCGGCGACCAGTTCGCTGCGTTCCATCAGGGCGATGGCCTCGCCGAGGTTCTGCGGGAGGGGTTCGATGCCCATCGCCCGGCGTTCCGCGTCGGAGAGGGCCCAGACGTCGTCGTCGGCGCCCGCCGGGAGTTCGTAGCCCTCCTCGATGCCCTTGAGGCCCGCCGCGAGGAGCACGGCGTACGTCAGGTACGGGTTGGCGCCCGAGTCGATCGAGCGGACCTCGACCCGCGAGGAGCCCGTCTTGCCCGGCTTGTACATCGGGACCCGGATCAGGGCCGAGCGGTTGTTGTGGCCCCAGCAGATGTACGAGGGGGCCTCGCCGCCCGCGCCGGCGCTGCGGGAGGAGCCGCCCCAGATGCGCTTGTACGAGTTGACCCACTGGTTGGTGACCGCGGCCGTCTCCGCCGCGTGCTTCAGGAGGCCCGCGATGAAGGAGCGGCCGACCTTCGAGAGCTGGTACTCGGCGCCCGACTCGTAGAAGGCGTTGCGGTCCCCCTCGAAGAGGGAGAGGTGGGTGTGCATGCCCGAGCCGGGGTACTCGGAGAACGGCTTCGGCATGAAGGTGGCCTGGACGCCCTGTTCGAGCGCGACCTGCTTCATGACGAGGCGGAAGGTCATGATGTTGTCCGCCGTGGAGAGCGCGTCCGCGTAGCGGAGGTCGATCTCCTGCTGGCCCGGGGCGCCCTCGTGGTGGCTGAACTCCACCGAGATGCCCATGGATTCGAGCATGGTGATCGCCTGGCGGCGGAAGTCCATGCCGACGTTCTGCGGAGTGTGGTCGAAGTAGCCGGAGTTGTCCGCCGGTACCGGGCGGGTCCCGTCCAGCGGCTTGTCCTTCAGCAGGAAGAACTCGATCTCGGGGTGGGTGTAGAAGGTGAAGCCCAGGTCGGAGGTCTTGTTCAGGATGCGCTTGAGGACGTACCGCGGGTCCGCGAAGGACGGCGACCCGTCCGGCATCAGGATGTCGCAGAACATCCGGGCGGTCCCGGGGGCCTCGGCGCGCCACGGCAGTATCTGGAACGTGCTGGGGTCCGGCTTGGCGATCATGTCGGATTCGTAGACCCGCGCGAAGCCCTCGATGGCCGATCCGTCGAAACCGATGCCCTCGTCGAAGGCCTGCTCCAGCTCGGCGGGGGCGACCGCGACGGACTTCAGGAAGCCCAGTACGTCGGTGAACCACAGGCGCACGAACCGGATGTCGCGCTCCTCGAGCGTCCGGAGGACGAATTCCTGCTGCTTGTCCATGCCTTCATCCTCGCAGTTCAGACGGCCTGTGCACCACCTCCCCCGAGGGCGGGGGCACAGTCGGGCGGGCCCAGTATCGCCAGCCGCGGTTTCCGCCACATTACGCACCTCTGAAACCTCGTGGCACCCCCGCACTGACCTCGGGCCCGTCATGAGCATTACCATCTGCGCCCATGGGGGGCTGGGAGCACATGCGGCACGGGCGCGCAGGGCGTCGGATGCCCCGGCGTGCCGTCATCGCGGTCGCCCTCTGCGTGCTGCTCGGAGCGCTGTTCCTGTGTGTACGGCCGGGCGAGCCGCACGCCGTCACCGCCGTGTCCGTCGCGGCCGCCCCGACCGCCCCGACCGGCGTGTCCGCCCTACGGGGGCCCGCGGGCGGGCACGGGACGCGCGCCGTCTGCGTGTCCCCCGACGTGCCGCCCGGCTGCTCCCCCTTCTCGCACGTGGCCCCCGGCGTACTGCCCGCCCCGCCGCCCGCCGTGACCGTGGCGGGCTCCGCCCCGGATCCCGTCGGGCGCGCCGCCGACGGCAGGCCGGCCCGGCCGCACGGGACGCTCGCCCGGGCTCCCGACCTGCATGCCCTCCAAGTGCTGCGGACCTGACGGGTCCGGGCGCCGTACCGCGCTCCACCGGATCCATCCCTCCACCCCCCTCAGCAGAAGGATTCAGGGCACATGGCCAGCAGGACCCCGTACGACAGCAACTCCCCCCAGGCCCGCATAGCCGAGATGCGCCGCGCCGAGCGGGCCCGCGACCGGCGCAACGCGGCCATCGCGATCACGGTCTCGGTGGCCGTCGCCGCCGGGCTCATCGGCTTCGGCGCGTGGGTGCTGATCGACAAGCAGGAGAAGAAGGACGCCGCGGCGGCGGCCCGCAAGGCCCCGGTGAACGGCGAGCAGACCTGGGACGCGAAGGCGCTGGGCCGCAACCACGTCGACACCCCGGTGAAGTACCCGATGAACCCGCCGGTCGGCGGCGACCACAGCCCCCGCTGGATGAACTGCAACGGCGACGTCTACAAGAACCCGGTCCCCGAGGTCAACGCCGTCCACTCGCTGGAGCACGGCGCGGTCTGGGTGACGTACAACGAGAAGGCCGCCAAGGGCGACCTCGACGCGCTCGCCGGGACCGTGTCCAAGACCCCGTACACGCTGATGAGCCCGGTCAAGGAGCAGGCCGGCACGATCATGCTGAGCGCCTGGGGCAAGCAGCTGACGGTGGACAAGGCGGACGACCCCCGCGTCGCGCAGTTCTTCACCAAGTACGTGCAGGGCCCGCAGACCCCGGAGCCGGGCGCGGCCTGCACGAGCGGGCTGGCCGAGAAGTGACCCGTACGTACTGGGCGGCCGGGAGCGCCGTCCTGCTCGCGCTGCTGTTCGCGGCGGCGGCCACGGTCACCGCCGCGAGCGGCAGCGACGGCGACGGTACGTCGGCCCGCGCGCCGGGCCTCTACTCACCGGACGCGGGCTTCGCGCGGGACATGGCCGTGCACCACCAGCAGGCGGTGGAGATGTCGTTCATCGTGCGGGACCGCACCAAGGACGAGCCCGTGCGCGGGCTCGCGTACGACATCGCCAACACGCAGGCCAACCAGCGGGGCATGCTGCTGGGCTGGCTGGACCTGTGGGGGCTGCCGAAGGTGGTGGCCGACGAGCCGCCGATGTCCTGGATGGGGTCCGCCGACCAGCACGGCGGCCACCCGGGGCACGACACGGGCGGGCACGACACGGGCGGCCACGACACGAGCGGGCAGGCCCCAGCCGGGCACGAATCGGCCGGCCACGACACGGCCGGGCACGACATGGGCGGTGTCGCCGCCAAGCCCGGCGCGCTCATGGCCGGCATGGCCACCAAGGAGGAGCTCGCGCAGCTCGGCGCCGCCGAGGGCCGTGATGCGGAGGTGCTCTACCTCCAGCTGATGACCGACCACCACAAGGGCGGGGTCGCGATGGCCCGGGGCTGCGCGGCCCAGTGCAAGACCCCCGCCGAGCGGGATCTGGCCCGGGGCATGGTCGAGGCGCAGCAGTCGGAGCTCACCCTCATGGCGGACATGCTGAAACAGCGCGGAGCTGCGCCGCGCGGGCGACGGGCCACGCCCGTACGGTGGTGGGAGGGCGCCCTCATCAGGCCCTTCCCCCACCGGCCTCCGGAGGGTGCCGAGGCGGGCGCATCCGCGCCCGGCCGCATCGGCATTCAGGGAGGTAAGCAATGACCACCGCGGCAGACATCATGCACCCCGGGGCCCAGTGGATCCCCGCCACCGCGACTCTGGACAAGGCCGCTCAGCTGATGAGCCGGCTCAATGTGGGCGCCCTGCCCATCAGCGACGCCGCCGAGCGGCTCTGCGGCATCATCACCGACCGCGACATCGTCGTGAACTGTGTGGCCCAGGGTCTGAACCCGTCCGAGATGACCTGCGGTGACATGGCCCAGGGCACCCCGCGCTGGATCGACGCGGGCGCGGACGTCACCGACGTGCTGGACGAGATGGAGAGCCACCGGATCAAGCGGCTTCCGGTCATCAAGGACAAGAAGCTGGTCGGCATGATCAGCGAGGCCGACCTGGCCCAGCACCTCGACGAACACCAGCTGGCCGGCTTCGTGGAGAAGGTCTACGCGAGCCACTGACCCGGCCGATCCGGCCCATCCGGCCGATCCGCCCCGCCCGGCTCCCGTGCTGCAGCGTCCAGGATCGCCCGTGCCACCCGGCCCGGGCGGTCCAGCATGACCAGGTGCCCCGCCGGTTCGGCGACCTCGAAGCGGGCGCCGAGCCGGTCGGCCAGCTCCGCCTGGCGCTCACACCAGCGCAGGGCCCCCCGCCCGGCCGAGCCGTCGTACCCCGTGAGGACGGTGACGGGCACGGCCGGCGGGCGCCCGGTCCGCAGCGCGAGGACCTCGGCGGCGGTGTCGGGGTAGCCGGAGTTCTCCAGCAGGGCGCCGCGCCAGACCCGGCCGGTGCGGTAGCAGCGGCGTACGAGGTCCGGGGCGGCTGGGTCGCAGCCGCCGGTGCGGGAGGCCCGTACGGCAGCGCGGCGGGCGAGCGGACCCAGCGCGGCGGGCAGCCCGGCGGCGGTCAGGGCCTGGCCGAGCAGGCGGGCGGCGCCGGTGCGCAGCCCGGCGGGCCAGACCGTACGGGGGTCCTCCTCGATGCTGGTGTCGACGAGGACCAGCGCGGCGGTGCGCTCGGGGTACAGGCGGGCGAAGGCCTCGGCGTGGAACCCGGCGATCGAGTGCCCGGCGACGGTGACCGGGCCGGGCAGGCCCAGCGCGTCGAGCAGCCCGGCGATGCGGCGGGCCTCCCCGGCGGCGGTCGCCGGGGCGGTGGCGGGGGCGCTCAGCCCGTGCCCGGGGCGGTCGAAGCGGACCACGGTGCGGCCCTGCGCGACGAGCAGCGCGGCGACGGGGTCCCAGTCGAACCAGGCCATGGCGAGCCCGGCGCTCAGCACCACGGGCGGGCCGCTGCCCTCCACGAGGACGTGCAGCGGGACGCCGTCCACCCGTACGAAACGGCCGGTCCGGGCGGTTACGTTGCCGTGCGCGGTCGTGCGCGGTGTCATGTCCGGTGTCATGTGCGGCGCTCCTTGTGGACCGAGTACGCGAGCAGGCCCAGCCAGAACGCCACGAACAGCACTTGCAGCCGCTGCCCGGCGCCGAGCGCCCAGGTCCCGCGCCCGGCGGTGAACAGCGCGATGGCGGACAGGGTCCAGGCGGTGGCGAGCAGCTCCAGCCCGACCAGGACGGGCCCGTAGCGGGCGAGCGGGGCGAGCCGGCCGTAGCGGCGGGCGGCGACGGTGAGGGCGACTATCCCGATGAGGGCGCCGGTCATGGCGAGGCTGCTGCTGACGGCGTGCGCCTGATGGGTGGCCGGGACCAGGCCGGCGGTCTCCCGGGCGGCGCACACGGGGTCCACGGTGGGTGTGCAGCTCAGCGGGAGCCAGGCGTCGGCGGCGGTGGCCGCGCCGAAGAGGGTGACGCCGGCCCAGCCCACGACCGACCAGGGGCGCCGGGATCCGTCGCGGCGCAGCAGCCCGGCCAGGGCCAGCAGGCCGCCGGCGAAGGCGAGCAGGCCTGCGGTGAAGTCGGTGGCCCGGAACAGGCCGCCGAGCGGCTGGTCCTGGGCGGCGAGCTCGCTGACGTACGTCTCGATGGGGTTCAGGCCGGTCGAGAGGACGACTTCGAGCACCCATGCGGTGTACGCGGCGGCGCCCAGGCCGATGAGGAGGGCGACCGGCCACGCACTGTTCGCGAAGAGCCCCTTTTCGGCTTTTGTGGACATACTGCGCATCATCCTCAACACGGCGGACCCGGTCCTACGATCAGATACCCACCCGGGGTAGGGTTCCGCCCATGACGCGCCCTGCCCTGCGCACCGACCGGCGAGCGGCCCGGTGGCCCCGGCTGCTGCTGCTCGCTGCGCTGCTCCTGGGCATCGTCACCATGCACACCCTGGGCCATCCGAGTCGGTCCCACACCATGGAGGACGCGGCTCCGGCCGTCGCCGTTGCCCCGGCCGGGCGTGCCGCCGACCACACGCCGGGCCACGCACCGGGCCACGCGTCCGCCGGCAGGGCGGACACAGGGGTGGACACGGGCGCGGGCATGGTCACCGGCGCGGGCACGGTCACCGTCCCGGCGCATGCTTCCCACGACCGGGGGCCCGCCGCCGAGGCCCCGCCGCCCGGCTCCGGTATGGACCCCATGTCGGTGTGCCTGGCCGTACTCGGCGGACTCACCCTGCTGATCCTGGGCGCCGGACCGGCCGGCCTCCGTGACGCCGCGCCGCTCGGGGGCGCGGCCCGCGGGCCGGGCCGGTCCGGCGGGCCGGACCCGCCCTCGCCCCGCGAACTCCTCACGAGGCTGGCGGTACTGCGCGTATAGCGACGGGCCCGCTGCCGCCCCCGCATGCCCGCACGCGCCCCGCGCGCCGGGCCGGAGCGGCGGCAGCAGACGGCGCCCATCTGCTCGTACGACCACACCACGAGGTGCTTCCATGCGCTCTCTTCCCAGCCGCCCCAACCGTCCCAACCGTCCCACCCGCCGCGCCGTTCTCGGCGCCTCCGCCGCCCTCGCCGGTTCGGCGCTGCTCGCCGCCTGCTCCGACGGTCCCGACGGCTCCGGCCCGGACCACGGCTCCATGAACCACGGCGGCTCCTCCCCCGCCGCCTCGCCGGGCGGCTACGTCGACCCCGCCGGGCCCGAGGTCCAGGCCGCCGAGGCGGCCCGCAAGGCCACCGGACCGGTCTCCGAGGTCAAGCTGACTGCCACCGCCACCCCGCTCGACCTGGGCGGCGGGCTCACCGTCCGCTCCTGGGCGTACGGGGACCGGCTGCCCGGCCAGGAGGTCCGGGTCACCGCGGGCGGCACCCTCGCCCTGACCCTGGCCAACAACCTCCCGCAGGCCACCTCCCTGCACTGGCACGGGCTCGCCCTGCGCAACGACATGGACGGGGTCCCGGGCCTGACCCAGCGGGACATCGCGCCGGGCGGGTCCTTCACGTACAGGTTCGCCGTCCCGAACCCGGGGACGTACTGGTTCCACCCGCACTCGGGCGTCCAGCAGGACCGCGGCCTGTACGCCCCGCTCATCGTCGAGGACCCGAAGGAGCCCCTCTCGTACGACAAGGAGTGGGTGGTGGTCCTGGACGACTGGGTCGACGGAGTGGACGGCTCCACCCCCGACGCGGTCCTGGCCGAACTCCGCAAGGGCATGGACATGCGGTCGGGCGGCGGGCACGCGGGCCACGGCGGCGCGGCCTCGCAGACCCCGGCCGGCGGCGGGCCCTCGCGTCTGCTCATGGGCGGGGAGAGCGACGTCCTCGGCAAGGACCCGGGCGATGTCGCGTACCCGCACTACCTGGTCAACGGCCGGACGGCGCAGGACCCGTCGGTCTTCACGGCCAAGCCCGGTGACCGGATCCGGCTGCGGATCGTCAACGCGGGCGGGGACACCGCCTTCCGGATCGCCCTCGGCGGCCACGAGCTGACGGTCACCCACACCGACGGCTACCCGGTGGAGCACGCGAAGACCGGCTCGCTGCTGCTCGGCATGGGCGAGCGGTACGACGTACTGGTCACGGCGCAGGACGGGGTGTTCCCGCTGACCGCGCTCGCCGAGGGCAAGGAGGGCAAGGGCGGGCCGGCATCCGCGCTCGCCCTGCTGCGCACGGGGGCGGGGGCGGCGCCCACCGCCGCGACGCGGCCCGCCGAGCTGGCCGGAAAGCCGCTGACGGCGGACCGGCTGCGCGCCGCCGAGCCCGCCGTACTCGCCGCCCGCGAGCCGGACCGCACGATCGGGATCAAGTTGACCGGGGGGATGGAGAAGTACGACTGGGCCTTCGACGGCAAGCCGTACACGGCCGACCAGCGGCACCCGGTGAAGGCGGGCGAGCGGGTCCGGCTGGAGTTCAACAACTCGACAACGATGTGGCACCCGCTGCACCTGCACGGGCACACCTTCGCGCTCGGCGGCGGCCGGGGCGGCGCACGCAAGGACACCGCGCTGATCCTGCCGAACGGGACGCTGACGGTGGACTTCGACGCCGACAACCCCGGTCTGTGGATGGTGCATTGCCACAACGTGTACCACGCGGAGGCCGGGATGATGACGGTGCTCGGGTACCGGCGGTAGCCCCTCCGCGGGGTTCGGCCCCCCGGCCTGCGGGCCGGGGGCCAAACCCCCTTGGAGCGATGCGGGGCCCATGGCAGGCTTGGTGATCACCGCGCACACCACCCCCCGTGAGGACTTCCGCCAGGTATGAGCACGCCCCCGAACCCGCCCAGCAGCCCGTCCGGTCCGCCGACGGAGCCCGTGGGCACGCCCATACCGGAGCCGGCCTCCGCACCCTCCGCGCCCGAGCCGGCGCAGCCGCTGTCGCTCCGGAAGTCCCCGGAGCCGGAGCCGGAGCCGAGGCCGGAACCCGGGCCGACGCCGGAGCCCGCGCCCGCGCCCACGCCCACGCCCACGCCGGAACCCGAAGCACAGCCCGTACCGGCCCCCGCCCCCGCGCCGACGCCGACGCCCGAACCGCAGCCCGCCGCGGCCCCCGAGCCGGTCCCGGCGCCCTCGCCGCAGCCCGCCCCCGCGCCGCAGCCCGAGCCCGTGCGGGCCCCCGCGCCCGTCGACGCGTTCGCGCCGCCCGCGGCCTCCGCCGCCTTCGCGCCGCCGACCGCGCCCCTGCACGCGGCTCCCCCGGCCCCCTCGTTCGGCGCGCCCGTGCCGCCCGGCGGTCCCGGCGCGCCCGTACCGCCCGCCAACCCCTGGGGCGCCCATGCCGTCCCCGGCGCCGTCCCCGGCAACCCGTGGGGCACGCCCGCCCGGGCCGCCACCAACGGCCTGGCCGTCGCCGCCCTCATCATCGGCATCGCCGCCGTGGTCATCGGGCTCATCCCGTTCGTCTTCTGGGCGGGCGGCCTCCTCGCCGTCGTCGGCATCGGCATCGGCATCGGTGCCCTCGTCCGCGCCTCGGGCGGCGCCGGGCGCAAGACGATGGCCGTCGTCGGCACCGTCCTCGCCGTACTCGGCCTCGGCGCCTCCGTCGGCGGCTTCCTCCTCACCGGCCTCGTCATCGAGAAGGTGGCCGACGACCGGCTCGACGACGACTGGAACCCGCCGGCCGACCTCCGCCGCAGCATGCCGCCGATCCCGAAGGCCTCGCCCACGCCTTCGCCCTCACAGGTCCCCGGCATGACGACCCCGCTGCCGTTCGGCGAGACGTACACGTACCCGAACGGCATCAAGGTGACCTTGTCGACGCCGAAGAAGTACGTCACGAAGAACAAGTACTCCCAGGTCGGCAACGCGGTGGAGATGACGCTCACCATCACGAACGGCTCGTCCGCCGCACACAACGTCATCTACGCGATGCCCAACGTCCGCGACGAGAAGGGGATGACCGCCAAGCTCGTCTTCGACGGCGACGTCCCGAAGATGATCAGGGGTGACATCCTGCCGGGCGAGTCCGCCAGCGGGGTCGTGGCCTTCGAGGTACCCGAGGGCACCGAGCGCATCAGCGCCGACATCTCGCCCGGAGTCATGATGCCCAACGCGAAGTTCAGCGGCTCGATCGGCTGACGGAAACGCACGAGAAGCGCGGGGCCCAGGACATCGCGTCAGAAAGACGATTAGACTGGGCCCCGTGCCTCAACTTCGCCTCGCTCTGAATCAGATCGACTCGCAGGTCGGCAACATCGCCGCCAACGCCGACTCGGTCGTCCACTGGACCCGGCACTCCGCCGAGCAGGGCGCCCACCTGGTGGCGTTCCCGGAGATGATGCTGACCGGGTACCCCGTCGAGGACCTCGCCCTGCGCGGCTCCTTCGTCGACGCCTCCCGCACGGCGCTGCTCGAGCTCGCGGAGCGGCTGGCGGCCGAGGGCTTCGGCGAACTGCCGGTCGTCGTCGGCTACCTCGACCGCTCCGAGAAGGCCGCCCCACGGCTCGGCCGCCCAGCCGGTTCCCCGGAGAACGCGGCGGCCGTGCTGTACGGCGGGAAGGTCGTCCTCCGCTTCGCCAAGCACCACCTCCCCAACTACGGCGTGTTCGACGAGTTCCGGTACTTCGTCCCGGGCGACACGCAGCCGGTGATCCGGGTGCGCGGCGTCGACGTGGCCCTGGCGATCTGCGAGGACCTCTGGCAGGAGGGCGGCCGCGTCCCGGCCACCCGCTCCGCCGGGGCCGGCCTGCTGATCTCCGTCAACGCCTCCCCGTACGAGCGCAACAAGGACGACCTGCGCCTCGAACTGGTCCGCAAGCGCGCCCAGGAGGCCGGCTGCACCCTCGCCTACCTGGCCATGATCGGCGGCCAGGACGAGCTGGTCTTCGACGGCGACTCGATCGTCGTCGACGGCAGCGGCGAGGTCATCGCACGCGCCCCGCAGTTCTCCGAGGGCTGCGTCCTCGTCGACCTCGACCTGCCCGCGGCGCGGGCCGACGCCCCCGGGGGCGTCGTCGACGACGGCCTGCGGATCGACCGCGTGGTCCTCTCCGAAGAGCCCGTGGAGCCGTACGAGCCGGTGGTCACCGGCGGTTACGCCGACCGCCTGGACGACGACGAGGAGATCTACGACGCGCTGGTCGTGGGCCTGCGCGCGTACGTCAAGAAGAACGGATTCCGCTCCGTCCTGATCGGGCTCTCCGGCGGCATCGACTCCGCGCTGGTCGCCGCCATCGCCTGCGACGCGATCGGCGCGCAGAACGTGTACGGCATCTCCATGCCCTCGAAGTACTCCTCGGACCACTCCAAGGGCGATGCGGCCGAGCTGGCCGACCGGACCGGCCTGAACTTCCGTACGGTGCCGATCGAGCCGATGTTCGACGCGTACATGGGCTCGCTGGGCCTGACCGGCCTGGCGGAGGAGAACCTCCAGTCCCGGCTGCGCGGCACGATGCTGATGGCGGTCTCCAACCAGGAGGGCCACATCGTGCTGGCCCCGGGCAACAAGTCGGAGCTGGCCGTCGGCTACTCCACCCTGTACGGCGACTCGGTGGGTGCGTACGGCCCGATCAAGGACGTCTACAAGTCGGACGTGTTCCGGCTCGCGCAGTACCGCAACCGGGCCGCGGCCGAACGCGGCGAGACCCCGCCGATCCCGGAGAACTCCATCGTGAAGCCGCCGAGCGCCGAACTGCGCCCGGGCCAGGTGGACACGGACTCGCTGCCGGACTACCCGGTACTGGACGCGATCCTGGAGCTGTACGTGGACCGCGACCAGGGCCTGGAGGCGATCGTCTCGGCCGGATTCGACGGCGAGCTGGTCGCCAGGACGCTGCGGATGGTGGACACCGCGGAGTACAAGCGCCGCCAGTACCCGCCGGGCACGAAGATCTCCGCGAAGGGCTTCGGCAAGGACCGCCGGCTGCCCATCACGAACGGCTGGCGCGAACAGGCGTAGGGGCGTCCGGCGAAGGGGCCTCGCAGCCGATGCGGTGAGGCCCCTTCCGCAACCGCTGCGGGCTACTTCCTCACCGTCAGCCGCGCAGCGATCGGCAGGTGGTCGCTGCCGGTGCGCGGGAGGGTCCAGGAGCCCTCGGGCGTGATCCCGCGGACCATGATCTGGTCGATGCGGGCCATCGGGAACTGGGCCGGCCAGCTGAAGCCGAATCCGTCGCCCGCCGCGCCCTGGGTGGAACGCATCTGCGAGGTGACCTCGGACAGGGATCGGTCGTTCATGGTTCCGTTGAGGTCGCCGAGCAGGATGACCTTCTTCAGCGGTTCGGCGGCGAGCGCGGCGCCCAGGGCCCCGGCGCTGTTGTCGCGCTGGTTGGCGGTGAAGCCGGCGTTGAGCTTGACCCGGACGGAGGGCAGGTGGGCGGCGAAGACGGCGATCTGGCCGTACGGGCTGTCCACGGTGGTGCGCATGGCGCGGGTCCAGCCCATCTTGATGTCGACGGGCGAGCTGGCGCTCAGCGGGTACTTGCTCCACACGCCGACCGTGCCCTCGACGGAGTGGTACTTGTACGCGCCCGCCAGCGCCTCCTCGTAGACGGGCACGGCGCTGCCCTTGAGCTCGGTCAGGGCCAGGACGTCGGCCCCGGACTTCGCGACCCGGGCTGCGGTGCCGCGCGGGTCGGGGTTGTCGGCGTCGACGTTGTGGGTGGCGACCATCAGGTTGCCACCGGAGCCGGACTTGTCGAGGACCAGGCCGCCGAAGAGGTTCACCCATACGACGGCCGTCAGCAGTATCGCGATCAGCGCGGTGGCGGACTTGCGGACGACGGCGGCGGCGAGCAGGAGCGGCACGGCCAGGCCCAGCCAGGGCAGGAAGGTCTCGGTGAGGCTGCCGAGGTTGCCCACGTCGTTCGGCAGCTCGGCGTGGAAGATCATGACCAGCGAGATCAGGGCGGCCAGGGCCGCGGTCACGATCCCGCGCCGCCAGATGCCCCGGTCGCGGCGCAGCCCGGCCAGTCGGCGCCGGAGGCGGGATCCGGAGGGCTCGGGCTCCGAGCCGCCGTTCCCCGTCTCCGTCATGTACGCCTGTGCCATGCCACTGCCCTCGCTGCCGTGCTTGCGCTCCGTCCCCGCTCCTTGACCCTAGGCGATGGACGCAGCCTTCCGTGCCGTTGTTCCGGCCGTACGTCCCGGAGGACGAACGGCCGCGCGGCCGAGGTTCCGCTTGTCACGAAACGCGCACATTCGCTCTCGCGCGCGTCGAACCGCCGCGGAGGGGACCATGAAGGGGCCAGGAGTGGTCCTGGTGTGAGCCAGGAGTGTGACGTACAGGTCTTCGCGCCACTTTCGCCACGGCCCGGGCAGGTGCCACCATGGTGGATGAGTCCGGGGACGCCGTAAGGGCGCCTCGAGATGACATCAAGGAGCAGTTGCCATGACGCATGCCGTTTCGCCTGCCCGCGAAGCCGCCTCCCCCACCCTGTACGGAGGCACGGGCACCCGACGGATCACCGTCCGCGACCTCACCCTCGCCAAGGAGCGGGGCGAGAAGTGGCCCATGCTCACCGCCTACGACGCGATGACCGCGTCCGTCTTCGACGAGGCCGGCATCCCGGTCATCCTCGTCGGCGACTCCATGGGCAACTGTCACCTCGGCTACGAGACGACCGTCCCCGTGACGATGGACGAGATGACCCTGCTGTCGGCTGCCGTCGTACGGGGCACGAGCAGGGCCCTGGTCATCGGCGACCTGCCGTTCGGCTCGTACCAGGAAGGCGCCGTGCAGGCGCTGCGCAGTGCCACCCGCCTCGTGAAGGAGGCCGGCGTCGGGGCCGTGAAGCTGGAGGGCGGCGAGCGCTCGCTGCACCAGACCGAGCTGATCGTGCAGTCCGGCATCCCCGTCATGTCCCACCTGGGCCTGACCCCGCAGTCCGTGAACGCCATGGGCTACCGGGTGCAGGGCCGCGGCGACGAGGCCGCGCACCAGCTGCTGCGCGACGCCAAGGCGGCGCAGGACGCGGGCGCCTTCGCGGTGGTGCTGGAGCTGGTTCCGGCCGAGCTGGCCGCCGAGGTCACCCGGTCCCTGCACATCCCGACGGTCGGCATCGGTGCGGGCGCGGAGTGCGACGCGCAGGTGCTGGTGTGGACCGACATGATGGGCCTGACCGGCGGGAAGATGCCGAAGTTCGTGAAGCAGTACGCGAACCTCCGCGCGACCATGGGCGACGCGGCGAAGGCCTTCGCCGAGGACGTGGTCGGCGGAACGTTCCCGCAGGCCGAGCACAGCTTCCACTGATCGATCGGGCACCCCGTCAGACAGCCCGCCGACGCGTCGCCGGCGGGCTGTCGGCTTCCTGTCGGCCGGCTGTCGGTGCGATGTCGGTGCGTTGTCGGTGGCGGCTGGTCCCATGGTGCCCATGACGCGAAACGACAAGAATCCCCTGAACGGCTCGAACGCCGTCGAGGTGCGGGGACTGGTCAAGCACTACGGCGAGACCAAAGCCCTGGACGGTGTCGACCTGGACGTCCGCGAGGGCACCGTCCTCGGGGTCCTCGGGCCCAACGGCGCCGGCAAGACGACCCTCGTACGCTGCCTCTCCACCCTGATCGTCCCGGACGCCGGGACCGCGACCGTCGCGGGCTACGACGTGGTCCGCCAGCCGCGGCAGCTGCGCCGCACCATAGGCCTGACCGGCCAGTACGCCTCGGTCGACGAGAAGCTCTCCGGCTGGGAGAACCTCTACATGATCGGCCGGCTGCTCGACCTGTCCCGCAAGGACGCCCGGTCGCGTGCGGACGAGCTGCTGGAGCGGTTCTCGCTCACCGACGCCGCCAGGAAGGCCGCGATGAACTACTCCGGCGGCATGCGCCGCCGGCTCGACCTGGCCGCCTCCATGATCGGCCGCCCTGCCGTGCTGTACCTGGACGAGCCGACCACCGGCCTCGACCCCCGCACCCGCAACGAGGTGTGGGACGAGGTGCAGCGGATGGTCGCCGAGGGGGCCACCGTCCTGCTCACCACCCAGTACATGGAGGAGGCCGAGCAGCTCGCGAGCGAGCTGACGGTCATCGACAAGGGCAAGGTCATCGCCAACGGCAAGGTCGACGAGCTGAAGGCCCGGGTCGGCGGCCGGACCCTGAAGATCCGCCCCGTCGCCGCGTCCCACCTGCCGGGCATGGCCCGTGCGCTGGCGGAGGCCGGGCTCGACGGCGTGGCCGGTTCGCAGGCCGTCCCCGACGAGGGCGTGCTGCTGGTCCCGATCCTGAGCGACGAGCAGCTGACCGCCGTGGTCGGTCTGCTGGCCGCCCGCGGGTACGCGATCGCCGACCTCGGCACGTACCTGCCCAGCCTGGACGAGGTGTTCCTGGCCATCACCGGTCAGCGGCCCACCCCGGTCGAGGATTCCGTTCCCACCGAGAAGACCGAGAAGACCGAGAAGACCGAGGAGGTCGCGGCATGAGCACCGTCACCACCACCAAGCCCGCGGCCGCCCCGGCAGCCGCGGCGTCCGCCCCGTCCGAGGACGGCCGGATCGGCCTGCGCGGCAACCTGCGCCACATCGGCGCCCTGGTGCGGCGCAACGCCCTGCAGATCAAGCAGGACCCGGAGTCGATGTTCGACGCCGTGCTCATGCCGATCATCTTCACGCTGCTGTTCGTGTTCGTCTTCGGCGGCGCGATGTCCGGCAAGGGCAACCAGGAGCAGTACGTCAACTACCTGGTCCCGGGCCTGATGGCGATGATGGGCATGAACATCGCCATGGGCGTCGGCACCGGTGTCAACGACGACTTCAAGAAGGGCGTGATGGACCGGTTCCGGTCCATGCCGATCGCCCGGTCCTCCGTTCTCATCGCCAAGATCGTGGTCGAACTCGGCCGGATGATGGTCGCCATCGCCATCCTGCTCGCCGTGGGCTTCATGCTCGGGCTGTCCGTCCACTCGGTGCCGGCGCTGCTGCTGGCCATCGGGCTGTCGGCCGTCTTCGGCGCCTCCCTGATGTGGATCTTCATCCTGCTGGGTCTGACGATGAAGACCGCGCAGGCCGTCCAGGGCATGGCGATGCTGGTCCTGATGCCGTTGCAGTTCGGCAGCTCGATCTTCGCCAAGCCGACGACCATGCCCGGCTGGCTGCAGTCCTTCACGGACTACAACCCGCTGTCGAACCTGGCCGACGCGGCGCGCGGCCTGATGAACGGGACCCCGCTGGGCCACTCGGTGTGGGTCACCCTGGCCTGGTCGGTCGCCATCACCGCGGTCCTCATGCCGCTCGCCGTCCGAAAGTTCCGCCAGAAGACCTGATCCGGGTCGGTCGGTCCGTTCCGGATCGCGTCCCGGACGGGCCCCGCACGGGGGGCCGGGTCAGATGAGGGCGGTGGCCTCCTCCAGGGTGAGGCCGCCGCCTTCGGCGTACGCCGACGCGTACGCGGCCTCGCCGAGCGCGGCGCGCGTCAGCACCTCGGCGCGGGCGCCGTCCTCGCGCTCCGTGCTGACCGGGAAGTGCTCGGGCGGCAGCTGGGCCCGGTACGCGCCGAGCAGCCGGGCGGCGTCGTACGCGTGCTGCGGGCCGCCGAGGCCGGCGTGGGAGAGGGCCGCCGTCATCAGGTACACGGCGGGCATGTGCGGGGCGACCATCAGGGCGAGGGGGTCCCGGGCGGTCCCCATGGCCTGCCGGAGCATGGCGAGGGCCTCCGTGTACTTGCCCTCCCGGTTCTCCAGCCAGGCCATCGTGCCGAGCAGGAACCCGTCGAAGATGGCGAACGCGCCGAACGCGAACTCGTCGCGCAGCAGCTGGAGCTGGTGGCGGGCCTCGGGGATGCGGCCGGTACGGCCGTAGATCCCGGCGAGGAACATCAGGGCGGCCGGCATCGCCTCGTTGCCGTGGGTGAAGGGGGTGCTCAGGATCCCGGTGAGGGTCTCCTCGGCCTCGGCGAGCTCGCCGTTCTCGACGAGGGTCCCGGCCATCCGCACGCGCAGGACCGTGACCTGGGACGGGGCGCCGAGCCGCTCTGCGTGCTCGATCGCGGACCGGTAGTCCTCGGCGGCGGCCGCGTACTCGCCCCGCTTCTCGCGTGCTTCGGCGCGGGCGGAGAGGGCCTCGGCGCAGCCCCAGTCGTCGCCCAGCGACTCGAAGAGGGCGTGGCTCTCGTCGGCGTCACGGGCCGCGTCCCCGGACCAGGCGGCCCGGTTGGCGAGCCAGTTGGCCCGTACCTGGAGGGCGGCGGCCAGCTCCCAGCGGTAGTCCAGCTCCCGGGCGGTGTCGACGGTGGTGTCGAGGACCTGCTGGAGCAGGTCGGAGTTCCCGGCGATCATCACGGCGTAGATCCACAGGCCCGCGGGGGTCCGGCAGGTCTGCGGCAGACCGGGCCGGTAGGCGGCGAGGACCCCCTCGATCTGGTCCCGGATCTCGGGCGCGGTCCAGCTCTCGTTGGTCTGGTCGCGGGAGGCGAGCTGGATCAGCCGGATGCCGCGCCAGGCCTCGGTGAGCAGTTCCCCGCCGTACGGCGGGGGCGTGTCCACGAGCTGTGCGTACACGGGCTCGGCGGGGGTGACGGGCGCGGCGAACGGGTCGGGGCCGAGCGCGCCGGCGGCGTTGGACCAGTGCCGGGACTCGGCGCGCAGGTCGTGCATCTGCCAGTACCAGGCGAGGGAGTGGACCAGGCAGAGCACCTCGTCGGTGTCGCGGGCGGCGACGGCGCGGCGCAGGGCGGTACGGAGGTTCTCGTACTCGGCGGCGAACCGCCGCCTGGCCTCGCGCTGGCGCCGGCCGCGCAGCAACGGCTCGGCGGTGCGGGCGAGTTCGCGGTAGTACGTGAGGTGGCGCCGTTCGGTGTCACCGCGGTCCCCGGCGGCCTCGGCCAGCCGCTCGGCGGCGTACTCGGCGACGGTCTCGAGGAGCCGGTAGCGCATGCCGCCGCTCTGGCCGGGGGCGGCGACGACGAGGGACTTGTCGACGAGGGAGCCGAGGACGTCGGCGACGTCCAGGGTGCCGTCCGTGCAGACGGCCTCGGCGGCGGGGAGGTCGCAGCCGCCGGCGAAGACGGAGAGCCGGCGCAGGACGGCGCGCTCGGGCTCGTCGAGCAGGTCCCAGGACCAGTCGACGACGGCGCGCAGGGTCTGCTGGCGGGGCAGGACGGTACGGGCGCCGCTGGTCAGGAGCCGGAAGCGGTCGTCGAGGCGGTCGGCGATCTGACGCGGGGTGAGCAGCCGCAGCCTGGCCGCGGCCAGCTCGATGGCGAGCGGCAGCCCGTCGAGGCGGCGGCAGATCTCGGCGGCGGCGGCCGGGTCGTCCTCGACGCTGAAGCCGGGCCGGGCGGCCGCCCCCCGGTCTCCCAGGAGCCGGAGCGCGACGGGGTCGGGCAGCGGCTCCACCGGCCGCAGCAACTCCCCCGGCACGCCGAGGGGTTCGCGGCTGGTGGCCAGGATCCGGACGCCGGGGCAACGCGCGAGGAGTTCCTCGGCCAGCTCGGCGGCGGCGCCGACGACGTGCTCGCAGTTGTCCAGGATCATCAGCATCCGCCGCCGCGCGCAGTGCTCCGCGAGCCGGTCGAGGGGCTGGTCCCCGGCCCCGGCCCGGTCGGTCAGCGCCCGCAGCTCCTCGGCGGCGGCGCCGCGCAGCTTGGTCTCCCGTGCACCGAGCGCGGTGAGCGCGGCCTCGGCGACGTCCTCCGGGTCGTCCACGGGGGCCAGCTCCACGAACCACACCCCGTCGGGCCAGGCCGCGGCGGCGTGCTCGGCGGCCTCCTGGGACAGCCGCGTCTTCCCGGCCCCGCCGGGCCCGAGCAGGGTGACGAGCCGCGCCCGCCCCAGATCCCCGCCGATGACCCGGATGTCCTCCTCCCGCCCCACGAAGGTGGTCAACCGCACCCGCAGGTTCCCCGGCCGGGAGGACCCGGGTCCGCCCGCCGGGCCGGCGTCCGCCGGCTGCACGCCGCCGTATCCCCCGGCCGGGCCGGAGGCCGGGGCCGGGCCCGGCTGCGCGGCCTCGGCCGCCGGGCCGGAGTCCGGCGACTGCGCGCCGTGCCACGGGCCGGCCGGAGCGGTGGGCACGCCGGGAGCCGGAGGCACGACCGCGCCATGCCCCTGCCCCGGCTGCCCGGGACGGCCGCCCGGGGCGCCCGCAACCCCGCTCTGCCCGGAGCCCGCGTGCTGCGCGCCACCCCCCGCCCCGGCCGGGCCGGGGGCCGGGGGCTGCGCGCCCCGCCACGGTTCGCCCGAGCCCGAGGCCGGGGGCCGGGGGCCGCCGAACGCCCCGGCCGGGCCGGGGGCCGGGGCACGGGGCGGCCGTCCCTGGCCGGAGGGCGCGTTCTCGGCGCTGCCCCAGGGACCGGCCGGGGCGGAGTGCGGGGTCAGGAGCTGGGTGTGGAGGGTGCGCAGGGCCGGGCCCGGGTCCGTGCCGAGGCGGGCGGCCAGGTCCCGGCGGACGGCTTCGTACGCGGCCAGCGCTTCCGCCGGGCGGCCGGTGTCCCGCAGGGCCTGGATCCGCAGGACCTGGAGCGGCTCGTCCAGCGGGTGCTGCTCGCACAGGGCGGTCAGCTCCGGGAGGGCCCGCCCGGCCTCGCCCAGCGCCAGGGCCGCCGCGAGCCGGCCCCGGCGCGCGTCCAGACGTACGGCCTCCCAGCGGGCGGACTCGGCCACCGCGTCCGGCAGGTCGGCCAGCGCCGGGCCGCGCCACAGCGCCAGGGCCTCGTCGTACAGGGCGTCCGCCTCGGCCGGGTCCTGCGCCACGGCTCCGGCCCGGGCGAGCCGCTCGAAGCGGTACAGGTCGACGTCCTCGGCCGCCGCGGCGAGCAGGTACCCGCCCTCCACCGAGCGCACCGCCCCGCGTCCCAGCGCCCTGCGCAGCCGGCCCACCAGCGCCTGGAGCGCGGCCGGCGCATCCGCCGGCCGGTCGCCGTCCCACACCTGCTCCACCAGCAGGTGCACCGGAACGGCCCGCCCAGGCCTCAACGCCAGCGCCGTCAGCAGCGCCCGCAGGCGCGCTCCGCCGACGGCGACGGGGGTCCCGTCGTCGCCGCTGGCCTGGGCAGTGCCGAGAATCGCGTAACGCACCGGCCCATTGTCCCTTCCTCCGAGCCCGGCCCCGTACTCCTTTTGGCCTACCGGCCGGGGTAGGTTTCGCCGCATGGGTCATCAGGGCAGCCGCGGCGAGCGGCAGATCAGTTCCGTATTCCTCGGCATCTTCGCCGTCATGGCGGTCACCGGCTGGGCCGTGTGGACGGGGTACTCGACGAGCACCGGGCTCGCCGTGTTCCTCTTCGTGACCTCGGCCTGGATCGTCTCCCTGTGCCTGCACGAGTACGCGCACGCCCGTACGGCCCTGCACAGCGGCGACCTCACCGTCGGGGCCAAGGGCTACCTGACGCTGAACCCGCTGAAGTACACGCACGCACTGCTCAGCATCATCCTGCCGGTGATCTTCGTGATCATGGGCGGGCTGGGCCTGCCCGGCGGCGCGGTGTACATCGAGCGCGACCGGATCCAGGGCCGCTGGAAGCACAGCCTCATCTCGGCGGCGGGCCCGCTGACGAACGTGGCCTTCGCGGTCGTCTGCACGGCGCCGTTCTGGCTGAACGCCCTCGACGGAGTCCCGATGGCGTTCCGCTTCGCGCTAGCCTTCCTCGCGCTGCTCCAGGTCTCGGCGGCGATCCTGAACTTCCTGCCGGTGCCGGGCCTGGACGGCTACGGGATCATCGAGCCGTGGCTGTCGTACCGGATCCGCCGCGAGATGGCGCCGCTGGCGCCGTTCGGGCTGATCGCGGTGTTCGCGCTGCTGTGGATCCCGGAGGTCAACGGCTACTTCTTCGACGTGGTGCGCAATCTGCTGTCCACGCTGGGCGTTTCCGACCTGGAGACCTTCTGCGGCCGCGACCTCTACCGCTTCTGGCAGGACACGAACGGCTTCTGCGCGGCCCCGCAGTCCTGAAAACGCCTGCGGCCGCCCGGTCCCCGCGGCCCCTCAGGCGGCCGGGGCGGCCGGGGCGGCCAGTGTGTCCGGCTGCCCCGACCGCCGCAGCGCCTCCGCGACGAATCCGGAGGCCTTCAGCTCCTCCACGAACGCCCGCAGGAAGGCCACCGTCTCCGGCCGCCGGGAGACGGTGGTCCCCACCGCCTGCCGGATCTGCATGAACGCCGGCTCCACCAGCCGGACCTCCGGGTGCGCGGCGGCGTACGCGGTCACCGGCTGCCGGATGCCGGCCCCGGCCTCCAGCCCCTGTTCGCGGAAGACGTCCACGCCCTCCGCCCCGCGCACCACACCGGCGTGCCTCAGCTCGCGCGACAGGAACAGGTCGTACGCCGACCCCTCCTTGACCCCGATCCGCACCCCGGCCGCGTCCACCTCGGCGGGCGTCGTGAGCCGGGACTCGCGCGGTACCGCGTACACGCCCTCGATGAGCACGTACGGCGCGGTGAACGCCACCTCGGCCTCACGGGCCGGATCCACCGCCAGGAAGCAGATGTCGGCCCGCCCCTCGGCCATCGCCTCGAAGGACTTCCGCGCCGCGTCGAAGCACAGGAACTCCACCGGCAGCCCCAGCCGGGCCGCCAGCTCCCGCGCGATGTCCACGGTGATCCCGGCGGGCGCCTGCGGCGTCCCCTGGGCGAGCACCGGATTCCCGAGGTTCACCGAGGCCCGCAGGACACCCTTCGGCGCCAGATCCCCGGCCACGGCAGCAGTCAGATTCCCCATGGCCCGGGAGTGTAGGCGCAGCCCCGGGCGCCCCGGCGGTGGCATCGGCGCGGACGGCCCGCGCTGCACTCAGCCCGCGGAGCGCGCGGCCTTCTCCGCCTTCGCCTTGCGCAGGTAGAACCAGGCCATGTTGGACGTGAGCCCGGCCAGCAACACCCACACGATGCCCAGGAAGCTGCCCTCCACGAAGGCGACCACGGCCGCGGCCACGGACAGGACGCAGACGACGATGGCGAACACGGCAAGGCGGGGCATGCGGAACAGCTCCTCGGCAACATGGAACGGGGTCGAGCCCCACCAGTGTCCCCCATGCCCCGCAGTGCCCCCGTAAAGGCACCCCGCCCTCCGCTTCCGACCCCTTTTCCGGCTTTCGCCGATCTCCGGCGCAGCACGCCGCTACGGTTCGCCGGGAACGGAAGAACGACAGTCCGGCCTGCTCGGTCCGCCACGGACGAACGAGCCGGGCGACTGGGGGGTTGGACATGCAGGAGATCTCAAAGGGCGCCAACGTCAGCCTGACGGCCCTCAGCGAGGACGCCGGGGCCGTGGTCGTGAGCCTGAGCTGGAGCAGCGCCTCGGGGGCCGGCGACGCCGACGTCTCGGTGCTCCTCGTCGACGGGAACGGCAAGGTCCGCAGCGAGAACGACTTCTACTTCTACAACAACCCGGCCGCCGCCGACGGGAGCGTGCAGCTGCTGGGCAAGACGCCGACCGGCAACGGCGACGAGGACCGCATCAGCGTGGACCTCACCGCCGTGCCCGAGGACGTCGCCCGCATCGTGGTGGCGGCCAGCCAGTACGGCGGCGCCCGGTTCGGCGATCTGGACGACCTGCGGATGACGGTCGCGGACCGGTCCGGCGAACCTCTGGTCGGGTTCTCCATCCACGACGCGGGCGTGGAGAGCGCGTTCATCTTCGGTGAGCTGTACCGGCGCGGCGAGGAGTGGAAGTTTCGCGCGGTCGGACAGGGCTACGAGACCGGGCTGGCCGGTCTGGCCACCGATTTCGGCATCGCCGTCAACGAGGAGGCCGACGAGAGCGAGGACGCGGGCGAGGCGGGCGGGCCGGGCGAGGCGGGCGACAGCGTCGACGCCATCGAGATGGCGAAGGCGGCCGACGGCGCACCCGCCGCGGAGCCCGAGCCGGTCGACACGCCCGAAGCCCCGGCCCCGGACCCCGTCCCCGCCCCCGCAGAGCCGGACGCCGTGCCCGCCCAGACCCGCGGCCGGGGCCCTCGTACGACCAAGAAGAAGGTCACCCTCCCCAAGGTGGCCAAGGCCTCGCTCGCCGAGAACGACTCCTGGCGCCCGGCCCGGCTGTTCCCCGTACCGACGCTGAAGAGCGACCGGGAGCGGGAGGTGCGCGCCACCTCGGTGCTGCTGTCCGTCATGGCGCAGGTGCCGGAGTTCGGCCGCCGCCTCACCGCCGCGTTCGGCGCCCCCGCCGGGCGGATGCAGACCTTCACCGAGGTGTCCCTCCCCCATGGCGACACCCCGCGGCGCCCGGACGGGGTGATCCGGGTCGAGCGCGCCGGGAAGCTCTGGACGGCCCTGGTCGAGACGAAGACGAACGGCAACCCGCTCAAGCCCGAGCAGGTCCAGCAGTACATGGACATCGCCGCACGCCGCGGCTACGAGGCCGTGATCACGCTCTCCAACGACGTCGCCCTCGAAGGTGCGGCCATGGTGGACGTCAAGATCGACGGTCGGCGCAAGCACAAGGTCAGCCTCTGGCACCTGTCCTGGGCCGAGGTGGCCCACCAGGCCCAGATGCTGATCCGCCACGAGGGCGTGGGCAACGCCGCACACGCGTGGCTGCTGCAGGAGCTGCTGGAGTACCTCCAGCACGAGCAGTCGGGCTGCCACGGATTCCAGAACATGGGCGCCGCCTGGGTACCCGTGCGCAAGGGGATCGAGGACGAAACCCTCGCCCCCGACGACGCGCGCGCCGTCGAGGTGGTCGAGAGCTGGGAGCGGCTGATCCGCCAGGTCTGCCTGCGCCTGGGCGGGGAACTCGGCCAGAAGGCGCTCCCGGTTCAGCGCGTCCGGCGCGGCAGCGATCCGCAGGCGCGCCGCACCGCGGCGGCGGAGGCGCTGTGCCGGGACGGGCGGCTCTCCGCGGAGCTTCGCATCGACGGGACGAGCAGCGTCATCGCGGTGACCGCCGATCTGCGGACGGGGAAGGTCCGCACCACGGTCGACGTACCGGCGCCGGAGGGCTCGTATCCGCTGACCACGGTCAAGCGGCTGGTCAGGCTGCTGGCCGAGGCGCCGGCGGACCTGCACGTGGAGACCCTCGTCGAGGGCGCGAGCGGGCCGCGCGGCACCCTCGAGCGGCTGCGCCCCGAGCCGGGCGACCTGCTGCCCAAGGGCGGCGCGCCGCTCAGCGGCTTCCGGCTGTCGCTGATCAAGGGCATGGGCAACACCCGCGGCAACACCGAGTCCGGGTTCATCCGCAGCGTCGACGAGGCCGTGGACCGCTTCTACCAGGGGGTGGTGGCGCACCTGGGCCCCGTCGAGGCGCGCGCCGGCGGCCGCCGGGGCTGACGGGGCTGACGGGTCTGACGGGTCTGACGGGTCTGACGGGGTCACCTGTACCCCGGCGGCTCGCTTCGAAGGCGGCCGCCGGGCACGGGGCGGCGGCTCAGACGTCCGTGATGCGCAGGCCCGTGTGGGCCTTGTAGCGGCGGTTCGCGGAGATCAGGTTGGCGACCAGGGACTCCACCTGGTGGGCGTTGCGCAGGCGGCCGGCGAAGACCCCGCGCATGCCGGGGATACGGCCGGCCAGGGCCTGCACGATGTCCGTGTCGGCGCGGGATTCGCCGAGGACCATCACGTCGGTGTCGATCTCCTCGACCGAGGCGTCCTGGAGCAGGACCGCCGAGAGGTGGTGGAAGGCCGCCGTCACCCGGGAGTCGGGGAGCAGGGCGGCGGCCTGCTGGGCCGCGCTGCCCTCTTCGACGTGGAGGGCGTACGCGCCCTGCTTGTCGAAGCCGAGCGGGTTGACGCAGTCCACCACGAGCTTGCCCGCGAGGTCCTCGCGCAGCGATTCCAGGGTCTTGGCGTGGCCCTCCCACGGCACCGCGATGATCACGATGTCGCTGCGGCGCGCGCACTCGGCGTTGTCCGCGCCCTCCACGCCGAGGCCCAGTTCGTCGGCGGCGCTCTGCGCGCGGTCGGCGGCGCGGGAGCCGATGATCACCTTCTGGCCGGCCCGGGCGAGCCGGTACGCCAGGCCCCGGCCCTGGTCACCGGTGCCGCCGAGGACGCCGACGACGAGGCCGGAGACGTCCGGCAGGTCCCACGGGTCCTTGGCCGGTGCCTTGGCCGGCGCCGTCGCGGGGGAAGTCTGAGTGCTGTCTGAGGAGGTCATGGGGGCGAGGGTAATGCCGGGATCGGCAGAGTCGAACGGGGACGGGGCTGCGCCGGGCCGGGCGAAGCGGGGCGAAGCGCTCCCGTATGTCCCTTCCATGCGGCAGGATGCCGATATGGACGCCGTGAGGGTCGCGCTGCTGCGCGAGGTGCTCGCCGGTACGCAGTGGCCCGGTGCCGCGCGCCGGTTCGCCGGATCGCTGCGGCGCTCCGTCGCACCGGCCGGCGGGAATCTGCTGCTGGTCGGGACCGAGCAGTACGAGCCCTGGCACCTGGCGGCGCACCTGGTGGACGAGGCCGCCTGGTCGGGGCTGCCGGAACTGGCGCCCACGCTCGTACGCCACCGCGTGCTGCCCGGGGAGCCGGCGCACCTGTCGGTGGGGCTGGGCCGGCTGGAGGCGGTCCGGCGCGGGCACACCCTGCTGGTGGTGGCGCCGGAGGAGCCCGGGGCGGGGCTGCTGGAGCGGGTGCACGACGCCCGGCGCGCGGGGGCGACCGTACTGTCCCTCGACGGCGGGGATCCGGATCTCGCCGCGCTCGCGCACGACGCCCTGTCCGTACGGGAAGGGGCCGGCGAGCTGGACCTGGACACCGTGCAGCACCTGGTCAGCGCGGCGGCCGGGGAGAACAGCCTGCCGGTGCGGCGCGGGCCGCGGCGGCTGCGGGACCGGCTGGCGCGGCTGGCCGACCAGCTGACCGCGCCACCGCCCAGCCGCTGGTAGGCCTGGGAGCCCCGTGCTCTACGGGGCGGCCGTGCCCTCGTCCTCTTCGCGGGACTTGTCGTTCCACTTGGGGTCGTTCTGCCATTCGAGGTTGCGTTCCGCCGCGATCTCCATGGCGCGGCTCGCCTCCTCCGGCGTCTCGTACGGGCCGAAACGGTCCTTCGCCGGGCACTCCGGGCCTTCCTCGACCTTGTGGTGGACCAGGCAGTAGTACCACTCGCCGGGTTTGCCCACCTGACGCTTCTTGAACAGGGCCATCGTCCTCGGGCTCCTCTCGATACCTCTCGATACCGTTCTCTGCCGCCATGCTGCCCCATCCCCGCTGGATACACTCGCTTGCATGTCTGGCCAGTCGCTGCTCGTACCAGGCGAGCTTTCTCCCGTCCGTTCCGTTCCCGGAAACATCCGCCGGCCCGAGTACGTGGGCAGGCCCGCGCCCACTCCGTACACCGGACCGGAGGTGCAGTCGGCCGCGACCATCGAGGCCATGCGCACCGCCGGCCGGATCGCCGCCCAGGCGATGGAAGAGGCCGCCAAGCTGATCGCCCCGGGGGTGACCACCGACGAGCTGGACCGGGTCGCGCACGAGTACATGTGCGACCACGGCGCCTACCCGTCGACGCTGGGCTACCGGGGCTTCCCGAAGTCCCTGTGCTCCTCGGTCAACGAGGTCATCTGCCACGGCATCCCCGACTCCACCGTCCTGCGCGACGGCGACATCGTGAACCTCGACGTCACCGCGTTCATCGGCGGCGTGCACGGCGACAACAACGCCACGTACCTGTGCGGTGAGGTGGACGAGGAGTCGCGGCTGCTCGTGGAGCGCACCCGCGAGGCCCTGAACCGGGCGATCAAGGCCGTGAAGCCGGGCCGCCAGATCAACGTGATCGGCCGGGTCATCGAGTCGTACGCGAAGCGCTTCGGCTACGGCGTGGTCCGGGACTTCACCGGGCACGGCATCAACTCGTCCTTCCACTCCGGCCTGATCATCCCGCACTACGACAGCCCGCACGCCACGACGGTCATCGAGCCCGGGATGACCTTCACGATCGAGCCGATGCTGACGCTGGGCACGCACGAGTACGACATGTGGGCCGACGGCTGGACCGTCGTGACGAAGGACCGCAAGCGCACCGCGCAGTTCGAGCACACACTGGTGGTGACGGACACGGGAGCCGAGATCCTCACCCTGCCGTAAAAACCGGAGTACGCATCGGAGAAAGTCCGCCGGAGGCGTTTTACCGACAAGCCGTCGGGAAGACATTGACTTAGGTAAGCCTAAGCACGAGGATCGGGCGTGGCGGACGTGCCGTCACGCCCGGCGGGCCCGCCCGTCACCTCGTCCCGTCTCCGGAGGATTGTCTTGGACGCCTTCTCTACGGTCATCCGTGTCGCGTCGCACGAGCAGCACACCGAGGCAGAGACCTCGACCTTCATGAGCGACCTGCTCGGCGGCCGGCTCGGAGTGGACGCCTACGCGCGCTACACCGAGCAGCTGTGGTTCGTGTACCGGGCCCTGGAGGACGCGGCCGAGTCCCTGAAGGACGACCCGGTGGCCGGCCCGTTCATACAGCCCGAGCTCATGCGCGTCGCCGAGATCGAGCGCGACCTGGCACACCTGCGCGGGCCGTCCTGGCGCGAGACGCTGATCGCGCTGCCCGCCACCGAGGCCTACGCGGCCCGCGTGGCGCACTGCGCGGCCATCTGGCCCGGCGGGTACGTCGCCCACCACTACACCCGCTACCTGGGTGACCTCTCCGGCGGCCAGATCATCCGCGACAAGGCGGAGCGGACGTGGGGCTTCACGCGCAAGGGCGACGGTGTCCGGTTCTACGTCTTCGCGGACATCGCCAACCCCGCCGCCTTCAAGCGGACCTACCGCGAGCTGCTGGACGCGATCGCCGCGGACGACCTGGAGAAGCAGCGCATCATCGACGAGTGCAAGCGCGCCTTCGACTTCAACGGCGCGGTCTTCCGCGAGCTGGGCCGGGAGTTCCCGCTGAGCGCCTGACGCGCTCCGATCTCCGCCGCGGGGTCCGCACCGGCTCGGTGCGGACCCCGCGGTGCATGCCTACTCGGTCCGCGCCTCGGGCAGCTTGGCGAAGCGGACGCGGCCGCCGATCTCGACGGTGCCGTCCGGGCCGGGCGCGGTGAGGATCTGGGAGCCCGCGCCCTGGGTGATGTTCAGGGCGCGGTTCAGCTCGGCGGTCAGCAGGATCGCGGCCGATCCGGTGGCCTCGTCCTCGGCGATGACCCCGTCGGGGCGGCGCGGGAAGCCGCGGGCCCGGATGCGGCCCGCGGTCTCGTCCTCCCAGGCCCAGGCGTACAGCCAGCCCTCGCCGGGCGGCGGCGCGGGCAGCGCGTCGACCTCGGCGGGGCTCGCGTACTGCTCGGTGCGCTTGCCCTCGACCCACTCGGGGAGGGCCGTGATCCAGGTGAACTCCCCGTCGTCACGCGCCCATACGGAGCCGGCCGGCGGCTGGAGCTCCTCGATGTCGAGCAGCCACGCGACCCCCACCAGCGGATGGCCGGCGAAGGACATCCGCGTCCCGGGCGTGCGGATGTCGACGACCCCGCGCTCGGGGTCGTCGACGAACACCGTCTCGCTGTAGCCGAGTTCGGCGGCCAGCGCCTGACGCGAGGCGTCGTCGGGGCAGGTCCGGCCGTCACGTACGACGCCGAGCAGGTTGCCGTGGCGCCCGTCGCCCGCGCAGAAGACCTTGAGCACATCGAGATCGTTCACGCGGGAATTGAAACACGGTTCAGATCTGGACGGCGCGTCGCCTGCGCGCGAGGAAGACCGCGCCGGCACCGGCCGCGACGACCGCGCCCGAGGTGGCGAGCAGGGCTCCGGCCGGGACTTCGGCGCCGGTGCTGGCGAGGTTCCCGCCGACGCTGCCGCCACCGCCCACGGCGGAGCCGGTGCCGCCGGTCCCGCCGGTGGTGGCCGTCGTGGGGGCGGTGGTGGGCGCCGTGGTGGGGATGACGGCGTCCTTGTCGACGGACACGGAGAGGGTGACGGCGTCGGTCGGCTTGCCCTCGGCGTAGTCCGGGCTCGGGGCGCCGATGGCGGCGGCGCCCTCGGCGGTGAAGGCGGCCGGGACGGCGTTCAGGGTGAGCAGGCCGCCCGAGGTCCGGTACTCGGTCTTCGACAGGTCGAGCGTGGCGAAGGGGACGTCCGCCTTGGTGGCGGTGGGCGTCTTGACGTCCAGGACGAGGGTGCCCTTCTTGCCCTCGGCGTTGATGCGCAGGTTCCCGAAGGTCATGTCGATGCCGTGGTCGGCCCGCTGGAAGCGCAGGTTGCCCGCGAAGGAGGCGGTCAGCTTCTGCTTCTTGACGTCGAGCTCGCCCTTGCCGAGGGCGAAGGCGAAGGTGTCCCCGCTCGCGACGGCCCCGCCCGCCGGGGTGACCGAGCCGCCGCCCTTCACCACGTACGAGCGGAAGGAGTCCTTCACTCCCCAGGTCAGCCGGCCCCCGAGGAGCTGCTGCGGGCCGTCGGCCGCTGGGGAGCTCGCGCCCTGCGAGGGGGTCGAGGAGTTCGACGGGGTCGACGGGGCCGGGGACGGGCTGGTGGAAGCCGACGTCGTCACGGACACGGAGGGCGAGGGGGACGGCTGCGCGAACTGCAGGGCGGCCGTGAGCGGGTCGCCGGCCAGGCCGGCGTACTTGTCCGAACCCAGCTGCTCCGCCGCCTCCTTGGTGAGGGTGGTGCCCAGCTTCTCCATCGCCGGCCCGCCGAAGGCCACGTCCGCCATCGGGACGCCGGGGGTGAGGGTGCCGTTCTTGGTGACGTCGGCCGTCAGCTTCTTCGTCCCCGTGTCGAAGCGGAAGTTGGCGAGGGTCACCTTGAAGCCGTGGGCGGGCGCGTCGAAGGTGACGCTGCCCTTGAACGCGGCCGTCACGACATGCCCGCCGTCCTTGTCGTACCGGCCGGTCGCCGAACCGAAGCGGAAGGTGCCGTCCGCGTTCAGTGCGGCCCCGTCCGCCGGGGTGATCGTGCCCTTGGCGATGTTGAGGACGTACGAGCGGTAGCTCGCCAGGACGCCCCAGTCGAGGGTGCCGTCCACGATCGGTATCGGCGCGGCGGCGACGGCCGCGGAGGCCTGCCCGCCGCCCACCGCCGTGGCGGGCAGGACGAAGGCGGTGGCGCCGAGTGCGGCGGCGGTGGCGACGGCGGCCGCAAGGGCGAGCGGACGGCGGTGGGACGAGGACATTGCGGTTGCCTCCTGAAAGGCGACGGGGGGTGGCTGACGGGGGTGAGGTCTGAGGGCGGGCGGTCAGGGCCTGGGCTGCTGCACGTCCGCGGACCCGGCGGTACCGTCCGGGTCCGCCGGTGCGGCCGGTGCGGTCGCGGCGGCCGGGACGGCCTCCGTACGGCGGTTGCGGCGCAGTACGAGGTGGACCGCGCCGCCGGCCAGGACCAGGACGGCCACCCCGAGGGCGGCGTACAGCCCGGTGTTCGAGGACTCCCCTTCCTTCGCGGCGGGAGCGGCGGGAGCGGCGGATGCGCCGGGGGCCGCGGGCGCGGCGGGTGAGGCCGTGGAGCCCAGGTCGGGCAGGGCCGGCAGCTTGGCAGTGGCGTCGAGTGCGACGGCGAGCGAGACGGGGTCCATCTCGGTGCCGGCCGCATACATGGAAGAAACGCCCATGGATTTGAAGGCCTGCGAGCCGCCCTCGGTGAGGGTGGCCGGGGCTTCGGTGAGGGTGGCGAGTGCGCCCTCGGCCTTCAGCCCCTTGGCGTCGAACTCGACGAGCGCGACGGCGTTCTTCGTCTCGCTGCCGGTGGTGACGTCGGCGGACAGGACGCCCTTGCCGTTGGCCACCTTGACGCTCAGCTTGCCGAGCTTCAGGTCCAGATGGGCGCCGGTGAAGTGGACCGTGCCGGCGAAGGCGGCGTCGAGGATCCCCTTCCGGCCGTCGTACGCACCCTTGCCCTGCGGGAAGCGGAACAGCGCGCCGCCGTCCTGCGCCCCCTCTGCGAGGGTCCACTTGCCCTGGCCGACGGAACCGGTGACGTACTCGCGGAACGTGCGCCGGACACCCCAGTCGACGGCGGCGTCGGCGAACGCACCCTGGGCGGCCTGCGGGTCCTGCGGGGTCTGGGCCGGGGCGCTCGGGGCCGGCGAGGTCCCGGCGGCCGGGGCGGCCAAGACGTCGGCGGAGAGCGAGACGGGGTCGAGCTGCGCGCCCGCCGAGTAGTAGCCCGAGAAGGCCTTGGCGCCCTGGTCGGTGAGGGTGGCCGGGATGTTGGTCAGGGCGATCGGACTGCCGCCGCCCTTCATGTCGACGCCACCGAGGCCGAGGGTGGCGAAGGGCACCTGGGTCCGGGTGGTGACCGCGCCGGTGTCCTTGGCCTTGCTGGAGACGTCCGCGTAGAGGGTGCCGCTGCCGCCGTCGATCTTGACGGTCGGGCGGCTGACCGTCAGGTCCAGTTCGTACGTGCCGTCCGGCTTCTGGTGGCCCTGGAAGCCGACGCCGCCGCTGAAGGCGGCCTCGAAGGCGCCGGTGTCCGGATCGTAGGAGCCGGTGGCCGAGTGGAAGCGGAACAGGCTGCCGCCGGCCGTGGCGGCACCGTTCTTCAGCTTGAAAGAGCCTTTTGCGACCGGACCGGTGACATAACTCTGGAAGGACGATTTGATGCCCCAGTCGAGTCGGCCCCCCTGCACGGTGCGGCCGGCCGCATGGGCGGCGGTGGCCGGGAGCAGGGCACCCAACAGGGCCGCCAGGGCTGCCAACAGGGCGACTGCGGATGCGCGGGCGGGTCGCGAGGGCATGAATGTCCCTTCCGGGTCTGGTTAATAAGGTTAGGCTAACCTAAGCTACCTCCCGTCGGAGGGGAACCCCCGACTCCCCGGAACCTCAGCCCGACCTCCAGCCGGACGATCAGGACGGTGCCTTCGTGCCTACGCCCGCCGCGTCAACCCGCCTCCCCCGCCCCGCCCTTGCCCTTGCGCTCGCCTTCTCCGCGCTGGCACTGGCCGCCCTGACGGGCTGCGCGGGCACGTCCGCCACCGGGCCCGGCGCCGCCGCCCGACCGGCCGCCGCGCCGGACCGGGTGGAGCCGCTCTCCCCGGCGCCGCTGCCGGCGCTCCCGGTGACCGTGCCGTCGGCGGACGGCCGCCAGGTGACGGTGACCTCGGCGGAGCGGGTGGTCCCGCTGACGGGCAGCCTCAACGAGATCGTCCAGACGCTGGGCCTCGGCCCCCAGGTCGTCGCCCGCGACATCACGGCCACGTTCGAACAGGCGGCGCAGCTGCCGGTGGTGACCCGGGGCCACGACGTCTCGGCGGAGAGCGTGCTGTCGCTGCGCCCGACGCTGGTGCTGGCCGAGACCACCTCCGGCCCGGCCGAGGCGATCCGGCAGATCCGCGACGCGGGCATCCCGCTGCTGGTGGTGGCCCCGGCCAAGTCGCTGGAGGACGTACCGAAGCGGATCGAGACGGTGGCCGGTGCGCTGGGCGTCAAGGACGCCGGGGCGCAGCTGAACCAGCGCACCGCGGACCGGATCTCCGCCGCCCGCAAGGGCATCCCCGCCGGTGCGGCCACCGGGAAGAAGCCGCGGGTGGCGTTCCTGTACCTGCGCGGCACCGCGTCCGTGTACCTGATGGGCGGCTCCGACTCGGGCGCGGCCTCGCTGCTCGAAGCGGCCGGCGCCGTGGACACGGGCAAGGAGTCGGGGCTCGGCAAGGACTTCACGCCGATCACGAGCGAGGCGCTGGCGGCTGCCGCGCCCGACGCGATCCTGGTGATGTCCAAGGGGCTGGAGTCCGTGGGCGGTACGGAGGGCCTGGTGAAGATCCCGGGCGTCGCGCAGACCCCGGCGGGGATGGACCGGCGGGTCGTCACCGTCGACGACGGCGTGCTGTTGAACTACGGTCCGCGGACCGACCAGGTGCTGAGCTCGCTGATCTCCCAGCTGTACGGAAAGACCGCGTGACGTGACGGGACGGACCACGGCTGCGGCCGAGTTGCCGGGGACCGGCCCCCGGACCCCCGCACCTCGAACGCCGGCGGGGCCGGATCTGCCCCGGGCGGGCAAGGCGCCCCGCCGGACCGGTGCCTGGCTGATCGTGGCGTTGGTCCTCGTGCTCGGCGGGCTGGCGTTGGTGTCCGCCGGGGTCGGGGCCTACGGGATTCCCGTCGCGGACGTGCTCGGCTCCGTGCAGCACCGGCTGGGGCTCGGCGGATCCGCGCTCGACCGGGTCGGCGAGAGCGTGCTGTGGAACGTACGGCTCCCCCGGGTGGTCCTCGCGCTGCTCGTCGGCGGGAGCCTGGGCTGCGCCGGGGCCCTGATGCAGGGGGTGTTCGGGAATCCGCTCGCCGAGCCCGGCGTCATCGGGATCTCCGCGGGGGCCGCCGTCGGCGCGGTGGCCGCCATCGGGCTCGGGCTCAGCTTCTTCGGCAACTGGACCGTCACCGCCTGCGCGTTCGTCGCCGGGCTCGTCACCGTCGGCTCCGTCTACCTCCTCTCCCGCAACGGCGGCAGGGCCGAGGTCGTCACCCTCATCCTCACGGGCATCGCCGCCAACGCCTTCGCCGGCGCCCTGATCGGCCTGTTCGTCTTCTTCGCGGACAGCGGCCAGGTCAACCAGATCACCTTCTGGCAGCTCGGCTCCCTCGCCCAGGCCACCTGGCCCAAGGTGCTCGCCGTCCTGCCCTGCGCGCTCGCCGGCCTGCTGACCGCCCCCTTCTACGCCCGCAAGCTGGACCTGCTCTCCCTCGGCGAGCGGCCCGCCCGCCATCTCGGCGTGGAGGTGGAGCGGCTGCGCCTCACGCTCATCCTCGTCGTCGCGCTGCTCACCGCGGCCGCCGTCGCCGTGGCCGGCGTCATCACGTTCGTCGGGCTGCTCGTCCCGCACCTGCTGCGCATGGCGAACGGCCCCGGCCACCGCTTCCTGGTCCCGGGCAGCGCGCTGGCCGGCGCCGTGGTCCTGCTCGGCGGCGATCTGGCCGCCCGGACCATCGCCCGGCCCGCCGAACTGCCGCTCGGTGTACTGACCGCCCTGATCGGCAGCCCGTTCTTCTTCTTGCTGCTGCGCCGCACCCGCCGCAGGCAAGGAGGCTGGGCGTGAGCATCCCCTTCTTCCGGCGCACCGGGCACAGCGTCCCCGCCCGGCCGTCCCCCGGCACCGCCTTCGCCGAGGCCGTCGGCCTCCACGTCCGGCTCGGCGAGCGCGCGGTGCTGGCCGGGATCGACCTGACCGCACGGGCCGGCGAGGTGCTGGCCCTGGTCGGCCCGAACGGCGCCGGCAAGTCCACCCTGCTGGCCGCCCTCGCGGCCGATCTGCCCGCCGCCGAGGGCCTCGTACGGATCGACGGGCGCCCGGCGGGCGACTGGGCGGCCCCGGACCTGGCCCTGCGCCGGTCCGTACTCCCCCAGTCCGCGCAGATGTCCTTCCCCTTCCCCGTGGGGGACGTCGTACGGATGGGCCGCGCCCCCTGGGCCGGCACCCCGCTCGCCGACTCCGACGAGGAGGCGGTGGCCGCCGCCATGGCCGCGACGGAGGTGGCCGGCTTCGCCGCCCGCCCCTTCTCCGCGCTCTCCGGCGGCGAGCGGGCCCGGGTGGCGCTGGCCCGGGTGCTGGCCCAGCAGGCCCCGCTGCTGCTGCTCGACGAGCCGACCGCCGCCCTGGACCTGCGCCACCAGGAGCTGGTGCTGCGGATCTGCCGGGAGCGGGCCGCGGCCGGGGACGCGGTGGTGGTCGTCCTGCACGACCTGGGCCTGGCCGCCGCGTACGCCGACCGGGCCGCCGTACTGCACGATGGGCGGATCGCGGTGGACGGACCGCCGGCCGAGGTGTTCGGGGACGAGCTGCTGAGCCGGGTCTACCGGCAGCCCGTCGAGGTCCTCCCGCATCCGCGGACCGGGGTTCCGCTCGTGGTCCCCGTACGGGACGACAGCCGTTCCGCCATGACGACGGCCGTTCCGGCGTACGGAACGGTCACTTCGGCTTGACCTCCGCTTGACCCTCCCATGGGTTGGTGCTGGAGGTGCCGTGACGGGCCCGTGTCCGGCGGTCGTAGGTGTGTGCTGAATCACTGGACGTGCGGGTATGGGTCAGGTAAGCCTCGGTTAAGTTAGGTCCGCCTCACCGGCCGCCCCTCCTGATCGGGGCGGCCGTCTGCCGAACGCCAGACAGCCAGGAGCACGCATGCGTCCCGCCCGCCTCACCGTCCTCACCGCGGTTGCCGCCGTGGCCGCGCTCACCGCCGTCACCGGCTGCGCCGAGAAGAGCGGCGCCGGCGACGGGTCCGTCAAGGTCGCCGCCTCCGACAGCGCCTGCGAGGTCTCCAAGACGGAGTTCCCCGCCGGAAAGGTCACCCTCGAGGTCGAGAACAAGGGCTCCAAGGTCACCGAGGTCTACGTCCTCTTCCCGGACGACCGCATCGTCGCCGAGCGCGAGAACATCGGCCCCGGCACCAAGGCCTCCATCACCGCGGAGATCAAGGCCGGCGACTACGAGATCGCCTGCAAGCCCGGCATGAAGGGCGACGGCATCCGCCAGAAGGTCAAGGCCACGGGCAACGGCGCCGCCGAGAAGCGCAGCCCCGAGCTGGACGCCGCGGTCGCCGAGTACCGCAAGTACGTGCAGGAGCAGGCCGACCAGACCCTCCCCAAGGCGCAGGCCTTCGCGGACGCGGTCAAGGCCGGCGACGTCGAGGCCGCCAAGAAGGCGTACGCCGCGTCCCGCATCGGCTGGGAGCGCACCGAGCCGGTCGCCGAGTCCTTCGGCGACATCGACCCGAAGGTCGACGTCCGCGAGGACGGCCTGGAGGCCGGCCAGGACCCGGCGAAGGACTGGACCGGCTGGCACCGTCTGGAGAAGGCCCTGTGGGTCGACAACAAGATCGGCGACGCCGAGAAGAAGCTCGCCGACCAGCTGATCACCGACCTCACCGACTGGCAGAAGAAGGTCGGCCAGGCGGAGATCACCCCCACCTCGATGGCGAACGGTGCCAAGGAGCTGCTGGACGAGGTCGCCAGCGGCAAGGTCACCGGTGAGGAAGAGCGCTACAGCCACACCGACCTGGTCGACTTCAAGGCCAACGTCGAGGGCGCCCAGAAGGCGTACGAGCTGCTCAAGCCGGTCGCCGCGAAGAACGACCCGGCCCTGTCCGCGGAGCTGGACAAGCAGTTCGCCGCGATGAACACGCTGCTCGACAAGTACCGCGCCGACAAGAACACCTACGACTTCACGTCGTACGAGACCGTCGGCCCGGACCAGCGCAAGGAGCTCTCGGACGCGGTCAGCGCCCTCGGGGAGCCGCTGTCCAAGCTTGCCGCCGCCGTCGCCAAGTAACGCGGATCAGGGGTAACGGACATGTCTGACGACACCAGCACCACCGGCCCGGCCACCGAGGCCGCCGCCGAGACCGCCCCCGGTGAGGCAACCGGCGGGCCGTCCCGCCGGACCGTGCTCGGCTGGGGCGGTGCCGGGCTCGCGCTCGGCGCCGCCGCGGCGGGCGGCACGGTCGCCGCGCTCACCGACACCACGGACGCCGTTCCGGCTGCGCTCAGCGGCTCCGCCGTGCCCTTCCACGGCACGCACCAGGCCGGTATCGCCTCCGCCGTCCAGGACCGGCTGCACTTCGCCGCGTTCGACGTGAAGACGAAGGACCGCGCGGAGCTCGTCCAGCTCCTCAAGGACTGGACGCGGGCCGCCGAGCGGATGACCGCCGGACTTCCCGTCGGCGAGGGCGCCGTCGGCGGCCTCCCCGAGGCCCCGCCGGACGACACCGGCGAGGCGCTCGGCCTCAAGCCGTCCCGGCTGACGCTGACCATCGGCTTCGGCGCCTCGCTCTTCGCCAAGGACCGCTTCGGTCTGGAGGGCAGGCGCCCCGAGGCCCTGGTCGACCTGGAGCAGTTCCCCGGCGACAACCTGGACCCGGCCAAGAGCGGCGGGGACCTGTGTGTGCAGGCCTGCGCGGACGACCCGCAGGTCGCGGTGCACGCGATCCGCCAGCTCGCCCGGATCGGCTTCGGCAAGACGGCGGTGCGCTGGTCGCAGCTCGGCTTCGGCAAGACCTCGTCCACCACCCCGGACGAGCAGACCCCGCGCAACATGATGGGCTTCAAGGACGGCACCCGGAACATCTCCGGCACCGACACCGCCGCCCTCGAAAAGCACGTGTGGGTCGCCGACGAGGCCAAGGGCGCCTCGGCGTGGATGGCCGGCGGCTCGTACCTGGTCGCCCGCCGGATCCGCATGAACATCGAGATCTGGGACCGCACTCCGCTCCAGGAGCAGGAGGACATCTTCGGCCGGGACAAGGCCGAGGGCGCGCCGGTCGGCAAGTCGAAGGAGCGCGACGAGCCGTTCCTGAAGGCGATGAAGCCGGAGGCGCACGTCCGCCTCGCGCACCCGGACAGCAACGACGGTGCAACGATCCTGCGCCGCGGCTACTCCTTCACCGACGGCACGGACGGACTGGGCCGGCTCGACGCGGGCCTGTTCTTCCTCGCGTACCAGCGCGACGTCCGCAAGGGCTTCATCCCGATCCAGCGCAAGCTGGCAAAGAGCGACGTGCTCAACGAGTACATCCAGCACGTGAGCTCGGCCCTCTTCGCCGTTCCGCCGGGCGTCCGCGACAAGGACGACTGGTGGGGCCGGGCGCTGTTCGCGTAGTTCCGCGGCACGGAAAGGAACCGACGTGTTCAGCAATTATCTGATCGGCCTGCGCGAGGGGCTCGAGGCCAGCCTGGTCGTCTGCATCCTCATCGCGTACCTGGTGAAGACCGGGAACAAGGACAGGCTGGGGCCGCTGTGGCTCGGCGTCGGCCTCGCGGCCGCGCTCAGCCTGGCCTTCGGCGCGGGGCTGGAATTCGGCACCTCGGAGCTGACGTTCCAGGCGCAGGAGGCGATCGGCGGCAGCCTGTCGATCGTCTCGGTGGGCCTGGTGACGTGGATGGTCTTCTGGATGAAGCGCACCGCGCGGCACATGAAGACCGAGCTGCAGGGCAAGCTCGACGCGGCCCTCGCGATGGGCACGGGCGCCCTGGTCACGACGGCGTTCCTGGCCGTCGGCCGGGAGGGCCTGGAGACCTCGCTGTTCGTGTGGCGGTCGGTCCACGCGGCCGGTGACGGCGCGGGTCCGCTGGTGGGCGTGCTGCTCGGGATCGGCTCGTCGATCGTGCTGGGCTGGCTGTTCTACCGCGGCGCGCTGAAGATCAACCTGTCCAAGTTCTTCACCTGGACCGGCGGGATGCTGGTCGTGGTCGCCGCGGGCGTGCTCGCGTACGGGGTCCACGACCTCCAGGAGGCCGAGTTCCTGCCCGGCCTCATGAACAAGGCCTTCGACGTCAGCTCGGCGGTCCCGCCGGACAGCTGGTACGGGACGCTGCTGAAGGGCACGTTCAACTTCCAGCCGGACCCGACCTGGCTGCAGGTCGCGGTGTGGGCGGCGTACCTGGTCCCGACGCTGCTCCTGTTCCTCGGGGTGCTCGGCCGTACGACGGCTGCGGCGGACCCGGCGCAGGCGGTCTCGGCGAAGGCCGGGGCCAGCGGCTCGTAGGGCATGCGGAAGGGGCCCGGATCGAAATGATCCGGGCCCCTTCGGCGTGTCCGGGCCGGGTCACCAGAGGCGGTCGACGAGCCCCGGGTACAAGGCGATCCGTGCTCCCGCGAAGGCCGCGGGTGAGGTGTCCGGGCCGGGGAAGTCGGCCAGGACCTCCTTGGCGAAGCCGGGCGCGTCCGTGGCCAGCGGCTCCTCGGGCGTCCCGCCGACCAGTACGGTCCCGGCCAGCCGGGTGAAGCCGGCCGCCTCGTAGAAGGGGACGAGCGGCCGGTCGCAGCTGAACAGCACGAGGTCCACGGCCGGGTCGGCGGCCAGCGCCGCGCGGGCCGCCGCCACCAGCCGGCCGCCGTGCCCGCGGCCCCGCGCGGTGTCCCGGGTCACCACCGCGCTCAGCCCGGCGGCGCGGTACGTGCGGCCCGCGTGCCGGATCTCCTTGAACAGCAGCGCGAGGGAGGCGGCCACCGTGCCGTCGTCGTCGAGCAGCACCATCGCCACGGGCGCGAGGGCCGGGTCGTGGCCGGTCCGGGAGCCGGGCCAGGCCTGCGCCTCCAGGGCCGCGACCTGCTCGGCGAGCCCGGCCGGCAGCTCGGCCTCCGCGTACGTCAGCAGCGTCGTCACCCGTGTGCCTCCCGTCCGCGGCGCGGGTTCCCGCCGCGGGCCGGCGCCGGCAGGCCGTGGCTCATCCGATCCGGACCCCGCTGCCGCCGACCCGGACCCGGGGGTCGCCGGCGCGGAGTTCCACCGTCAGGACGCCCGGGCGGCCCATGTCCTCGCCCTGGTGGAGGGTGAGCACCGCGTCCGCCGGGGCCAGGCCGAGCTCGCGCGCGTACGCCCCGAAGGCGGCCGCGGCGGCTCCGGTCGCGGGGTCCTCGACGACGCCGCCGACCGGGAAGGGGTCCCGTACGTCGAACAGGGCCGGGCCCGCCCGGTGCACCAGCTGGACGGTGGTCAGGTCCAGGCGCCGCATCAGCGCCTCCAGCCGGGGGAAGTCGTACGCGAGGTCCGCGAGCCGGGCCCGGGTGGCGGCGCCGAGCACCAGGTGGCGGTTTCCCGCGTAGGCGATCCTGGGCGGGATGGCCGGGTCCAGGTCGGCCTGCGGCCAGTCCAGCGCGGCCAGCGCCTCGGCGAGGTCCGCCGGGTCGACGTCCTCGACGTGCGGTTCGACGCTGGTCAGGACGGCCCGCAGGCCGCCCTGCCCGTCCAGGGTCACCGACACCGGCACCGTGCCGACGCGGGTCGCGAAGACCAGGTCGCCCGGCCCGATCCGCTCGCCCAGCGCGATGGCGGTGGCCACGGTGGCGTGCCCGCAGAAGGGGACCTCAGCCTTCGGGCTGAAGTACCGCACGCTGAAGGCCCGTCCTTCCGCACCGCCCAGGCCCTCGGGCGGGGCGGTGAGGAAGGCCGTCTCGCTGTAGTCCAGCTCGGCGGCGATCCGCAGCATGTCGGCCTCGTCCAGCCCGGTCGCATCGAGCACGACCCCGGCGGGGTTGCCCCCGGCCGGGTCGTCCGAGAAGGCGGTGTAACGCAGTACGTCAGTCATGATCACCCCAACTCCCGGCCAGGCGCCCGCATTCCCGGGGGTCAGCCTCGCCCGATGTACGGCATCGTCGTCGCCATCACCGTCGCGAACTGGACGTTCGCCTCCAGCGGCAGCTCCGCCATGTGCAGCACCGTGCGCGCCACGTCGGCGGCGTCCATCACCGGCTCCACCGCCAGCTGCCCGTTCGCCTGGAGGATCCCGGTCTGCATCCGCTCGGTCATCTCGGTGGCCGCGTTGCCGATGTCGATCTGCCCGCAGGCGATCCGGTACGGCCGCCCGTCCAGCGAGAGCGACTTCGTCAGGCCCGTCATCGCGTGCTTGGTCGCGGTGTAGGCGACCGAGTTCGGCCGCGGCACGTGCGCGGAGATCGAGCCGTTGTTGATGATCCGGCCGCCCTGCGGGGCCTGCGCCTTCATCTGCCGGAAGGCCGCCTGCGCACACAGGAAGGACCCGGTCAGGTTGACGTCGACCACCGAGCGCCAGGCCTCGTACGTGAGGTCCTCCAGCGGGACGCCGCCCGGGCCGAAGGTCCCGGCGTTGTTGAAGAGGAGGTCGAGGCGCCCGTAGTGCTCGCGGACCGCGGCGAACAGCGCGGCCACGTCGTCCGGATCGCTGACGTCGGCCCGTACGCACAGCACGTCCGCGCCGGCCCCGGCCGCCTTCGCCGTCTCCGCCAGCGGTTCGGTCCGGCGGCCTGCCGCGGCCACCGACCAGCCGGCGGCGGCCAGGGTCAGCGCCACGGAGCGGCCGATGCCGGAGCCCGCTCCGGTGACCAGGGCGATCTTCTTCCCACTTGCGTTCATGGGGCCGCAGGGTACGTCACATGTCGCATCGGTCCACGGACGTTCCGACAGCTGAGAGCATGGGTCGGTCGGGGGTGTGAAAAGACGACGAAAAGACTGGAGTTCCGCATGCCGGAGAGAGGCCCCGCGACGGCCCCCTCGCACGAGCCGTCGCCCGAGACGCCCTCCGCACCGCAGACCGCTTCCGCACCGACGACCCCTTCCGCACCGGGTCCCGCTTCCGCCCCGCTCACGTCCGCCCGCCGTACCGGACTGCTCGTCACTTTCATACTCGGCGGGCTCAGCGCCCTCCCCCCGCTGTCCATGGACATGTACCTGCCGGCCCTGCCGGAGGTCACCGACGCCCTGGACAGCCCGGCCGCCACCATCCAGGTCACCCTCACCGCCTGCCTCGCCGGCATGGCGCTGGGCCAGCTCGTCATCGGCCCGATGAGCGACAAGTGGGGCCGCCGCCGGCCCCTGCTGATCGGCATGGTGGTCTACGTACTCGCCACCGCGATCTGCGCCCTCGCCCCGACCGCCGAGCTGCTGATCGGCTTCCGGCTGCTCCAGGGCCTGGCCGGGGCCGCCGCGGTCGTCATCGCCCGGGCCGTCGTGCGCGACCTGTACGACGGGGTCGAGATGGCCCGGTTCTTCTCCACGCTGATGCTCATATCCGGCGTGGCCCCGGTCGTCGCCCCGCTCATCGGCGGCCAGGTGCTGCGCTTCTCCGACTGGCGCGGGGTGTTCGTCGTCCTCACGGCCGTCGGCGCCCTGCTCACCCTCGTCGTCTGGCGCAGCCTCGGCGAGACCCTGCCGCCCGGGCAGCGGCAGACCGGCGGCGTGGGCTCCGCGCTGCGGACCATGCGCGGGCTGCTCGCCGACCGGGTCTTCGCCGGGTACACCCTGGCCGGCGGCTTCGCCTTCGCCACGCTCTTCTCGTACATCTCCGCCTCGCCCTTCGTGGTGCAGGAGATCTACGGGGCTTCGCCGCAGGCCTTCAGCCTGCTGTTCGGCCTCAACTCGGTCGGCCTGATCGCCGCCGGACAGGTCAACGGCAAGCTGCTGGTCGGCCGGGTCCGCCTGGACAAGGTGCTCGCGGGCGGGATCGCCGTCATCACCGCCGCCTCGGTGGCGCTGCTGCTGATGGCGGCCGGGGTGTTCGGGGAGGCCGGGCTGGTCCCGATCGCGGCCGCGCTGTTCGTGCTGATGTCGGCGATGGGCGTGGTCCTGCCGAACACCAACGCGCTGGCGCTGATGCGCACCCCGCACGCGGCCGGGTCGGCCTCGGCGCTGCTGGGCACCTCCTCCTTCCTGGTCGGGGCGATCGCCTCGCCGCTGGTCGGCATCGCGGGCGAGGGCACGGCGGTGCCGATGGCGGTGGTCCAGCTGGTGTGCTCGCTGCTGGCGGCCGCCTGCTTCGCCGGCATGTGCCGGCCCTGGCAGAACCGGGAGTCCGCGGTCTGAGCCGGACGCCCGGGCCCCGGCAAGACGGTGGAGTGTGAGCCGGACGGCCCGGGCCCGGGCGGGAGGTTCGGCGCGGCGTCCGGGGTGTCCCCGGCGCCGTAAACTTCGCTGGTGAACGCCTCCGCCTCCGTCCCCACCACCGCCGAAACGCTGCGGTCCGCGCTCGGCGGGCTGCTCGACGGGCTCCCGCCGAAGCAGGCCACCGCCGCCGTCGACCGGCTGATCGCCAACTACCGCGGCCGGACCCCGACCGACGTACCCGTCCTGCGCGACCGCTCCGACGTCGCGGCGTACGCGGCGTACCGGATGCCGGCCACCTTCGAGGCCGTACGGTCCGCCCTGGACGCGCTCGCCGAGGCCGCGCCGCAGTGGTCCCCGGCCTCCCACGTCGACGTGGGCGGCGGCACGGGCGCGGCGACCTGGGCGGTGGACGCCATCTGGGACGGCCCGCGCGGCACCACGGTCCTGGACTGGGCGGAGCCGGCGCTGGCCCTCGGCAAGGAGCTCGCGGCATCCTCCGGCTCGGAGGTGCTGCGCAGCGCCGAGTGGCGGCGGGCCGTCATCGGATCCGGTCTGGCCCTCCCCGAGGCGGACCTCGTGACGGTGTCGTACGTACTGGGCGAGCTGACGCCGGAGGCCCGCCGGGCCGTGGTCGCCGAGGCGGCCCGCGCCGGGCAGGCCGTGGTGCTGATCGAGCCGGGCACGCCCGAGGGGTACCTGCGCATCCGCGAGGCCCGTGACCAGCTGATCGGGGCGGGGCTGAAGGTCGCCGCCCCGTGCCCGCACGACGGCACCTGCCCGATCGAGGTCGGGCAGGACTGGTGCCACTTCTCGGCGCGGGTCAGCCGGTCCTCCCTGCACCGCAAGGTCAAGGGCGGGTCCCTGCCGTACGAGGACGAGAAGTTCAGCTACGTGGCCGCGACCCGCTTCCCCGTGGAGCCGGTCCCCTCCCGGATCACGCGGAGGCCGCAGATCCGGAAGGGGCTCGTCCTGCTGGAGCTGTGCGGCCCCGAGGGCGAGGGCCTGACCCGGGTCAACGTGACCAAGCGCCACGGTGACCTGTACAAGGCGGCGCGGGACGCCGACTGGGGCCAGGAGTGGCCGCCGGCCACCCCGTAGCTGCGCGGGCGCAGCCGCGCAGCAGCCGCTACATCCGCAGCTCCTGGGTACAGCACTTCACGCTGCCGCCGCCCTTGAGCAGCTCGCCCAGGTCCATCGGGACCGGCTCGAAGCCCCGGTCCCGCAGGGGTGCGAACAGCCCGGCCGCCGCCTGCGGGAGCAGGACGTGCCGGCCGTCCGAGACGGCGTTGAGGCCGAGGGCCGCCGCGTCCTCGGCGCCGGCGATCAGCGCGTCCGGGAACAGCCGCCCGAGCACCGCCTGGCTGCCGGGCGAGAAGGCGGGCGGGTAGTACATGACCTCGTCGCCGTCGAGCACGCACAGCGCCGTGTCCAGGTGGTAGTACCGCGGGTCCACCAGGTCGAGGCCGATGACCGGCCGGCCGAAGAACTCCTGCGCCTCGTCGTGCGAGAGCGGGCTGGAGCGGAAGCCCCGCCCGGCCAGGATGTAGCTCGCGGTGACCGCGAAATCGCCCTCGCCCTCGTTGACATGGGACGGCTCGTGGACGTCCTGGAAGCCGTGGGTCCGGAACCAGTCGAGGTGGATCTCCGCCTCGGCGGCGCGCTCCGGGTAGGCGAACCGGGCGCCGAGCACCCGGCCGTCGACGACGAGGGCGCCGTTCGCGGCGAAGACCATGTCGGGCAGCTCGGGGTCCGGTACGAGCGTCTCGACGGTGTGGCCGAGGGAGCGGTAGCGGTCCCGGAGGTCTTCCCACTGGGCGTGTGCGAGGGGCAGGTCCACCGGTTTCGTGGGGTCCATCCACGGGTTGATGGAGTACGTGACCTTGAAGTGTGCGGGTGGGCACATCAAGTAGCGCCGGGGTGTGGCGTCTCTGCGCAAAGAAGGCTCCTCACGACTCACGGGAGATGTGGAGAGAATCGTCTCTCCTCATCGGAGACCGCGCAGTGAACTGATTGGGTGGTTTACGGAATGACACAAAGACGAGACGTCTCGCGTTGATAATTTGTCCGAATGAGCAGCAGAACGTCCGACGGTAAGGCCCCCGACCCCGCCCGCCGCAGCGACCGCTCCCGGCGGGCCATCCTCGACGCGGCGCTCGCACTGGTCGCGGAGGTCGGCTACAACAAGCTGACCATCGAGGCCATCGCCGCCCGCGCGGGCGTCGGCAAGCAGACGATCTACCGCTGGTGGCCGTCGAAGGCGGCGGTCCTGCTGGACGCCTCGCTCGCGCTCTTCGGGGACGCGGAGGCGGAGGCCGGCTGGACGGGCTTCCCGGACACCGGCGACCTCGCGGCGGACCTCAAGCTGGTGCTGCGGCTGACGGTGGACCAGTTCAACGACGAGAAGTACTCGGCCCCCACCCGCGCCCTGACCGCCGCCGGGGCGACCGATCCGGAGCTGAGCGCCCGCTTCACCGAGCAGCTGCTGGAGCCGCAGCTCGCCCTGTACGAAGCACGGTTGCGGGCGGCCCGGGAGGCCGGGCAGCTCGCGGCGGACGTGGACCTGCGCCTGACGGTGGAGATGCTGGTCGGGCCGCTGACGTACCGCTGGCTGCTGCGGACGGCGCCGCTGACGCACGCTTATGCGGACGCGCTGGTGGACCGGGTGCTGGGCGGGGTGGCGAAGGTCACCGCCGGCTGACCGGCGGGTGGCCGGCCGGTGGTCGGCGGGTGAAGGCGGGGACAATTGGCCGAATTTCACCGAAATGTGACGGTATTCCGGCTACCGCTCCGCACGCTCCATGCACCTCTCCACCACCCCCCGGTGGGGGAGAGCGGTCACCCGGACCGCAGGATGGTGGGACCATGTGAGGGTCTGCCGGGGAAACGGTGAGGTGAGGGGATAGATGGGGTCTGAGTCCGGCCGCGTCAAACGCGGCGAGCAGAGCAGGATTTCCCAGTGGCTGCGCCGGCGGCCCAAACCCTCCCCCGAAGATCCCGAGCGCGCACGCGAGGCCCTTCTGCTGGCCGTGGCCGCCGCAGGCCTGCCGCTCGCCCCCGCCGCCCACCCCGCCGGCTACCGGTGTTCGTGCGAGCGGATCGGCTGTCCCACGCCCGCGCGGCACCCCCTCTCCTTCGCCTGGCAGACGCAGTCGTCGACCGACCGCGCGCAGATCGAACGCTGGGCGCGCAACCAGCCGCAGGCGAACTTCATCACCGCGACGGGCATGGTCCACGACGTACTGGACGTCCCGCTCGAAGCCGGGGCGAGCGCACTGGCGCGCCTGCTGGCGGCGGGCGTCGAGGTCGGCCCGGTCGCGGAATCGGGCGGTACGGGCGACCAGGCCCGGATGCTCTTCTTCACGGCGACGCGCGGCACCCCCGAGGACGAGGACGAGTGGTGGCCGTGCGAGCTGGACTGCCACCCGGAGACGATGGACGAGCACCCGGGCCTGCGGTGGCACTGCCGTGGGAGCTACGTCCTGGTCCCGCCGGCGGCCCTGCCGGGTGACCTGGCGGTGACCTGGGTCCGCGGTATGGAGCACCCGCTCCCGGATCCCCTCACCCTCCTGGAAACGCTGACGGACGCCTGCGCCACGTACGCCGGCGCGTCCGACCGGTCCCCTTCGGCGGCCTGGCCCCTGAGCCGCTGACCCCGGCGGGGCTGGATCTCCCAGCCCCGCTTGGCGTTTGAGGCGCGGACCGGCGGCGGTCAGTGGATCTGGGTGACCACCACGTCCAGGGACCAGGCCTTGGCCGGCTTGGCCGGGGGCTCCGCCTCCACCGCGTAGCCCAGGTCGCGCAGCGCCGTGACCAGGGCCGCCGGGTTCTCGGGGACGGCACCCGCGATGAGCAGGTCCCGCACCAGCCGGCCCTTCGTCGCCTTGTTGAAGTGGCTCACCACGGACCGCTTCTCCACCCCGTCCACGACCTGCGCATGCAGCACCCGCACCGTCGCCGTGCGCCCCGCCACCTCGCCCTTGGGCTTCCACGCCGACCCGTACGCCGAGGACCGCAGGTCCAGCACCAGCCCGTCCCCCGCCGCAGCCGGCATGACCGCCGCCATCGGCTCCCGCCAATACGCCCCCAGCGCACCCAGCGCCGGCAGCTTCACACCCATCGAGCAGCGGTAGGAGGGGATCCGGTCCGTCACCCGGACCGCGCCCCACAGGCCCGAGAACACCAGCAGGGACTGCTCCGCCAGCGCCCGCGCATCCGCCGGCAGGTCCGCCAGGCCCAGCGCGTCGTACAGCACGCCGGTGTAGATCTCGCCCGCCGGCCGGGCCACCGCGGACCGCAGCCCGGCGTTCTTCGCCACCTCGCCGCGCAGCCCCTCGCTGAGGCCGAGCACCTCGCGGGCCTTCAGCTCGTCCCCCGCACACAGCTCGACCAGTTCCGCCAGCACGGCCGCCCGCGCCCCGGCCAGTCCGGGCAGTGACAGCGTCTCCGGCTCCAGGGGCGCGCCGGAGCCGCCGGCGGCCTTTCCCTCGGACGGCGGCAGCAGCACGAGCACGGTGGTTCTCCTTCGGTACGACACGGCGCAGGGGGTGCGGCCCCCGAGCCAGGGTAAGGCTCGCGCCGCACCACCGGCGCCCACCCGCCCCAGGGCCTGGCTTCCCGGCGGAGCCGGCGCTGGCCGGCCGGGCGGAGATCCCGTTCGCCCCCGCCCCGGCGGTGTCCGCCGCAGGTCCGGCGTGCGCGCGGCGGCGGGCTGCCCTAGCGTCGAAAGAAGCGGGGCAGCCGTCCGGCGCCCCGACCGGATCCACGCGGCAGGTGGCTCGACCGGCTCCGCGAGTCCCCCGACCGCCCGGAGAGCAGGTGCCTCCCATGCGCATGTCGGCTCGTATCGCCGGTGTCCTCACCGGCCTGACCCTGGCACTCGGCGGCGGGGCCTTCGCCGCCCACGCGGACATCCCGGCCTGCACGAACCTGGTCGCGCAGTCGGGCACCGCCGTCTCGGACGCCGTCACGTCGGCCTGCGTCCAGGGTGTGCACGGTGACCTGGACGGCTGTGTGGGCGCCCTGACCGCGGCCGGCGTCGCGGGCGGCGCCGCGAACGGCGCCTGCCGGATGGCGGCCAGCCCTCCCAGGTGACCGGCCGCCTCGCGGTGCCGTAGGGCCCGGTGTCACCGGGCCTCGGCGTCGGCATCCGTCCCCGCCCGTGGTGGGGCCCCGTCCGGGCCGGACCGGCGCAGCGCGGCCACCAGCGTGCGCGGGTCGTCGGCGTGGAAGCGGATGGTGCGGGCCTCGGCCCGGGAACCGAGCGGCCGGACGAACGGGAGCGGACCGGTCAGCTCCAGGGTCACCGTTGTCTGGCTGCCCACGATCAGGTCGAGCACCCCGTCCTCGGAGAGGGAGACGAGCCGGCCCTCCGGGTAGCGCCGGTCCACACGGACCGAGGCCACCGCGTCCGGCGGGACGGTGAGGTCGAACAGGGCCCCGTAGCGGATCCGCAGGGAGCCGTCCCGGCGGACCACGTGCGGCCGGGTCACGCAGGCGGCGTGCAGCGCCAGCAACAGCACCACCCCGTACACGTCGAGGACCAGCACCACCCGGTGCACGGCCGGCCACGGGATCAGGACGGCCAGGCCGACCGTCTCGACGAGCGACACGAACAGCAGCCCGTACATCATGGCCGTCTGCGGTCCCGTGTACCCGGCGGCCAGCTCGCCCGCGCCCACCCCGTGCGGCGGCCGGCGCAGCACCCACCGCCCCAGCGAGGCCAAGGCGCGCAGCTCGTGCAGCAGCAGTTTCCGTGCCGGCACGGGTACGAGGGCACGCAGGGCCTCCCGTCCGGCCGTCCCGGGGCCGTCGCCGCGGCCGCGCCGGTCGGCGTACAGCCTGCCCAGCACCGTCGCTTCGAGCAGCAGCACGCAGAGCACGAGCGCCTCCGCGACGGCGAGGGCCCAGCCGGGCAGCCGCACCCCGGCGACCCCGCACAGCAGCAGGACCAGCTCCCCCGGTATGACGGCTCCGGCCACCCACCGCGCCGCCCGTACGCCGCTCATCCCCGGCCCCTCTCCATGAACGCCTCCATCACCCGGCGTACGACCTCCGCCTGCGCGGGGGCGTACTCGGCGAGCAGCGCCTGCGCGAACCCCTCGCCGACCGGCCGCCCGTCGGCCGGGATCGCCGCGAACGCCTCGTCGGGGACCGCCGCCACCAGTTCGGCGGCGAGCGCCGGGATCCGCGGGTCGTCGACCGGGGCGTCGGCCAGCTCGTCCAGCCGCTCGTACAGCGCGAGGACGGACGGATCGGCGGCCAGCGGGGCGAGCGCGGAGTAGAGCTCCTCGCCGGCGGCCCCGGACACGTCGAGCAGCGTCAGGTGCTCGCGGTCCATCGCGGCGCTCGGCGAGGCGGTCTTCGGCGCCCGGGCGAGCAGCGCGGCGAGCGCGGGCGAGACCGGTTCGTTCTCCCCGGGCGGCGCAGCCAGCAGCACGGCGAGCCGGCGCCGGCGCTCGGCCAGCTCGGCCTCCTGCCGGGCCAGGTCGGCGTCGAGCTCCTCGAGTACGTCGGCCAGCTCGCGCCCGGCGTCGTCCGCGAGCACGTCGCGCACCTCGTCCAGGGTGAGCCCGAGCTCGGTGAGCCGGCGCACCCGCGCCAGCAGGACGGCGTCGCGCACGCCGTACGCGCGATATCCGTTGGACCTGCGCTCCGGCTCCGGGAGCAGGCCGACATGGTGGTAGTGCCGGATGGCCCGGGTGGTGACCCCGACCAGCGCGGCGATCTCTCCGATCCGCATGCCGTCCAGTAGAAACCCTGCCGCTGCGTCAAGGTCAAGCCGTGGGTGGCACAGCCGGTAACATGGTCGCCACGGCAGACGAGTCGGCCGGGCGGCCGCGTCGGGATCCCCGGATCCCGCCGAGGAACGTCCGGGCTCCACAGGGCAGGGTGGTGGGTAACGCCCACCCGGGGTGACCCGCGGGACAGTGCCACAGAAAACAGACCGCCGGGGGCTTCGGCCCTCGGTAAGGGTGAAACGGTGGTGTAAGAGACCACCAGCGCCTGGGGTGACCCAGGCGGCTAGGTAAACCCCACCCGGAGCAAGGTCAAGAGGAGCCGTCTTCGGACGGCTCTGCGCGAACGCTTGAGGGCTGCCCGCCCGAGTTCGCGGGTAGACCGCACGAGGCCGGCGGCAACGCCGGTCCTAGATGGATGGCCGTCTCCCCGGCGACCGCGAGGTCACCGGGAGACAGAACCCGGCGTACAGGCCGGCTCGTCTGCCACTTCCGCCCCGAACCGCCTTCATCGGTCCGGGGCGGTTCTGTGTCGGGCGCGCCCTCGACACGTACAAGAGGCGGGGAAGATGACCTTCGTACTCCTGCTGCTCGTGGCTGCCGCCGTCGGCGGGGCCGTCAGCGTGGTGTGGGCGGAACGCGGCGGGCCGCGCTGGGTCCGCATCGTGGCGAGCGTGACGCTCGGCGTCGCGGCGGTGGCGCGCGGCCTCCAGAAGAACGGACGGCGGGGCGGCAGCAGGAGCAGCGGAAGCAGCGACGGCGACGAATAGGGCCGGCTGTCCGCGCCGCTCATGCGGGGTCGGGCCGGTTCCGGCAGGACCGAGCCCCGGGCGGCCGTGACGGGGCCGCCCGGGAAGCGGGGGGGGGGGGGGGGGGGGGGGGGGGGGGTGGGGTCTTTTCTTCTATTTTTTTTTCTTTTTTGTGGGGGA